>DGFE01000164.1 GCA_002391525.1 Competibacteraceae bacterium UBA3908
GAGCCCTTTTGGGTGACGTGCGCGCCCAATACCCGGCGCAGCGCCGCGTGCAACAAATGCGTCGCGGAGTGATGCAGCGCGGTCGCCTGGCGCTTGGCGGCGTCCACTTGCGCCGATACCGGGTCGCCGCGCCGAAGCCGGCCCTGCTCCAGCACGCCGATATGGGTGAAAACGCCTTCGCCCTGCTTCCGGGTGTCGCGAACCTCGAATTCCAGCCCGTCGGCGCGCAACCAGCCGGTATCGCCGACCTGGCCGCCGGATTCGGCGTAGAACGGGGTATGGTCCAGCACCACCATGCCCTCGGCGCCGGCGCTCAGTTCCTCGACCGCTTTGCCGTCGCGGAACAGCGCCACCACGGTGGCGTCTTCCTCCAGCCGGTCGTAGCCGTGAAACTCGGTGCAGCCCTTGATGCCGAGGTCGGCGGCTTGGCGCAGGCCGAACTGGCTGTGGGCCCGCGCCCGTTCCCGCTGCGCCGCCATTTCCCGCTCGAACCCGGCATGGTCCAGTTGCAAGCCGCGTTCGCGGGCGATGTCGGCGGTGAGATCGACTGGGAAGCCGTAAGTGTCGTAGAGTTTGAATACGGTTTCGCCGGGGATGACTGTGCCGGACAAATCGGCGATGTCCTCTTCCAGCAACTTCATGCCGTGGGACAGGGTTTCGGCGAAACGCTCTTCCTCCTGGCGGATGACGCGCTCCACCTGGGCCTCGGCCTGGGTCAGGTCGGGATAGGCTTGGCCCATCTCGACGACCAGGGGCCGAACCAGCGTGTGAAAGAAGCTGCCCTCCGCGCCCAGCTTGTAGCCGTGGCGGATAGCGCGGCGCATGATCCGCCGCAGTACATAGCCGCGCCCTTCGTTGGACGGCAGCACGCCGTCGGCGATCAGAAAGGCGGTGGCGCGGATGTGGTCGGCGATGACCCGCAGCGAACTGGAGCGTAAATCCGTCGTACCGGTGGCTTCGGCGGCGGCCCGGATCAGATTCTGAAACAAGTCGATCTCGTAATTGCTGTGGACGCCCTGCATCACCGCCGCCAGCCGTTCCAGCCCCATGCCGGTGTCCACCGAGGGTTTCGGCAACGGGGTCAGCACGCCATCCGCGCCGCGGTCGAACTGCATGAATACCAGATTCCAGATTTCGATGTAGCGGTCGCCGTCGGCGTCCGGCGTGCCGGGCGGACCGCCGGCGATTTCCGGTCCGTGGTCGTAGAAGATTTCCGAGCAGGGACCGCAGGGACCGGTGTCGCCCATCGCCCAGAAGTTGTCGCTTTCGTAGCGTTTGCCGCCGGGTTTGTCGCCGATGCGGGCGATGCGCGCCTTCGGCACTCGAATCTCGTCGGCCCAGACCTGATAGGCTTCGTCGTCGGTCTGGTAGACCGTCACCCACAGCTTGTCCACCGGCATCTCCAGCACGCCGGTCAGGAATTCCCAAGCGAAACGGATGGCGTCCCGCTTGAAGTAGTCGCCGAAACTGAAGTTGCCCAGCATCTCGAAAAACGTGTGGTGGCGGGCGGTGTAGCCGACGTTTTCCAGATCGTTGTGCTTGCCGCCGGCCCGCACGCAGCGCTGCGCGGTCGCGGCCCGCTGGTAGGGGCGATGGTCACGGCCGGTGAACACGTCCTTGAACTGCACCATGCCGGCGTTGGTGAACAGCAGCGTGCTGTCGTTGAGCGGGACCAGCGGGCTGCTGGCGACCACGGCGTGGCCGTGGCCACGAAAGTAATCCAGAAAGAGCTGGCGGAGTTCGGCGCTGCTGGTCATGGTCGGGCTTCAGGTCGGTTTCGATACGAGAAATTTAGACAGTCTCGAACAGGTGCTTGATTTGGTCCAGGGTGAAGCCGTGCTGGCGCAACACCCGGGTCTGCCGCATCCGCTCGGCGGTGTCGGCGGGAATAGGGGATTTGAAACGTTTGCGATGAAGTTCCCGCAGCTTGGGCTGCCAGTCGTCCTCCAGCGCCGCCAGGGTCGCGGCGACCATGGCTTCCGGCACGCCGCGCTCGCGCAGTTCACGGGCGATCCGCAACGGTCCGTAACCCTTGTCGGCCCGGCTGCAGGCGTAGAGTTCGGCGTAGCGGCCTTCGTCGAGCAGACGTTCCTCGCTCAACCGGTCCAACGCCGGTTCAATGAGATCGATTGGGAAGCCGCGCTGGAGCAGTTTCTGACGCAGTTCCAGACGGGAATGCTCGCGCCGGGCCAGCAGGTCCAGGGCCTTGGCGCGGATGACCGCCGGGTCGGCGACGCTGGCGCCCTCAGAGCAGGTCCGCGTCCAATTCATCGGCGGAACCGGCGGCTTCGTCGCTGGGGCCGCCGAGATCGGCGCCCGGAACTGCTTCGGGGCGGGTCAGGAAGTGGGCGCGAATCTTGTCTTCCAGCTCACGGGCCAGTTCGGGGTTTTCCTTCAGGTAGGCGCGGGCATTATCCTTGCCTTGGCCGATGCGGGTGCCGCCGCAACTGTACCAGGCGCCGGATTTCTCGATCAGCCCGATCTTGACGCCGAGATCGACGATCTCGCCCAGCCGGGACGCGCCCTCGCCGTAGAGGATTTCGAACTCGGCCTGCTTGAAGGGCGGCGCCAGCTTGTTCTTGACCACCTTGACCCGGGTCTCGTTGCCGATGACTTCGTC
>DGFE01000138.1:0-532 GCA_002391525.1 Competibacteraceae bacterium UBA3908
TGGAACTCGTCGAACGGCGACAGGTGCGGGTTTTCGTAACCCAGGCCGACCACGAAACCCACCGCCACCTGGTTGTTTTCCAGGTGATACAGGAAGGAGCCGCCATAGGTGCTGGCATCCAGCGGCCAGCCGACGGTGTGGACGATCTTGCCCGGCTGGTGCCTGGCCGGGTCGACCTCCCACAATTCCTTGAGACCGATGCCGTAGGTCTGCGGATCGACGCCTTCGCGCAGTTTGAACCGCTCGAACAGGAGCTTGGTCAGCGAACCGCGGCAGCCCTCGGCGAAAACGGTATAACGGGCGCGCAGTTCCATGCCGGGCGTGAACTGATCGGTCGGCTTGCCTTCGCGGTCGACGCCCATGTCGCCGGTGGCGACACCCACCACCACGCCGTCGTCGTTGTAGAGCACCTCGGCGGCGGCGAAACCGGGATAGATTTCCACGCCCAGTTCCTCGGCCTGGGTCGCCAGCCAGCGGCACAGGTTGCCCAGACTGATGATGTAGTTGCCGTGATTGTTCATCTGCGGCGGGG
>DGFE01000138.1:798-11770 GCA_002391525.1 Competibacteraceae bacterium UBA3908
ATGTGCGCGCCGACCTCGGAACCTTTTTCGAGGACGCAGACGCCGACCTCCTGATTGTGCTCCGCCGCCAGTTGTTTCAGGCGGATGGCCGCCGACAGGCCGGACGGTCCGGCGCCGACGATGACCACATCATATTCCATACTTTCGCGTTCCACCGGTCACCCCTTCATGATTTCAGGTTGGCGTTGGCGGGAGACACTGGGCCAGAAGCGGCGTTCCCGCGGAATCAGGATCATAAGCTTGGCTGCTCGGAGCGGGCCAGCATGAACCGGCTGTTATCCAAAGCGTAATATCTTCATTAAAGACGATTTTTTGGAAAAAAGCACGCTTTTTTGCTGCGAGTGCGGAAAGGAAAACATTGTCACCAACATGACATCATCTCGGCAGGCTCGGGTTTCAGCCGTCTTCCGATCTGGCCCGAATGATGTGGCGCATCACTTTCTGAGCCATGGTTCGCGGTTCCGGCGGCATGCCGTCCAAATCCAGGCGGGCGAGTTGCCCGTTCACGGTGGACGGGGGCGCCACAAGCCTCCGTCAATCTCCAAAGGTCTGCCGTTTATAAGCTGTTGCCAGAAAAAACCTCGATATCAGTTCTCCATCTGAACTCCTGCTCTCCAAGTCTGTTTCAATAATAACCATTGGCGGTAGTTTTATTCAACAAGTCATTGATTTTTTTATGGATACCAGATTCTGGTTTCAGCAAGGTAACGAGTGAATGTTTCTTCTAAGCGTTTCTCGAATGGCATTCGGTGATTCTGCTAATTATTTGATCATCTACCGTTTGTCGATTCCTCTAATTCCACCATTGAGTGCCGAGCGGGCAGGTGAAGCCCGCATGCGGAAGTCCGTCTCGAATAGTTTGTTAGCGAACATTTAAGTATGGCAACTGGCTACTTGAGATCGACGGCCAATTCTCGCGTCAAAACAGCGGCTGGCGCCTCCTTGCAACCGTTCGCATTCTGACCGCACCAGAGAGGTGAGAAATCAGCGGAGCCTCTATTCTCGGCTTGGGCGCGCAAGGGGTTGATGGCGGCGGTCGCTAACGGAAAAGCAGGTGTTACGGTGCTGATCGGACCAAGCTCTCTCATAATTCGGTTAATGATTCCACGAGCGGGTCGGCCAGAAAAAAGATTCGTGAGCGCAGTGTGGCGCGCGGCCTCGCTCCTCAGCGCAGCACGATGAATCGCGCTGGTAGTGGCTTCTGGACAGAGCAGATAAGCGGTCCCGATTTGCACGGCGGTTGCGCCAAGCGCCAGCGCCGCCGCAACGCCCTTGGCATCGGCGATGCCGCCGGCGGCGATGACGGGGAGTTTCACTTCCCGCACAATTTGCGGGACCAGCGCGAACGTGCCTGCTTGGGTGGTCAGATCTTCTGATAAAAACATTCCCCGATGTCCGCCCGCCTCGAGCCCTTGCGCAATGATGCCATCGACTCCACGCGCTTCAAGCCAGCGCGCCTCATCAACGGTCGTTGCCGACGCCAGTATCTTCGAACCCCAGGCTTTCACTCGCGCTAGCAAGTCGGCTGGCGGCAAACCAAAGTGAAAGCTGACTACGGCGGGCTTGAACGCTTCCAGCGCCTCGGCGGTTTCGGAATCGAAGGGCTTGCGACCCGGCCCGGTGGGAATGTCATTCGGATCAATTCCATATTCCTGGTAATAGGGTAAAAGCGCGGCTCGCCACGCCGCTTCACGCTCGGCGTTGGGTTCAGGTGGCGTATGACAAAAGAAATTTACGTTGAAAGGTTTATCGGTTTGTGTCCTGATTATTGTCAGCTCGGTGCGCATGGCGTCGAGGCTGAGCATCGCGCAAGGCAATGATCCAAGACCGCCAGCGTTGGATACCGCCACCACCAGCGCGCTGTCTTGTACACCTGCCATGGGCGCCTGGATGATGGGTAATTCCACACCCAGAAACTTTTGCAGGCTGATCGTTTTGCTTTTAGCCATGGTAACTCCGTGTGGTTAATACCAATGCTCAAGTTAAGCAGGTTTGTTTATTGCTGGATTCTGCTTGGTAGATTATCCGAGATTCTCACTTGATCGGCTGGAATAATCGTGTCTGACCCTATTTTTGGCGGCATGCGCCGTGGCGCAGTGCTGCTAACAATTAAGGAGGCGGATTGATACCGGAACAGCGTACCGGGATCGGCTAAAGCACCATGTCCACCATCATCGTTAGCAACGCCGTCATCGACGCTGGAATCACCCTACACCGGCGCTGGCGGTGGACGGTGAAGTGAACAGTACCGGCAAGGTGTTGTCGGTCGAGGAAATCAAAAAGCTGCTGAGCGCCTGACACCAGGCCGCTCTCCGGAAAGCGCCGACTCACCGCAGCAGCGGTGGCATGAACAAGCCACCGCTTTGCCAGGGACGATTAAGGCCGCGTTCCAAACCCAGCGGGCTGCCCGCACCTAGGTTGCGCTCGAAAATCTGGCCGTAGTTGCCCACTTGAGTCAGAACCTGATACGCCCAATCATCCTTCAAGTCCAACGGCTGGCCAAACCCTGCTTCTTTGCCGGCGAGGCGGCGCAACTCGCCATCCGCCTCTTCGCCGATCTTGGCCAAGTTCGTCGCATCAACCCCGCGCGCATCGGCGATCTGGGTGACCTGTATTGCCCAGCGAACGATGTTGAACCAACGCTCGTCGCCTTGGGCGATATAAGGGCCCATGGGCTCGCGCGAGACGATTTCATCCAGTATCCGCCAGCGTTTGGGATCGATCACCCGGGTCGCACGCTGCACCGCCAGCTCGGAGCGGTCGGCGCTGCTCAGATCGCATTCGCGGCGGACAAAGCGATCCCGCATGTTATTCGGGCTTGACTCAATCACTTTGAAATCAAGTCCTCTGGCCCGCGACACATCGTACAAATTCGCCGCCGTGGTCGTTTCCTTCTGTACGCAGACCTTCGCGCCCTTGGCTTGGTCGAGACGAGTGATCGGACTATCCGACCACACCATGAAGCCCTGCCCATCAAAAAAAATCGGCGTCACGAACCGGGTTCCCATCGCAACATCGCGGCTGTAGGTCCAGGTCGCCGACCCAAAGGCAATATCCACCTCGCCACGCGCCAACGCCTGGTATTTGTTGGCAGTATCGATTCGCTCGACTTCTACCGCATCGGCCTTGCCCAGCACGGCAGCGGCGACCGCCCGGCAAAAATCCACGTCGAAACCGGCGGGCCGCCCCGCGTTGTCCAGACCGCTGAACCCCGTACCCCAACCGGCCGCACAGCGCACGGCGCCGTGCTTGCGCACGCGATCCAGCACGTCCGCCCCGGCGGACGAAACGCTGAACAACGCCAGCAATACGCTGACAAAAACTTGAAATAGAATAAAAAAATTTAAGCACTGCCCCATGTTTCCCCCTTTGCCGCAAGGAACCGTTTCAAACCCAGACCGGAGCATCGTAACATTATGTTTATCCGCTCTTAGGCGACAAACCCATCCCAAAACACTTGATGTCTTCGAGCCTTTCACCAACCGATTCCGGCAGCGGCGACAGACCCACCAAACACGCATCGATCAGCACCCAGTTCCGGCGCTTTTCCTGGGCCATGGGGCTGGCTGCGGTCGTTGTGACCTCGGTATTGCTATACATGCAAAATGGGCTTCAGGCTGGGCTGGCTGCTTTGCAGGATGACTTTATGCCTCGTTGGCAGACAGCCCAACAGTTGCAGGGCGCCGCTCACAACGTCGGCGCCAAGGCTTCGCAACTCACGCTGGCGTTTACGCTCGGCGAGCTGCGGTCGATGCGCGCCGAGTTCAACGACCAGATGCTTGATCTCGAAGCGAGCCTGCAAGCAGTGGTCGGACAGACCGCCAATGCGGAGTTGGCCCAGAATCTAGTGACGGCGGCCAGCGATTTCCGCCGAGTCGCCGACGAGCTGGCGGAAGCCGTTCGCCACCGCGTGACGTCGGCCGCCGCGCTGACCGTTCAACAGATGGATCAGGGACGACGCCGGGAACGCGATCTGGCACGTCTCATGGGCGATCATTCGGTCAAGCTGGCGAGCTATAGCGGTACGCTGGCTGCCGAGATCGATATCGCCTTTGCAGCGTATCGTCGGGATCTGATGCGCCGACTCTGGTTGCAGGGCTTTTTCATCGGTTTTGCCGGCGTTTTGATGGGCATCTTGATCTGGCGACAGTTCTACCTGCTCGATCATCGGTTGATCCACCGCATCAGGGCGCTCGAAGCCGAAATGGCGAAAACGGATCTCGATCAAAACCTGCTTTCCAAGCATCCCGAGGCCGACGAAATCGATGCCATGCGCAACGAGCTGGCGCGGTTGCTGAGTCGGCTAACCGACCAAAACGCCGAACTCGAACGCCTCGCCACCACGGACGGCCTGACCGGGCTCGCCAATCGTCGCAGTTTGTTCGATCACCTCGAACAGGAAGTGTACCGCGCCCAGCGCTACGGTACCGCGCTCTCGGTCGTCATGTTCGACATCGACCATTTCAAACGCATCAACGACAGTTGGGGCCATGCAGCCGGTGACTGGGTTCTGCGCAAGATCGCTCGCGAAATCCATCAATTGCTGCGTAGAACCGATAGGGCGGGACGCTATGGAGGAGAGGAATTCGTCGTGCTCCTACCGGAAACCGATCTGCCGGAGGCACTGCTGTTAGCGCATCGATTGAACCAGCGGATTTCGGACACGGTGATCACGCCGGAGCATGGCATGCCGATCTCGGTGACGATCAGCGTGGGCGTTGCCGCCCTCGCCCCGCATGAGAATGGCGAAGCCTTGATCTATCGGGCGGATCAGGCGCTGTATCGAGCCAAGCAAGAAGGGCGTAATCGGGTCGAAACGGCGATCACCCCGGCTGATTTCGGCCGCCAAAAGGAGAAATAGGAAGCACGAACTCAAATACCCCGACCAGCATACCGCGCGCCATTTTCCACCAAGTCAGCGTTCAAGGTCGGCATTGCGGCGGAGGAATGGTCGCCCTGACCCTCTTCGACCCGGCGGAACATCAAGGTCGCCGCGCCGCAACGCGACTCGTTGGCATACTGCGAAGTCTGTCGGATCGGCGCTGGCGCATCGTCCCGCGCCATGCGTGTAAAACCCCGCTTGGCGAAGTAGTCCTGGGCCGTGTTCGTCAGCAGATAAAGTGCCGAGATACCCAATTGGCGAGCGTCGGCCAAAACCTGTTCGAGAATCCGGGCAGCGATGCCCTGGTTGCGAAACTCCGGCGCAATGACGAACGAGCGCAGGAGTCCAATGCCATTCCCGCAATTCTCCAGACCCCCAACGCCAATGATTTCTCCAGCGTTGCCGGCGACGAAAAAAGTCTGGAGATGCCTTTCAATGTCGCCAGTCGGCAGTTGCGCCGACGAAAGCAAAAATTCAATACTCCCAAGATCCGAGGCAAGCGCCTTCCTGACTGATATCACAAGAACCTCCCGTGAAGCTTTAACGGACCAATTCAGCGGCGAGCGAAACGAGTCCGCTGCAATGCGGAATTCAGTAGGCTGGCCGGATTTGGTGGGGGGGAAATCAATTGAACCCCTGCGGCTTGAAGTTCGGCTTCGCCGCGCTTGATATCCTCGAACAGGGCGCGGAGATCATAATTAAATTTCTCACCGATGGCGTCTTTTATAGCCCGTATTTCCGTGATGATTTCATCATTCATCGTCTTGGCCTCCTAGAAGTTCCTCGGGTGTACAGATAATCGGCAGGAATAATCTTTGTTGCTCAAGATACGCGGCGATACCCTCCTGAACCAGCCGGTTAGCAATGTGCCGACAGTTCCATGTAAGCAAAAAATCCACATGGCGCAAGGTGGTAATAGCGATATGGAGCATTTTGATGATTTCAGCATCATACTTTTAAATCAGTGTCTGACGTTAAATGCATTAGCTGTCACTCTTGATGTTCATTTTGAGCTTTAAATGCTCTTGATATTTGTTTGGCGAAAATATCAGATACCCTGTACCATGCCCATACTGCTAGTGAAGTGAATGCGGCCCCTACAATAAATTCCACTAGCAAGACCTTCAAAGTATATGGAATACGAACGACCGTAAATACAATGGTAGCTAGCGTACAAACCCCAAAATTAAGGGATGCTGATCTACTGATTCGAATTCTCATACGTATATAGCTGAAATACGATCTTAAAAAATCATCCTTTGTATCTTGCAATACTTGGAATGCCGTGACATCTCTTTCATTTAAGTGGATACCCTCCAGTTCGAATCTTTTGCTTCGAATTCGTTTCGACCAATATTCAAATAAAAAGTCTGCTACATCATCAATAAATATTCCCAGTGGATATACTACTGTAAGCATTAAAAATGTGAGCTGAGCAGTAATGTCCTTTAGTTGATCAAACTTGATCCAATCGTAACCAAGGCTTGCAAGCAACAGGAGGGCTAGCCATACGGCGGCCTGTAACCCACTGATAAGGTGCTCGACAATAACGGCTGTCGTGGACATAAAGTTTCTCAGTTAACAAAGAGTTACAGAAATCAATCCAAATTATCCACTCCAACACCAGAAACTTTATACTCCCATCCGATTTCTCCAAGTGCAGCGCGTAGCCGAGTTCATCATAACTCAAGCATGATACGCCTCTTTTTCCAACAACGGCAGCCGGGTTCTTACCGCCGACCCCGGCCAGTGAGTACAATGTAAGGCTCTGCACGACTCCTCATGGGCCAAACACCGCCGATCCAGCCTCATGCCCGCCGCCGCTCCCACATCGCCAACCACCACTTCGACCCCCGCACCTTGCGGCACGGTCACCGCCGTGCGCGGCAGCGTGGTGGACGCGCGGTTTCCCAGCCGATTGCCGCCCCTGCGCCAACGCCTGCTGGCCGGGCGGCGGTCGGAAATCGTGCTGGAAGTCAGCGAGCATCTCGGCGCCGACACCGTGCGCAACGTCGCCCTGACCGCCACCCAGGGATTGGCGCGCGGCGAGCCGGTGTGGGACAGCGGGACGCCATTGACCGCGCCGGTCGGGCCGACGCTGCTGGGGCGGATGGTGAACGTGTTCGGGACGACGATTGACGGCGGACCGCCGCTGGTCGAGGTCGAACAGCGGGCGATCCACCAACCGCCGCCGCCGTTGAGCCAGCAGCAGATCGTGCGCGAACGGTTCGAGACCGGCATCAAGGTGATCGACCTGCTCTGTCCGCTGGAGCGCGGCGGCAAGGCCGGCCTGTTCGGCGGCGCGGGCGTAGGCAAGACCGTCATCATCACCGAATTGATTCACAACATGGTCGGGCGCTATCAGGGCGTCAGCCTGTTCTGCGGCATCGGCGAACGCTGCCGCGAGGCCGAGGAACTGCATCGGGAAATGCGCGACGCCGGCGTGCTCGACCAGGCGGTGCTGGTGTTCGGTCAAATGGACGAGCCGCCGGGGGCGCGGTTCCGGGTCGGCCACGCAGCGCTGACGATGGCCGAGTATTTCCGCGACACCGCCCACCGGGATGTCTTGTTATTGATCGACAATATTTTCCGCTTCGTCCAGGCGGGCGCGGAAGTCTCCGGGCTGATGGGACGGTTGCCGTCGCGGGTGGGTTATCAGCCAACCCTGGGCAGCGAACTGGCGGAACTGGAGGAACGGATTTGCAGCACGGCCAACGGTGCGATGACCTCGGTACAGGCCGTGTACGTGCCCGCCGACGATTTCACCGATCCCGCCACCGCCCATACCTTCGCCCACCTGTCGGCGGTGCTGGCGCTGTCGCGGCAGCGGGCCAGCCAGGGCCTCTATCCGGCGGTGGACCCCCTGGCTTCGGATTCCAAGCTGCTGACGCCGTCCGTGGTCGGCGAACGCCATTACCGGATCGCTCAGGCGGTGCGCCGCACCCTGGCCGAATATGAGGAACTGAAGGATATCATCGCCATGCTGGGACTGGAGGAACTGTCGCCCGGTGACCGGGCCACGGTCTACCGGGCGCGGCGGCTGGAGCGTTATCTGACCCAGCCGTTCTTCACCACCGAACACTTCACCGGACGGGCCGGGACCAGCGTGCCGCTGGCGCAGGCGCTGGACGATTGCGAACGCTTGCTCAACGACGAGTGCGCCGACTGGCCGGAGCAGGGGTTGTACATGATCGGCGGCCTCGACGAGGCGCGGCCATGCGCCTGAAACTGCTTACGCCCATCGAGGTATTGGTGGACGAAACCGCCGCCAAGATCGATGCGGAAGGGCCGGAAGGCCAGTTTTGTCTGCTGCCCCGCCACCGCGACTGGGTGGCGGCGCTGGTTCCGGGCATCGTCGGTTTCGTCACCCCGGACGGCGACGAGACATTCGTAGCGGTGGATCGAGGGGTGCTGGTCAAATGCGGGGACGAGGTGTTGATTTCGGTGCGGCGGGCGGTGCGCGACGGCGATCTGGCGCGATTGCGGGAGGTGGTGGAAACCCGTTTTCGTCGTTACGACGATCAGGAAAAGGTAGCGCGCGGCGCCATCGCCCGACTGGAGGCCGGCGTGATCCGCCGTTTTCTGGAATTGCAGGAGCCGCCACGATGAAACCGCCGCGCGTTCCCAACCATCTGCCGGCGCAAGTCGCGCGCAAGGCCGACCGCAAGTTGCGCGCGCGCGCCGCCGGACCGCCGGGGCCGTGGTTCGGGCTGGGCGTGTTCGGCGTGATCGGCTGGAGCGTGGCGTTGCCGGCGGTGCTGGGGGCGCTGCTCGGGCTGTGGCTGGATCACGCTCATCCGGGCCGCTTTTCCTGGACTTTGAGCCTGCTGCTGACCGGACTGGCGCTGGGTTGCATCGCCGCCTGGCAGTGGGTGGACCGGATGGGGCCGCCGCATGATTGAATTCTTGGGTTGGTTGCTGGCCGCGCTGGGCGGCGCGCTGCTGGGGCTGTTCTACTACGCCGGCCTGTGGTTCACCCTGCGGCGGCTGCCGGAACAGGCGCATCCCGCGCTGTGGGTGTTCGGCAGTTTCACCCTGCGATTGGCGGTCAGCATGGCCGGTTTCTATCTCATTCTCGGCCCGGATCGCCATCTGCCGCGACTCGGTGTGGCGTTGCTGGCCTTTATCGTCGCGCGGGTGGTGCTGACCCGCCGGCTGCGTCCGGTGGCGGAACCCCGCTCGTGACGCCAACGGGTCGCGCGGCGCCCGGCTGGATCAGCGCCCTTCGTTCTCCTCGGCCCGCACCAGATCTTTTAAGGTCTGACCCTTTAGGGTCTGATCAATCGCGGCGCTGATCCGACTCATGACCTCCCGCACGGCGGGCGACCGGCAGCTTGCCTCTCCCTCTGCTCGCACCGCCGCCACAATATCCTGCAAACCGATGACGCCAATATCGTGGGCGGGCAGATAAACGGGCTGATCGTCACCGCTGGCGACAATCAGCCCTTTCCGTCGTAGCGCCTCGACGACCTCGGTTACCGCTTCCGGAGACGATCCTTCGCACTGGGCCACAAGCCGATTCAGGGTCCACAACGGATCGCGGTGGTAATAGGCGCGCCCGATCAGCGTCATGATCGTCAGCGCCAGGGCGCTCCGCTCGCTGTCGCGCGACCCGCCGCCAGCCCCGCGCGGCAGCAGCCGATGAGGATTTTGCCAATAGCAGGCGACCTGCGCGCCCACCAGGATGATCAGCCAGCCCACGTTCACCCAGATCACGAACAGCACCGCGGCGGCAAAACCCGAGTAGACGGCCGAGTAGCTGGACGAATTGGCCACGAACCGGGCGAAGATCAGCCCGGTGGCGTACCAGAGCACCCCCGCGAAGACGCCGCCGGCCAGCGCCGGCATCAGTCGCACCCGGGTATTGGTGAGAAAGGCGTACAGGAACGCGAACGCCATGCAGATCAGCAGATACGGCATTACCCGTCCCAGCCCGAGGATGAGGACGCCAAACGGTTCGATAGCCGCCAACCGCCGGACCCATTCGAGGCTCAGCGCCGAGGCGGCGACGCCAAGCCCGGCGAAGATGAACACCGGCCCGACCAGCAGGACGCTGAGATAATCGCTGAACCGCCGGCCCAACCCCCTGGCGCGGGGTACGCCCCAGATTTCATTGAACGCCTCCTCGACCTTCTGGAGCAGACTCAGCACGGTGTAAAACAACAGGGCGATACCCAGGGACCCCAGTACTCCGACCCGCAGATTCTCGACAAAGTCGAGGATGCGATGGCCCGCTTCCAGTCCCGCCTCGCCCATGGGCTCCAGATAGCCCATCAGCAGGGGCTCCAACTGGTTCTGCACGCCAAAGCCCTTGAGCACGGAAAAGGTGACGGCCAGCAGCGGCACCAGGGACAACAAGGTCGTGTACGCCAGGCTGCTGGCTTGCCGGTTGAGCTGGCCGTCGGTGAATTTGAGGACGACGCCATAAAGTAGCCGCGTCAGAAAAACCGCCAGCCGATCCAGCCGGGAACGCTCGGCGTGATCTTCCTCGAACGCCCAGCGGCGCCACCGGGCGATCCATGATTGGATGTCGGACATGGCAGTTCAGTATAGCAGTGCAAGGCTTCACCGTCGGCCCATCCTGGCGGGGGCGCTTCGTACCTCGCCACCCTCTCACGCCATGGGCACGTATTCGACGAGCACCACGGCCTGCCCCGAGACCACGGTCTTCCCGTCCTGGTTGAGACACTCCGTGCGGAGGGTGACGATTGGCTTGGTATCCTTGATGGCCAGGACTTCCACGACCGCGGTGATGGTGTCACCGATAAAGACCGGGGCCTTGAATTCCAAGGTCTGGCTCAGGTAGATCGTCCCGGGCCCCGGGAAGATCGTCCCCAGCACGGTAGAGATATACCCCGTGACCAGCATCCCGTGAGCGATGCGCTTTTTGAACATTCCCTTGGCGGCATAAGCCTCGTCGAAATGATAGGGATTGGTATCTCCCGTGGCTCCGGCAAACAGGGCGATGTCCGCTTCGGTGACGGTCCGCCGATACGTGGCCGTGTCGCCAACCTCGATGAGGGGGCTCGATTGCATCTGTCGGTCGAACAACGAGCGCCGCTGTTCCGTGCCCTGTCTCTTATACACATC
>DGFE01000054.1 GCA_002391525.1 Competibacteraceae bacterium UBA3908
GGGATCCGTTTAGGCGACTTATGGAAGCGGGACATCCAGGCCGAGGTTTATCACTTACACGGTAAGGACATCGCCTACTTCCACATCCTGTTCTGGCCGGCGATGCTGGCCGGAGCGGGCTTCCGCAAGCCGACCGCCGTGCATTGCCACGGCTTCCTGACCGTGGACGGCCAGAAGATGTCGAAATCGCGCGGCACCTTCATCAAGGCCCGCACCTATCTCGACCACCTGCGACCGGAGTATCTGCGTTACTACTTCGCCACCAAGCTGAACGACGGTATCGACGATCTCGATCTCAACTTCGAGGATTTCCAACAACGGGTCAACGGCGACCTGGTGGGCAAGCTGGTCAACATCGCCAGCCGCAGCGCCGGCTTCATCACCCGCCGTTTCGCTGGCCGGCTGGCCGATCAGCTCGCCGAGCCGGCGCTGTACGCCGAGTTCGCCGACGCCGGCGCCGTCATCGCCCAGGCTTACGAAGGGCGGGAATTCGGACGGGCGATGCGCGAAATCATGGCGCTGGCCGACCGCGCCAATCAGTACATCGACGAGAAAAAGCCGTGGGCGCTGGCCAAACAGCCCGGCGCCGGGGCCGAGGTCCAGGCGGTGTGCAGCATGGGCCTGAATCTGTTCCGCCTGTTGACGATCTACCTCAAGCCGGTGCTGCCCGGTCTGGCCGCGCAGGTCGAGCAGTTTTTGCAAATTCTGCCGCTGCGCTGGTCCGATCTGAACGCACCGCTGCTCGATCACCCCATCGCCGAATTCAAGCCGCTGCTGCAGCGGATGGAACAGGTCCAGATCGCCGCCATGGTCGAGGATTCCCGGGAAAGCTATCCGGCGGGCGAGGAGCCGTCCGCCAAACCGCACGGACCGCTGGCGGACGACCCGATCAGCCCGACCGTCACGATAGAGGACTTCGCCAAGGTGGATTTGCGGGTCGTGCGGATCGTCACCGCCGAGGCGGTGACCGGCGCCGACAAGCTGGTGCGGCTGGAATTGGATCTCGGCGGCGAAACCCGCCAGGTGTTCGCCGGAATCAAGTCGGCCTACGCGCCGGAGGACTTGCAGGGCCGGTTGACGGTAATGGTCGCCAACCTCGCCCCGCGCAAGATGCGATTCGGCGTCTCCGAGGGCATGGTGCTGGCCGCGGGCGGCGGCGGCGGGATTTACCTGCTTGGCCCCGACAGCGGGGCGGAACCGGGGATGCGGGTCAGGTGAATCCGAGCCTGGCCCGCCCTAATGCGCCATCAACCCCGGCAAATGGTTCGGCGAGCAGTTCGCGTCAGGTGAATCCGAGCCTGGCCCGCCCTAATGCGCCCCCTTGCCCCACAGCACGGTATGGACCGTTTGCAGCAGGACGACGACATCGAAAAACAGGCTCTGGTTCTTGATGTAGTACAGGTCGTACTGCAATTTCTCGCGCGCATCCTGTTCGGACGCGCCGTAGGGAAAGCAGATTTGCGCCCAGCCGGTGATGCCCGGTTTCACCATATGCCGCAATGAATAAAAGGGGATCTTCTTGTTCAGTTCGGCCACGAACTGCGGCCGTTCCGGGCGGGGACCGACGAAGCTCATGTCGCCGCGCAACACGTTGAACAGTTGCGGCAACTCGTCGATGCGGGTATCGCGGAGGATCCGACCGACGTGGGTTACCCGCGCGTCATTTTTGCCGGCCCAGACCGGCTTGCCATCCTTCTCGGCATCCACCCGCATGCTGCGGAACTTGACGACCTCGAACAACCGCCCGTTGAACCCGACCCGGGTCTGCCGGTACAGAATCGGTCCGCGGCAACCGGATTCGAGCCAGACCGCCAGGGCAGCCAGCAGCATGACCGGCCAGACCAACGCCAGCAGCAACAAACTGGCGACCAGGTCGAGCGCTCGCTTGGCGGCCCGGTTGACCAGTGCCTGCTGGAAGCTGTCGGCGAAGATCAGGTTGCTTGGCCGCAGGGCATCGAGTTGAATCTTGCCGGATTGCCGCTCGAAGAACGTCAGAAAGTTGCTGACCATAATGCCGTCGAGCTTGCATTCCAACACCTCCTCGATAGGGAATCCCTTGCGCCGGTCGTCCATCGCCACCACGATCTCGTCAATGCGCAACTCGTCGGCCAGATCGGCCAGATTGCCCACGACCTGGAGCATCCGCTCCGCCGGCACGGCCGGTTTTTCGTCTTCGTGAACCTGCAGGTAACCCACTATCGAAAAACCGAGAGTTTCGTGCCGTTGCAGATCCTCGAGCCGGGCCGCCTGCTGGCCCACGCCCAACACCAGCAACCGGCGTTTGATCGGATCGTGGTTGGCAATTTGGAAAAACGTGAAACGCAACAGGACCACTCCCACGAAGGCGAGGCCAACCGCCAGGCTGAACGGGCCGCGCGACACATGCAGCGCCGGAAACAGGTAATAAATGAGCGTCATCACAAACAGGCCGAGCAGGAAACTGACCCCGACCCGCAACAGCATGTCGCTCTTGCCGTTCCAGAAGTTGCGTTCGTACAACCCCATCGCGATCATGATCGCGCTCATGACCAGCATGAACGCCGTCGCGCTGGGAATCGCCTCGTCAAGACGCGGAAACGGCTCCCCGTAAGCCAGCGTCATGTACAACGACCAGCCGAAGTAGATCGACCAGAACATCACGAGCGACTCGGCCAGCAGCAGGGTCAGCAGCGTTTGGGAAACATAGTGTCTGAACAGGCGTATCATGGAATTGAATGATGACGAGATAATGGGTTTGACTGGAGTACTGTTTCGGCTGGTAAGACGGGTATGTCCACGATGATCCCTCTTCTATACTAAGCCAACCTCGCAATAGTATCGTGAATGGAGTGTCATTAATGTTCGATTTGGCCACCACTCGTATCGGTATCGTCGGCCTCGGCTACGTGGGATTACCCTTGGCGGTCGAATTCGGCAAGCGGTTTCCGACCTTCGGCCTGGACATCAACGGGGCGCGCATCCAGGAGCTGCGAGCCGGAATCGACGGCACGCTGGAAGTCGCGCCCGAGGAACTGCGGCAAGCCCGGCAGTTGCGCTACACCGACCGCGCCGAGGATCTGGCCGACTGCAACGTATACATCGTCACCGTTCCCACTCCGGTGGATGATTATAAACGCCCTGACTTCACCCCGCTAATCGGCGCCAGCACGACCGTGGGCCGGTTGCTGAAACCGGGCGACGTGGTCATCTACGAATCCACGGTCTACCCCGGTGCCACGGAGGAGGTCTGCGTACCGATTCTGGAACGGGAATCGGGACTGCGCTTCAACGCGGATTTCTTCGCCGGCTACAGCCCGGAACGCATCAACCCCGGCGACAAGGAACACCGCGTCACCACCATCCGCAAGATCACCTCCGGCTCCACGCCCGAAGTGGCCGAGTTCGTGGACGACCTGTACCGGCGCATCATCACCGCCGGCACCCACAAGGCATCCAGCATCCGGGTGGCGGAGGCGGCCAAGGTGATCGAGAACACCCAGCGCGACGTCAACATTGCCTTGGTCAACGAACTGGCGCTGTTGTTCGACCGGCTGGGCATCGACACCGAGGAAGTACTGCTGGCCGCCGGTTCCAAATGGAACTTTCTGCCGTTCCGGCCAGGACTGGTCGGCGGCCACTGCATCGGCGTGGATCCCTACTACCTGACTCACAAGGCGCAGGAAATCGGCTATCACCCGGAAATGATCCTGGCGGGCCGGCGCATCAACGACGGCATGGGCGCCTATGTGGCCCAACGGGTCGTGAAGCTGATGACCCGGAAGTGCATCCCGGTGGTGGACGCCAACGTGCTGGTGATGGGCCTGACCTTCAAGGAAAACTGCCCGGATCTGCGCAATACCCGGGTGATCGACATCGTCCGGGAATTTCGCGACTACAATGCCCGGGTCGAGGTCTACGACCCCTGGGTGAGCCCTGATGAAGCGGCGCGCGAATACGGTATCGAGCCGGTCCTGGACCCGAAGCCGGGTCATTACGACGCCATCATCCTGGCGGTCGCCCACCGGCAGTTCCGCGAGCTGGGCGTCGAGGGCATCCGCGCCCTGGGCAAACCGAACTCGGTGCTGTTCGACGTGAAATATGTCCTGGCGGCTAACACCGTGGACGGTCGGTTGTGAATCCAGGCAGGAGGACGCCATGAAAATTCTGGTCACGGGCAGCGCGGGGTTCATCGGCTCGGCGCTGTCGCTGCGCTTGCTGGAGCGGGGCGACGAGGTCATCGGCTTCGACAATCTGAACGATTACTACGACGTCAATCTCAAGCGGGCGCGGCTGGCCCGCTTGCAACCCTGTCCGGGCTTTACCGAGGTGCGGGCCAGCCTGGAGGATCGGGCCGCACTGACCGAAATCTTCGCCAAACACCGGCCGCGCCGGGTGGTGAATCTGGCCGCGCAGGCCGGGGTACGCTATTCGATCCAGAATCCCCACGCCTACGTCGATTCCAACCTGGTCGGCTTCGTCAACCTGCTCGAAGCCTGCCGCCATCACGGAGTCGAGCATCTGGTTTACGCCTCGACCAGTTCGGTCTACGGCGCCAACACCCGGATGCCGTTCTCGGTGCACGACAACGTGGATCATCCGCTCAGCCTGTACGCGGCGACCAAGAAAGCCAACGAACTGATGGCGCACACCTACAGCCATCTGTACGGCCTGCCGACCACCGGGCTGCGCTTCTTCACCGTCTACGGTCCGTGGGGACGGCCGGATATGGCGCTGTTCCTGTTCACGCGCCACATCCTGGCCGGCGAACCCATCGACGTGTTCAACTACGGCCATCACCGGCGCGATTTCACCTATATCGACGACATCGTCGAAGGCGTGGTGCGGGTGCTGGACCGGGTGGCGACGCCGAATCCCGACTGGTCGAGCGATACGCCAGACCCCGCCACCAGCCGCGCGCCCTACCGGCTGTACAACATCGGCAGCCACCGGCCCATCGAACTGATGCGCTATATCGAGGTGCTGGAGGATTGCCTGGGTCGCAAGGCCGTCAAGAATCTGCTGCCGATGCAGCCCGGCGACGTGCCGGACACCTATGCCGACGTCGATGCGCTGGCGCGCGATGTCGGCTACCGGCCCGGCACGCCCATCGAGGACGGCGTCGCCCGCTTCGTGGCCTGGTATCGGGATTACTACCAGGTCTAGGATTTCGCCGCCGTTTCCAGCCGCCTCCAGACGCATGGCCCGCCGCTGCTCTTGTCCAGCAGTTCCAGATAGCGGGCGTGCGTCGCCATCTCCTCGGCATCGGCGCGAATCACCGGTAACGGCTGCCGGTTCTGTGACCACGCCGTCCGCCGGGCGCTGCCGTTTCCAGCCGCCTCCGCCAACGCGGCGGCCTCCGGGTCGAACATCGAACTCTGCTGGCGGGTCATCGCCAGATAGACATCGGCCAGGATTTCCGCATCCAGCAGCGCGCCATGCAGGGTGCGTTGGGAGTTGTCGACATTGTAGCGCTTGCACAGGGCGTCCAGGCTGTTGCGTTGGCCGGGATGGCGCTGGCGGGCCAGTTGCAGGGTATCCTCGACCATGCACAACTGTTCGAGCGCGATCTGGCCGCGTCCGCACAATCGCAGCTCGTGATTGAGAAAGCCCAGGTCGAACGGCGCGTTGTGAATGATCAGTTCGGCGTCCCGGACGAAATCCAGGAACTCGTCGGCGATGTCGGCGAAGCGCGGCTGGCTTTTGAGAAAATCGCCGGTGATGCCGTGCACCCGGACGGCCGCCTCGTCGATGGCGCGGTCGGGTTGCAGATACGCATGGAACCGCCGGTCGGTTTGGCGGCGGTTCATCAGTTCGATACAGCCGATTTCGATGACCCGATGCCCCTGCGCGGGATCGAGACCGGTGGTTTCGGTGTCGAGGACGATTTGGCGTTCGTGCATTGCGAGGTTCCGTTCAGGCTTCGGTTGAATCGGACCGGAGGATCGCCGCCCTGGCGAGCCGATCCACCCGCTCGTTTTCGGGATGGCCAGCATGGCCGCGCACCCATTCCCATTCGACCCGATGCGGGGCCAGGGCCGCTTCCAGCCGCTGCCAGAGATCGACGTTCCTGACCGGCTGACGGTCGGCGGTTTTCCAGCCGTGCCGCTTCCATCCCGCCAGCCATTCGGTAATCCCCTTCATCACGTACTGGCTGTCGGTGTGGATTCGCACCCGCGCCGGTCGCCTCAACGCCTCCAGGCCGCGGATGACCGCCATCAGTTCCATGCGGTTGTTGGTGGTGGCCGGCTCGCCGCCGGACAGTTCCTTTTCGCGTCCCCGATAGCGCAACAGCGCGCCCCAGCCGCCGGGACCGGGATTGCCGGAACAGGCGCCGTCGGTGAACAACAGCACCCAATCGTCCGCGCGTTCCATCAGGTCGCTACCACGCCGTTGTCCACCGTCTCCAGATTCAGCGCGGCGGCCAGCAAGGCCCGCGTGTAGGGATGTCGCGGACTGGCGAACACCTGTCGGCTCGAACCGGCTTCGACCACCTGGCCGTTCTTCATCACCAGCAGCTGGTTGGCCAGGGCGCGCACCACCCGCAGGTCGTGGCTGATGAACACGTAGGTCAAGCGATGGCGGCGCTGCAACTCGCGCAGCAGATCGACGATTTGCGCCTGCACCGACACATCGAGGGCGCTGGTCGGCTCGTCCAGAATCAGCAACCGCGGCTGCAAGGCCAGGGCGCGGGCGATGGCGATGCGCTGGCGCTGGCCGCCGGAGAATTCGTGCGGGTAGCGGTCCTGCGTGACCGGATCCAGCCCGACTTCTTCCAGCGCCTGGGCGACGCGGGCGCGACGGGCGGCGCGGTTCCCGGCCAGACCGTGCACCAACAGCCCTTCTTCGACGATCTCGCCCACCGACAGACGGGGACTGAGCGAGCCGAAGGGGTCCTGAAACACGATCTGCATGGCTTTGCGCAGCGGGCGCAGCGTCTTGCCGCGCAGCCCGTCGATGCGCTGACCACCGAACTGGATCGCGCCGTCGCTGGACAACAGCCGTAGCAGCGCCAGTCCGAGCGTGGTCTTGCCGGAGCCGCTCTCCCCCACCACGCCCAAGGTCTGGCCTTCCCGCACGCTCACGCTGACGCCGTCCACCGCCTTGACGTGCTCCACCACCCGCCCGAACATGCCGCGCCTGAGCGGAAACCAGACCTTCAACCCGTCGCTGGCCATCACTTCCGGCGCGTCGTCCGCTTCCGGCGGCGGCTCGCCCTTGGGTTCGGCGGCCAACAGTTGACGAGTGTAGGGATGTTGGGGACGGGTGAAAATAGCGTCGACCGGAGCCGTTTCCACCACCTCGCCGGCGCGCATCACGCAGACCCGGTCCGCCATCTTGCGGACGATGCCGAGATCGTGGGTGATGAACAGGATCGCCATGCCGAACCTGGCCTGCAATTCCTTGAGCAATTTCAGAATCTGCGCCTGGATGGTGACATCGAGGGCGGTGGTCGGCTCGTCGGCGATGAGAAT
>DGFE01000205.1:0-1691 GCA_002391525.1 Competibacteraceae bacterium UBA3908
AGAGACAGGGATTAAGACGCAACTGCCAGAGCAGTACTTGATCCAGTCGCATTGATTCAAAACTTGCCCTGATGAAGAAGGGATTAAGACGGGACCGGCGGGGTCTGGCTGGATGCCGTAGACTATTCAAAACTTGCCCTGATGAAGAAGGGATTAAGACGCTGCCAGGTCGGAGAACACCGCGTCCGGTGCGGTATTCAAAACTTGCCGTATAGGCTCTCAACTGCAAAAGCCGATCCTGGCAGCCGGCATCGAGTCGGCCACCAGGGTCGGTCGTTCCTTCCTACCGCCAGTGAAGGCGCCGCGCGCCTTGCTGTCAAACGATCAGCCACACGGCCCAGGTCAGCAAGAAGCCCGCGACGCCGCAGATGGTGGTCAAAGTCGTCCACGTCTTCAGACCGTCGGCGACGGACAGCCCCAGATACTTCGTCACGATCCAGAAGCCGGAATCGTTGATGTGGGACAACCCGAGACCGCCAAAGCCGATGGCCAAGGTAACCAGGGCCACCTGGAGCGGACTGTACCCACCGGCCGTCACGGCCTGGGCCAGCAAGCCGGCGGTGGTCAGGATCGCCACGGTCGCCGACCCCTGAGCCGCTCGGAGCGCCAGGGAAATGACAAACGCGGCGACGATGAGGGGCATTCCCATCGCGGTCAACGACTGCGACAACGCATTACCGATCTTGGACTCGACCAGGACGTTGCCGAAGACACCGCCCGCGCCGGTCACAAAGATGATGATGGCCACAATTGGCAACGCCGAGTCGGCAATCGAACTCCGCTGGCTCTTATTCCATCGCGCCTTGTTGCCAATCAACAGATACGCCACGACCAGACCCACCAGCAGCGCGGTGGCGGGCGCCCCCAGGAAGGAAGCGAAGGGTAGCCAGGGATGGCCTTTGGGCAGAACCGTCGTAGCCACCGACCCCACCATGATTAACAGGATCGGCAGCACGACGAGCATGACGACCGTCGCCGCGCTCGGTACGGTGTCTTTCGTCTCGGGCACGGCGTTGGCTGGCGGACCTTCCTCCGCGATGGCTTCGGTCGCCGGTGAAGGCCCGAGGGTCAGCTTGTCGACGTTGAACAGCTTCGCGGCAAAGAACCCGATCACCCCGACGATGGCGCAGATGAGCAAGCCGATCACCGTCACCAGCCCCACGTCTGCGGTCAACAGCGCCGCCGCCGCGACCGGACCGGGATGCGGGGGCAACGCCACATGGACGGTGGGCAGGACCGCGCCGACGGGCAGCGCGATCTTCATGGGATGGATCTTGGCGACCTTGGCGAAGCCGAAGACGATCGGCGCCAAAATGATGAAACCGACGTCGAAGAACACCGGAATGCCCAGGATGAAGGACGCTGCCGTCAGCGCGGCCACGACCCGACCCGCTCCCAGCACCTCGGTGAACCGGCGGGCTAGATGATCCGCCCCGCCGGAGACTTCGATCAGCCGCCCCAGCATGGATCCCAGACCCACGACAATCGCCACCGGACCCAACACCTTGCCCATGCCCGCCACCATCACCGGCACGGTGTTGGCCAGCGGAATGCCGGTCGCCAACGCCGTCCCCATGCTGACCAGCAGCAGGGCCACGAAGGCTGGCACTTCGGCCTTGATGACCAGGATCAACAAAACAGCGACCGCCACGAGAGCGATGATCAGTAATGCCGCGGTTCCCATGGTTCAA
>DGFE01000205.1:1969-15495 GCA_002391525.1 Competibacteraceae bacterium UBA3908
TGCCCGTTGGCCTGCCCGATGAGGTAGAGCCCCTCGGCGGCGGCGGCGATTGGCGTCGCCAGACCGACGGCGCGCGCCGCGCTGTTCACGATGCCCATATCCTTGACGAAGATGTCGAGGCGGCTCTTGACCTCGGCGCCACCCTCGTCGTAAGCCTGCAACATGCGGGGTCCACGGTCACCGAGCATGAAGGACGCGGCCGCGCCCGCGCCCAGGGTTTTCAGGGCCACGGCGGGATCCAGGCCCAGCGCCTCGGCCAGGGCCAGCGCCTCGGCCCCGGCGGCGATGTGGACGCCGCACAACAACTGATTGACGGTCTTCATGGCCTGACCGTCCCCGGCCTTCGGACCGATCCGCACCAGTGTGGAGGACAACTGCTCCAGCACCGGGAGCGCCGCCGCGTAAGCGGCATCGTCGGCGCCGACCGTCACCAGCAGATCGCCCTTGCCGGCTCTGACCGGCCCGCCGGAGATGGGGGCATCGACCAGATGCAGCTTCGCCTCGGTGAGTTGGGCGGCCACCTCGCGGACGGCATCGATGCCGACGGTCGAGGTCAGGACGACGACCGCCCCCAGCTTCAGCACCTCGACCACGCCGTCGGCGCCGTAGAGGGCCTCGTCGAGCTGGACGCGGTTGCGCACCGCGAGCAGGACCACATTCGCGCCGGCGGCGGCTTCCCGGGCGGTGCCGGCCGCGGTGACGCCGGCCTGCTCGGCCAGCGCCAGCCGCTCGCGGCTGATGTCGTAACCGCGGACGCTGAATTTTTCGGCCAGGCGCGTCGCCATGGGCAGACCCATGGCTCCAAGCCCCAGGACGGCGATGATCGGAGTGCCAGAAGTGTTAGGAGTGCTCATTTTCTTTTCCTTTTACGGGAACCGGTGTGAGGTTGGGGTCAGTTGGATAGCTTGTCGGCGACGTCGGCAAGGGATTCCGCGGTGCCGACGTTCCCGGCGAAGACGATGTAGGGAATGCCGCGCGCGGGGCCATCGATGGGTTCCCACAGCGACACGATGCCGGGCAGCATCGGGCCGCGCACCATGGCGCGGCCGATTTCCAGGCCACGGCTGGCCACGTCGGAAGACGTGATGCCACCCTTGGCGATCACGAAGCGGGGCGGGGCGAGGTCCAGCACCTGGCGCACCACCTGCACCACGGCGTCCGAAACGGCGCGGGCGATGCGCAGCGAATCGGCTCCATCCGTGCCGCGGACCAGGGTGCGCGAGGTGCCGACCACCACGTTGCCCTTGGCCAGGGCCGCGGCGACCGCGGCGACGAGGCCGGTCAAGTGCGCTTCCCGCTCGTCGCCCAGCACCTTGGCGACGTCGATCTCGAACTCGACCGGTCGCCGGCGTTCCCGCAGGGCGTCGAGCTGCCGGGTGGTCAGATCGACGTGCGAGCCGACGACGATCAGCCCCCCGAAGGTCGATTCCGTGGGGCGAATGGTCGCGACCTCCTCGGCGGTCAGCGGCGGGTGGACATCCTGCCCGATCATGCCGCGGACGAAAGGCGGTCCCACCCGGAACACGTAGTGCTTGCCGGCGGCCTGGGCCTTCAGCAACCCCAGCGCGAGCGCGCGCAGGTCGGATTCCTCGATGATGTCGACGACCACGCAGCGCCCCCCGGCGAGCGGCAGCAGCTTGGCGGCCACCGCATCCGCGCCGGCACGGAGCTCGTCCAGGGTAATGGCCGCCACCTCGCCAGCGGGGATGCGGCCGCCCGACTTCTCCTCGATCCATGCGCGCAGATCGGAACTGCGGTAGCCGAAGGTGGCGTCGCGGGCAAATTCGGTTTCCCCCACCGGCACGTAACCGGTGGCGGCATGACCGGCGTAATGGATGGAATGGAGGGTGATGCGTCCGGCGTCTCCGAAGGCCGGCACGACGACGATCGCGTCGACCGGACGCCCCGCCGCCGCCAGTTCTTCGCCGATGATTTCGGGCTCCAGCGGAAAGTAGCCGCGCAGCGTGGAATCGGAGCGGGAGACGAAGTCGACCTCGACCCCGAGGGTCTTCGCGGCCGCCAGGGCCGCCCGGACGACTTCGCGGTTGCGTGCGGCGGCCGCCTCGGGATCGAGGGAACGGGAATTGATCATGACATAAACGGCGGCGGCGCCCGTAGCCAACGCCCATTCCAGATCGGCGGCAGTCCAGGAATTGAGGACCGGCAGTTCGGCCACCGACTGGGTGCCGGTCGGATCGTCGTCCAAAACGACGAGTTGGCGGGCCTGGTGGCCCCGGGCTCGACGCACGTCGGCGGGGGTCAGGGTGACGGGAGGCGGCGCGCCTCGCAGCAGGTCTTCGCGGGTGATCACTGTGAACTCCTCTATCGGGTGCTTCCTGATGCTTCGGTGGCGCGCCTGAGGAGATTCCTCGGCGCTGGTGGGTAAATCAGCGAATACCAATTAACCAATTTTTTGAATAGCCTGGTTTTTTTATGTCCTCCTCCGCGAAACGGGCCATGGTAATACACGGGTAAAGCTGTTATAAATCTGTATTTTTGTACTTTATCTATTTTTTATCTGTATGTCAAAATGTTTTTTCTGTATTGAAGATATATAATTAAAAAAACCCATCGTGGCCCGTGCGGGCCGAGGAGACATTCTGATGGAATCGACCAAGCCATTCGGTCGGCGTGAATCGGTAAAGGGCGGCGACGGCTTCGTGACCGGGACGCTGGCCTCCCGGGTGGCCGAGCAACTGCTGGAAAAAATCCGCGCCGACCACCTGGCCGCGGGCGCGCGCCTGCCCTCCGAACAAGCCATGGCCCGGCATTTCGGCGTCAGCCGCACGGTGATCCGCGAGGCGATCGCCCGCCTGAAAGTCGACGGCCTGCTGGAAACCCGCAAGGGCAGCGGCGCCTTCGTGCGCGACCCTGGGCCGCTTCGCCTCATGGACGGTGGTGACCGAGCCACCGAGGAATCCATCCAATCCCTCTTGAACCTGATCGAGGTCCGCCAAGTCATGGAAGCCGAAGTGGCGGCCCTGGCGGCGTTGCGCCGCACGCCGGCACAGTTGGCGGAAATCGATTACGCGCTACGCCGCATCGACGAAGCTGTCGCCGCGGGCGTGGACGGGGTCGAGGAGGACGCCCGGTTCCACTTGGCGATCGCGGCGGCCACCGGCAATCCGCATTGGGTGAGGCTCATGGAAGTGTTTGCCCAGCCGATTCGATCGGCAGTCCGGGTGACGCGGGCGAACGAAGCCCGTCGCGCGGATTTCTCCCGTCAGGTACGGGCGGAACACCAGAAGATCGTGGAGGCCATCGCCGCGGGCGACCCCGCTCTCGCCCGCGTGGCCGCCGCGGAGCACATGGCGCAAGCGGCGCAACGCGTGCGCGCCGCCGATCTGGAGTTCTGGCGCGGCGCCGGCGGCGAGTTTGTCCGCCAACTCAATCGCGGCGAGAGCACCGACGTCGAGCCGACGCTCTAGCCTGCGCCCGATGCGTTTCCTTGCAGGTCGCTCCAGAGAGGTTTCGATCCGAGCGCCGAGACGCCGGCTGGCTGCGTGACCGACGGGCGCCACCCGACGACAGCGAGGCCGCCAAAAAGGCGCTGGACCGCAATATGGCGCTTTATCAGACCCGCAAGGCACCCTCGGCGCCGGCCCTGAGCCTGCAAATCCTCGACGGCGTCATACGTCATGACGTGCGCCAGGAAGTGAATGGGTTCGGCCAGCGCCTCTTCCGGTTTTTTGAATCAGACTACGCGACGGGCTACGGCCAGCAACGGCGGAGTTGCCGCTAGGGCGGTCAAGACTGGGGTCCGTTGCGAGGATCGGCGGAGCCGGCAAGCTTGCCGGACCGGTATTCGTCCATGTCCGGGTTTATTGTGGCGATATTTGCAACTATGCTGAACAGAGGACGCCGCCATGAACCCGGAACGCTATCCCCGCCGTATCCTGTTGTGCGTCGCTGGCCTGTCGCCGCAGATCGTCACCGAGACGCTGTACGCGCTGACGAGGGCGGGCGAACCACGCTTCGTTCCCACCGAAATCCATCTGCTGACCACCGCCAAGGGCGCGGAGTGGGCGCGGCTGACCCTGCTCAGTGATGAGCCCGGCTGGTTCCACCGGCTGCGCCAGGATTACGGCCTGCCCGACATCCGCTTCACCCTTGACAACATCCACATCCTGCGCGATGCCGACGGTCGCCCACTCGACGACATCCGCAAGCTGACCGACAACGAGGCTATCGCCGACGTTATCACCAATAAAGTGCGCGAGTTGACCGCCGACTCGGACAGCGCGGTGCACGCCTCCATCGCCGGCGGACGCAAGACCATGGGCTTCTATCTCGGTTACGCCCTGTCGCTGTTCGGTCGCCCGCAGGACCGGCTGTCGCATGTGCTGGTGTCCAGCCCGTTCGAGTCCAATCCCAACTTCTTCTATCCGGCCCCGGTGGAGCGGGTGATTTTCAGCAACGGTCCCGACCAGCGCCCGCTCGACGCCAGCGACGCCGAGGTGATGCTGGCCGATATTCCCTTCGTGCGGCTGCGCGACGGCTTGCAGGAGGTCTTGCTGCGCGAGGGGGCGAGTTTCAGCGAGGTGGTGCGCCAGGCCCAGCGCAATCTGGCCGCGCCCAGCCTGACGCTGGATACCGCCGCCTGCCGGGTGCGTTGCGGCGAAACCGTGCTGCGGCTGACCCCGATCAGCTTCGCCTGGCTGGCCTGGTTCGCCCGGCGGGCGCTGACGGGTTTGCCCTCGCTGCACTGGAAGCGGATCGGTCCCGCCGAGGTCGAGGCGTTCCTGACCGAGCACAAGGCGGCGCTGAACGATCCGCTGGCCGACGACGACCATCCCGCGATCAGAGCGCGGCGCAAGGAAGGTATCCCCAAGGAGTTTTTCGAGGAGCGCACCAGCAAGCTCAAGCGCGAATTGAGCCGGGTACTGGGCGAGCCGACAGCGGCGCGCTACGCGCCCCAGCGCCAGGGAAGCCAAAGGCTGGCCGGCCTCGCGCTGGAGCTAGAACCGCGCCAGATCCGGTTCGCTCCGGTGGAAGGGGCATGAGACGGCAAGCTTGCGGGGGCGGACACGTCCCGGTTTTTTCCTCACGCTTTTTCATTCGAACAACCTGAACAGGAAGCATTACCATGACGGAACAACCCAACCTGCTGGAAACTGCCTTCGGCGGCTTTTTTCAGGACATCGGCAAGTTCATGCAGCGCGCTCATGGCGCGGTGCACCACATGGATCCACAACCCCGGGCGCGGGAGTCGGTCATCCTGCCCCCTGATGGGCGCGGCGGCTATACCCACAAGCACGCCCTGTGGACGGAAGCCTTCTTCCACTGGATGGAACAGGAAGGTCTGCATTTTCCTGCCGGAATCAACCGCGACCGGGTGCGCGACATGGCGGTGTTTCACCACTTGCCGGACGCCAACGGTGCATTAGGCTGGCTGGCGGCGGAAGCCGACCGACTCTCTTCCGGCATGGATCGCAAGCCACGCGATTACGAAGCGGCGGAAGCGGAGGCGGAGTACAAAGGCTGGGACGCCTTTATCAAAACCCCGCTGCGGAGCATCTTTGGTTCTGTGGATTTGGGTTTGGGCGATCCGCCGCCGTGCCAGCAACCGCTGGCGGAACTGATTCCCGACGACCGGTTGTTGCCGGAACTGAAACTCGATGCCGGTGATTATCAGGCGCGCTATCGGAATCTGTGGGATCGCTTCACCGCCGAGTTCAAGGCGCTGTGCGCGCTGGACAACAGCGAATTGTTCTGCGAGGGTCTGCTGTCGCTGTCCGAACGCTTCACCTTCGCCATTCCTTCGTCCACGGTGGATGTGCCCGACGTGTCGCTGCACGATCACAACCGCACGGTCGCCGCTATCGCCGCCTGCCTGCATCGCTGGCACGAGATTCAAGGGGCACTCGGTGATGAAACAGCGATCCGCGACCGTTCGACGGAAAAGTTTCACCTGCTCGCCGGCGACCTGTCCGGAATTCAGCATACGCTGTTCCTGCTCGCCAACCAGCAGGTCAAAGGTGTCAACAAGATCCTCCGCGCCCGCTCCTTCCTGCTGGGGATGACCGTCGAAGCCGCCGCGCTGTGCTGCCGCCGCGAATTCGGTCTGCCCGCGTTCAACCTGATTCAGAACGCCGGCGGGCGTTTCGTACTGTTGCTGCCGGCGCTGCCTGAGGTCAGGGAACAAGTCGCGACCTTGCAAGCGGAACTGGATCGCTGGCTGGGCGAGCGTTATCTGGGTGAGTTGGCGTTGAATCTTGCGCTGTCGCCACCGTTTGGCGGGAATGGTCTGCAAGCCAACCAGTTTTCCAAGGTACAGGCGCAACTGAATCGAGCGCTGGATACCGCCAAGCAACAAGCCTTGCGGCACTACCCGACCGGAATTTTACCGGTGAGCTACGAGCAGGAGGACTGCACCGCTTGCGGCAAGCGCCCGGCGCGGCATCGGGACGGGGAAGTCCGCCGCTGCGAGGTCTGCCACGACGAACACCGGGTCGGCGGCTGGCTGCCCAAGGTGGGCGTGGTCGGCTGGCAAAGCGCACCGCCACGACCCAACGACTGGGCGGTGGAACTGCCGGGCAAACTGTGGCTGACCCTGTACGAGGAACACCCGCGTTCCGCCACGGGACTGCTGGGCGGCTTCCGCCTGTACCGGGGCGAACGGGACACGCCCACCGGACCATGGCCGCTGCGCTTCGTGGCCGCCTACGTCCCGCGCCTGGGTGAAGGGGAAGCCCGCCATCCGCTCTATGCCCGCTTGAGCGATGAAGCCCAAGAGGTGGCGGTGGGCGAACTGAAAACCTTCGAACATCTGGCCCAGGATGCGCTGGAACTGGAACGCGACGGTTCGCCGCTGGGCAAGCCGTTTCTGGCGGTGCTGAAGGCGGATGTGGACCGGTTGGGATTTCTGTTTGGTTTCGGTTTGAGTGATCCACATGACCATAAAAAGGACCGCGCCACCCTCAGTCGCTACGCCTCCCTGTCGCGGATGCTGGACTTGTTTTTCACTGGCTACCTGCAAGAGCGATTGCGCCGGGACTATCCGCAAACCTACACCGTCTATGCCGGCGGCGACGACCTGCTGCTGATCGGGCCATGGCGGCAGATGATCACTGAACTGTTGCCTGATCTGCGGGACCGGTTCCGGCGCTACGTGGGCGGCAATCCCAACATCACCCTGTCCGCCGGGCTGGCGCTGTGCAAGGCCAACCAGCCGCTCAACCGCACAGTTTGGGAAGCGGAGGAACGGTTGGAGCAGGCCAAGGACGTCAACGACGGCGCGCGGGACCGGGTCAGCCTGCTGGACGAGCAGCCGGTGGCCTGGAGCGAGCTATCGTCCTTGTTGGCAAAGGCGGAGACCTTGAACGAATGGCTGCGGGCGAGTTGGCTGAATGCGGCGCTGGTGTACAAGCTGCTGCACTTCGCCGAGGAACGCCGTCGCACCGAGCAGCCGGACGAACAGGGAAACCTCAGCCTGGCTCACGCCAACTGGCGGGCGCGCTGGGCTTACCACCTGGCGCGCAACGTCCGCGACAGCCGGGTGATTCCCGATCCTGAAAAGAAAACGGTGATGACCGTGCTCAATAAATTGCTGGGACTGGATGCCGGCATCCGCAAGCAGGCCGAGTGGGTCCCGCCGCGCATCCCGGTCAGCATCGCCTTGTATCGCAATCGTTAATCATCACGGGAGAATACCAAGATGGCGCAACAACCTTATCAACCTCAGCGCGGTGGTCAGGGCGGGCGCGGGCATGGCAATCCGCCGGAACCCAAGAGCCTGCCGACTCCACGACCCGTCACCTACTTTCAGCCAGACGGCTCGCTGATTCCGACCTTGATGGACAACCAAGCCGAAGATTTGGCCCAGCGGCTAAGCCAGGTCACCACGACTCAACTGCGGCGCTTTTACGACGACGTGCTGACTCTGCGCCAAAGGCTGGCGGCGGAACAACGCCAGGGCCGCGACAAGGAGGCCGTGTTCAACGATCTGCGGGCCGACTTCAAGATGCTCAAGGCCAAGGCGGTTTACGCCAATGGTCGCAACCCAAAAACCGTTCCCCTTCCGTTATTACAGTTCTTTATCGACCACGTAGCGGCGGTGAACAACGCCCGCGATTTTGAAGCATTCTGCAAGCATTTTCAGGCCGTGGTGGCCTTTCACAAGTTCTATGGCGACAACCGCTAACGGCGCCGGGAGATCACGACATGACGCACAGCCTGCTCTCTACCCATCGCGTTACCGCCACGCTGGTTCTGCGTAGCGGTCTGCACATCGGCGCGGGCAAGGACGCCATCGAAATCGGCGGCCTGGATTTGCCCGTGGTCAAGCATCCTTTCACCCAGGAACCCTACATTCCCGGCTCCAGCCTCAAGGGCAAGCTGCGCTCGCTGCTGGAATGGGCGCTGAACCGGGTCGAGAACGATGGCAGCGTGTGGGGGAGCGACAAGAAAGGACAGTACGCTGACGACGATCCGATCCTGCGCGCCTTCGGCACTACGCACAAACAATGGCGTGGCGGTCCTACCCGGCTGTTGGTGCGTGACGCTTATCTGGAAAAAGCTTGGGCCGATTCCATCCGCGACCAGGGTTTGGCGTTCACCGAAGAAAAGATGGAAGTCAGCATCGACCGGATTCAAGGCAAGGCCAAAGATGGTGGCATTCGCCGCACCGAGCGGGTTCCCGCCGGGGCGCGCTTCGATCTGGATATGGTTTTCAAGGTGTTCGACTGGAACGGCGATGGCGGCAAAACCGACCGGGATTGCCTCAACCGAGTGCTGGAAGGACTGAAACTGCTGGAGCGGGATGCGCTGGGCGGTTCCGGCTCGCGCGGCTATGGCCGGGTGCGGGTAGAAAACCTCAAGGTGGACGAGCGAGACGTACAGCCTGGTTTCGATGCTATCGTCCGCTTCGATCCCGATCAGCCGGTGGTGCTGGCGGGAGTCTGACCATGCCCGCCTATCGGATTCGCCTGCGCCTGTGCGGGCCGCTGGCCACGCCGCTGCATTCCGGTACGTTGTTCGGTCATCTGTGCTGGGCCAAGCGGCTGCGCGAGGGTGACACGGTGCTGGCGGCTTGGCTGGCGGCGCTGCCGGGCTCGCCGCTGCTGCTCTCCGATGCTCTGCCACGCGATTATCTGCCGCGCCCATTGCTGCAACCCGGCGACCATCCGGAACCGGCGGCGAGAGAATCGCGCCAAGCCTTTCTGCACCGGCTACAACAGGATAAGAAACTGCGCAAAACCGCTTTTATCCCGCTGGCGGATTTTCTGGAACTGCGCGCTGGCTTGAGCGAAACCTGCCTGCTGGCGCGGTTGCGTCAGCAGGCGGAGGAACGGGAGCAGGCCGACCGCGCCCGACCACGCCGTCAGCCTCGTCCACTGTCCCTGACCGTGCGCCAAGCCCACAACACCATCGGCCGCCTGACCGGAACGACGCCGGAAGCGGGTGGACTGTACTTCATGAACGAGGAATGGCGATGGAATGCGGCAGCGGAACTGGACGTGTATGCGGCGGGCGAGATTGCCAGCGAGGAGTTGCAGGCGTTATTCGCCACGGTCGGCGAATTTGGTTTTGGCCGCGACGCCAATCTGGGACGGGGCCGATTTGTCGCGACTGTCGAACCAGCCGACCCGCGCCTGTTCGATCACGACGGCAATCGCTTGTTGAGCCTGTCGCACGGCGTGCTGACTCCCAACATGGCCGTACCGTTCTACAAACTGCATACCCATTACGGCAAGCTAGGCGGGCTGTACGCGGGCGGAGAACGCTCGCCGTTCAAGCATCCGCTGCTGTTGACCCGCCCGGGCGCGACCTTCAGCCCCGCCGACGCCGGGCCGTTCGGGTCGCTGCTGGCCGGTATGCATCCCGATCATCCCGAAATCCGCCAGAACGCCTGGCACCTTTGCCTCCCGTTCACCGCTGTTTGAGGAATGCCGCGATGACCGTGTACCGCTTCCGCGCCACCCCGCTGACCCCGATTCACGTCGGCGATGGCAGCACCCTGGCTCCCGAGGACTATCTGATCGAGGGCGATCATCTGATCCAGTTCAATCGGGCGGCAACATTGCGCGACATGCAGCCGGAGACCCGGCGGCAACTGGAGGAGCGGCTGGAGCGCAACGACTTCCAGGCCGCTCAGGAAATCCTGCGCAAGAGCGTCCAGCCCCGGCATCATCGCTGCCGGATTCAGATCGGGGCGGAATCGAAAGCGGACTTGCTCAAGGCCGTGGGCAACCCGCTCGATCCGGTGGTGCGTCAGCGCACCGTGAATGGTTTCGTGCGCAATCCGCTGACCGGTCAGCCCTACCTACCCGGTTCGGTGCTCAAGGGCGCGATCCGCACGGCGGTGGTCAACTCCTTCACGCAGAAGCATCTGGCCAGCATCAAGCCATTGATTTCGCCGCTGTTGGAAAATTCGAGCCAGCGTCGAAACGCTTGGAAAACGCTGGAAACCGAGGCGCTCAATTTCGAGTTTCGGCGACTCCAGGAAGACCCGTTCCGGCTGCTCAAGGTGGCCGACGCCGAATTACCGCCGGACCGTACCCGAGTGGACAAAGTCTGGCCGGTCAAACGCGATGGCAAGGAAGACACCAAGGGCATCCAGATGCACTTCGAGCGACTGTTGAGCCGAGGCGATGGCATCGAGGATGGCGAGTTCACGGTGGAGTTGGAACTGGACGAACTGGCCGCTGGCGATGCGCGGGTCCACGTGGGCCGACGCCTGGATTTCGAGACGATCCGGTTGGCCTGCATCAGCTTTTACGCCGGGCGCATTCTGGCGGAACAGCGGCGCTTCTTCGCCGAGGCCCAGCCACCGGAGAGCATTTTCGGCGCACAGGGCCTGATCAAGATCAATCCTGACAAGGTGCTGGTAGCCAAAAGCATCCAGGAACGCGGCCTGTTGCTCCGGGTCGGACGGTTCAGCCATTTTGAGTCGCTGTCGGTGGATCATTTGCGTCAGGGTTGGAATGCCCAGAAGAAGCAGCCCTTCAAGCCTGGTGAGGAAGGTTCCAGCCGGACGCTATGCCGTTGTCGCCCCACCGTAGAAGGAACGAGTTTGGCGCTGCCATTCGGCTGGCTGCTGCTGGAATTGGAAGGACGGTCATGAATCACCACGAGATCATCCTGCCTGAATCGCGCGAACCGTGCCGGACAACCTCTGCCAACGATTACAGGAGTTCGCCATGCCCAAACCTTGTTTGATCGTTTCCACCTGCGGCACGAGTCTGCTGACCAACAATGTCGGTTCCGACCTCCGGAACCTGTTGACGGACTTTGCCAATCAATCCAGGGCGGAGGATGTGCCCATCGAACCGCGTCAGTTGATCCAGCGGCATTTAGAGGCGAGACGGGAAGAATTCGCGCGGGAAACCGATTTGAAACGCCTGATGGAGCTCAGCGCGGAGTTGAACGGGGTGATTCGCTTCTATGGCGGCAATCTCGGCGTTGCCCGCGACCGACACGTTCTCCTGGCGACCGACACCTGGCTGGGTGAGAGTACCGCGGCCATCGTGGCGGACGTACTCGAACGCCATGGTCACCAAGTCGAAGTCAAGCGGGTGCGGGATTTGCGAACCGACGACCCGGACAGCTTCCGTTGGGCCATGTCCGATCTGGTGGCGTGGTGTGCCGAAACGCTTGGAGGCTACCGAGACGCCGGCTATCGCGTGGTGTTCAATCTCACCGGCGGATTCAAGAGCGTGCAAGGTTTCATGCAGGCGCTGGGGATGGTTTATGCCGATGAGAGCGTTTATGTCTTCGAGAGAACCGAGCAACTGCTGCGCTTGCCCCGCCTGCCGGTACAGCTCGATTCCGAAGCCATTTTGCACCGGCATCTCGCGGTATTTCGGCGAATCGCGGCAGGTTTGCCGGTCCACGAAGCGGAAGTAGCCGACGTGCCCGAATCGCTGGTGAACGTACTCGACGGGCAAGCGGTGTTCTCTCCCTGGGGTGAACTGGTTTGGCGGGAGGCCCGCCGCGCGGTGTATGGCGCTGGATTGTTGGAACTCATTACGTCCAAGCTGCGTTATGGACCGCAGTTCCGGCGTTCGTTGGAGGGTCTTGCGCCGGATCGGTTGCGCCATGTCAACGAACGCCTGGATCAACTGGCGCGGCGGTTGGAGGAAGGTGAAATCTACAATCCAGATTCGCTGGATTTTAAACCGCTCAGAGGCGGTCCTCACAAAGGCAGCACGCACGAATGCGATGCCTGGGCCGATGAGGGCGCCAAGCGGTTGTTCGGGCATTTCGAGGGTGGATGCTATGTGCTCGACCGGCTGGATAAAAAGTTGAATTGAGCCACAGTACGGGGGCGCGTTCACGAACTGGCGGGAAATCCACGATAACCCACTGTCCCGGGACGCGCCACTCTGGAGTAAGACGACGATGTACGCCGAAAAGATGCTATTGGAAACCGATCCGCAGGGCCGGTTGAAAACCCTGCCTACACTGCTGCCCAACAGCCGGGTGGAAGCGATTTTTCTGGTATTGGACGAGCCTGTTTCGCCGCTACCAGCGAAGCGCCATCCCGCGCCCGGCATTGCTGGCAAAGGAAAAACACTAGGGGATCTGATCGCGCCAATCGTGCCGGAGGAAGATTGGGAATGCCTCAAATGATCGTACTGGATACCCATGCCTGGTTCTGGTGGATCAACCTGGAACACCAGCGCTTCTCCGCGTCGATGTGGGCGGCCTTGGAAAGAGGCGAGACGTTGGGGGTGTCGGTAGGGTCCTGTTATGAAATCGCGCTGGCGGCCCGACGCGGTCGCCTGTTGCTGCCGTGCGCTACCTCGCAATGGTTCTTGGAGGCTTTGGAACCGTCGGGAGTCCGGTTGTTGCCGCTGAGCCCGGAGATTGCCGGCCTTGCCGTCGATCTCACGGCGATTCATCGCGACCCCTTTGATCGAATGATCATTGCGACCACGTTGATCCACGAGGCCACACTGATCAGTTTGGACCGGGTTTTTCACCATTACCCGGAATTGCGGGATCGATTGCTCGCATGACTACTCTCTTCGTCTCCCGTCATCCTGGCGCGCTGGACTGGGCCGCCGGGGAGGGCCTCGCCGTGGACGCGGTGATCGCCCATCTCGATCCACAAACTATCCAGCCCGGCGACGTAGTGATCGGCACCCTGCCGATTCATTTGGCGGCGCGGGTGTGCGAACGCGGCGGGCGCTATCTGCACCTGAGTCTGGAGCTGCCGCCGGACTGGCGCGGGCGGGAATTGTCCGCCGCCGATCTGCGCCGCTTCGGGGCGCGGCTGGAGGAGTATCGGGTGATCCCTATCGCAGCTGACCCACTTCGGCCAGATTGACGATTTCCATGGTCTCGTCGCCCATGGTCAGGGCGTAGATTTTCTCTCGGCTCAGATAGCGAATGTCGCTTTCGGCCAGCGCCAGCGCGGAAAACACCGGAATCAGCCGCCGTCCGGTATATTCGGGGAAGAACCGGAAAAAGTCGCCGCTTTGAATGAAGGCCGCGAAACTGGTCAGATACTCGGGACGCATGGCGCCGCCCTTGGTTTCGTTGAACAGCACGGAGCCTGGCCCTGTCTCTTATACACATCT
>DGFE01000180.1:0-22162 GCA_002391525.1 Competibacteraceae bacterium UBA3908
GGGTTCAAATCCCCCCTCACCCCCCTTTGCTAAAGGGGGGAACGGCTAAACTCCATTCCGCGACCAAGCCAGTGAGTTTATTTCCGGAAATCGCCTAAAACTCTCCTCTCCCCTTGCGGGAGAGGGTCTGGGGGTGAGGGGAGTTCAGGTCGCGGCGGCCGGCGCCGGTGGTTGCCCCGGCCCTTGCAACTGCTGCGCCGTTTCGGCGGCGGGCAGCATCGCGCCCTGTTTCTCCTGCGGCTTGCCGACCAGCAGCCGCAGTCCGGCGTGGAAACACTGACCGGCATAGGTCAGTTCGTGCAGGGACTCGGCCAGTTCGCCCAGTTCCTGATAGGCGTCCGGGGTCGGCATGAGTTTGATGCTCCGCTCCAGATAGTCGCGGGCCTTGCCGTTCTGTTGACAACGTTTGGCCAGCCGGCCCAGCGTCAGCAGCAGATACGGATCGTCGCCGTGCTGGGTCAGCCAGCTCTCGGCGGCGGCCAGTTGCGCGGCGGCATTGCCGCGTCCCAGCATCCCGTAGCCGACCACCAGCCTGACGTTCCAGCGCCGGCTGATCGCCTCGCGCAGCAGCGCCTCGGCATCGTCGATGGCTTCGCAGTCGCACAGGGCGGTTGCGTAACCGACCAGGAAATCCTCGTCCTCCTCGCGCAGCGCCGCCGGCGCCTGTTTCCACAATGCCCGCAGTTTGTCCAGCGAACCGCTGGCGGCGGCGCTTTCCAGCAGCGCCCGGTAGGTCTGCTTTTGCAACTCGGCGAACGGTTCGGGCCCGAATACTTTCTGTTTTTGCAGTTCCGGCAGCAGTTGTTGCAGCGGCTCCCATGCCTTGAGTTGCTGATAGGCTTTGGCCAGCCATTGCAGCACGCCGGGATGGCGCGGGTTGAGGGTGCGCAGCGATTCCAGCATCGGGCGCGCCTGTTCGGCCTGTTGGTCGTCCAGCAGAAATTCCGCCCGGGCCAGTTGTACCGTCAGCTTGTCGGCATCCGGCGAATCCTCGGCCTTGCGCAGATGCAGATCGCGACGCCACTTTACCTCGCCGAGATGATGGGTGGCCCGCGCCGCGTTCAGATAGTGCAGGGCGGGCGTTTCGCTGTGTTCCGCGCTCTTGAGCAGGGTTTTCTCCGCCGCCGCCCACTGGCCGGCCGCCATCTGCCGGGTGCCCAGGTTGAACAGCCGCCGCGCTTTTCTGCGCAGCCGGCGCCGGTTAGCCTCCAGGGTTCGGACCGGCGTCCGCCACAGCCGGACTGCCAGCCGGACCAGCAGATACAACGCGAAAAACGCGAAGATCAGGACAATCACGAAGAAGGTCAGACTGGTCTCGATAGTCCATTGACCCATGCTGAACATGGCGTAACCCGGGTCCTGCTTGAGCGATAGCGCCATCCAGACCGAGACGAACAGGGTAACGATAACGCCGACGAGCAGCCTCATGGTTGCGTCTCCCCGTCGATCGCCGGAGATTTTTGTACGGCGCGGATCGGTTGCCGGCGCTGCATCGTATCGCGGAAGGTCTGATTGAGACCGGTCAGATCCGGTACGTAGGGGTTGAACTGAACGGCTTGCAGGGCTTGCAGTTCGGCCAGGAAGGCGGTGACGCGCCCGTCCTGGGAGTCGAAATAGGTTTCGATCCAGTCGCGGACCAGCGCGTGGGAATCCTGATAGGCTTGGGCGTCGCCGCGCAGCAGCGCCATCCGCATGCTTTCGAGCTCCAGCCGCAGGTTCTGGCGCAGAAAGAATTCCTCCTCCATGGCGATCAGCGGCGGGGCTTCGCTGCGCACGCGACGGATCACCACGATCTCTCTGAACTGGTTCCAGACCGCCTCCGTGGTTCGATCCCACCAGGAGCGCTCGGTGTCGGGGCTCACCGTGACGTTGGCGGCGGGTTTGACCCGGTTCTTGATATCCGGCACGCCCGAGTCGAGCTTCAACGGCAAGCCGTCGGCCTCCTTCGCCATTTCGATCAGCTTGTGGGCCAGGCCGGCGGTGTCGGGCAACTGCACGCCGCGCAGGCTGGCGATGGCCTCGCCGAGCATGGTCCGCACCGGGGCCAGGCCGTTTTCATTGACGGCGTTGAGGCGTTGTTGAGCGGTGTCCAGCGCCAGGCGGGCGGCGGGTACGTTGCGCTCCAGCTTCAATTTGGCATCGGCCAGCCGCAGCAGATAGTCGACCTCCGCCAGCGGGAAGGCGTTGACATCGCCGCCCTGGGTCGCCACGGTCTTGATCACTTCCAGTTGTTCGGCCAGACCGCTGTGGCTGAGCTTCAGGTTCTGGAGTTGTTCGTTCAATTGCGCCAGACGGTTCCGCTGGTCCTGCAACAGGCCATCGAACTCCTGTTGCTGATTCTGGGCGGCGGTTTTATAGGCGTCGTGGCTTTCTCGCAGCAGCTTCATTTCCCCCTTGAGGATTTCATTCTCGCCTTTCTGCAATTCCATCGCGTTCTTCAGCGGCTGCAGATCGCCGGTCAGGCCCAGCAGTCGATCCTTCAGGTCCTGATTTTCGGCGTGGACCTGGTCGAACGAGGCTTGCAGCGCTTGCAGTTCCCTGACCTGGGCCTGCAGAGCCTGGAAGCCGGGGTCTCGCTGAGCGATGGCCTGCTTGATCGCGGCGTCCAGCCGACCGGCCTGAGTCGCCTGCTCCTGTTGCCACAGATACCACAGGTAACCGCAGCCGCCGGCGGCGCCCAAGGCGACGAGCAGCGCGAATCCCGCCAATCCTCGTCCACTCTTGGGAATCGGGGCGGGCGCGGCGGATGCCTTTGGTAAATCGCTTGGTAAATCGGTGGATTTGGGTGGCTGGGCCGGCGCCACGGCGGGAGTCGGAGCGGCCTTGGTTTTGTCGTCGTTCGATTTCTGGTCTGTCATGTCGCGTTACCGAGCTGAACTGGAGAAGGATTCGCCATCAGGCCGGGCAGGGCGGCGGCGATGGCGTCGTCGCTGGCCTCCCGGGCGAGCAGGAGATGGCGACAGCCGTATTCCGCGGCGATCTGTCGGGTACGGGCGCTGACCACGATCAGAGGTGTGTCGCGCAGATAATCTTGCCCGGCTGCGCCCAGCATATCAAACAGATTCAGCAGGCTCTCGGTGCTGGTGACCACCACCGCGCCGATTTCGCCGCGCGCCCAGCGCTCCAGCAGCGTGCCGACGTTCGCCGCCGTTGGCCGTTCGCGCCGGTAAACCTCGGCGTGATCCACCCGAGCGCCCCGGGCGGTCAGGGTTTCGGCCAGCAGGGTACGCCCGCCCTCGCCGCGGATGATGACGATGCGCTGGCCGGTCACGTTCTGGAAGCGCGGCAGGGCCATGAGCGCTTCACTGCTGAAGTCGTGCTCGGGTTGCAAACCGTGGTCGATGCCATGGCGAGCCAGCGCCCGGGCGGTGGCCTTGCCGATGGCGGCGATTTCCAGGCCGGGCGGGATGCCGCCGCGTTCCCGGATCGGGGGCAGCGCCCGGTCCACGGCGTTGACGCTGGTGAAGATCGCCAGATCGTAAGTCGCCAGCCGGTCGAACAGGGCCAGCGCCGGCCCCCAGTCCTGCGGTTCGCGGATCAGCAGGGTCGGGCAGCGGACGGCGACGCCGCCATGTCGTTCGATCAGTTGGCAGAGCGGGCCGGCCTGATGTTCGGGTCGGGTGACCAGTACGCGCAGACCTTGCAGGGAAGAGGACATCGGCTCGACCGCTCAGGACGCTGCAAAGATACGGTGGAGAATCGCCTCGGCGCCGCGTTCGAGCAGGTCCTCGGCCAGCGCCGCGCCGAGGGCCTCGGCATCCGCCGCCGGGCCGCGAATCTCGCCGGCGACGATCCGGCTGCCGTCGGGCTCGCCGACCAGCCCGCGCAGCCACAATCGAGCGTGCTCCAGTAGCGCATGGCCGGCGATGGGAACCTGGCAGCCGCCCTGCAGACGAGCGTTGAACGCCCGTTCCGCCGCGACCCGGATGTGGGTGGCCGGATCGTCGAGCGCCGCGATCAATTCCCGCGTCCGGGCATCGTCCAGACGGCATTCGATGCCAATCGCACCCTGGCCGATGGCCGGCAGACTGAATTCCGGCTCCAGGACCGTCGTGATTCGCTCCGCCAACCCCAACCGCTTGAGGCCAGCGGCGGCGAGAATGATGGCGTCGAACTCGCCGGCATCCAGCTTCGCCAATCGGCTGTTGACGTTGCCGCGCAGGCCGCGGATGTCCCAGCCGGGATAGCGGGCGGCCAGTTGGCATTGCCGGCGCAGGCTGGAGGTGCCGACCCTGGCTCCGGTTGGCAGGGTGTCGGGGTGGAGGTAGGCGCGGGAGACGAAGGCATCGCGGGGGTCCTCGCGCGCCAGAATCACCGGCAGGCCCAGCCCGGCGGGGAAATCCACCGGCACGTCCTTCATGGAATGCACGGCCAGATCGGCGCGGCCGTCCAGCAAGCCTTGCTCCAATTCCTTGACGAACAAGCCCTTGCCGCCGACCTTGGCCAGCGGGCTGTCAAGGATTTTGTCGCCGCGAGTGATCATGCCCAGCAGCTCGACCTGCAAACCGGGATGCGCCTGGCGCAGGCGCCCGGCGACGTGTTCGGCCTGCCAGAGGGCGAGGGCGCTTTTCCGGGTGGCGATGCGGAGAGTATCGGAGTGCATGGTTTTGGTAAGCTATGGCGTCCTTTTCAGCCTACAGAATAGTTTATGAGCGACGCACAGACCAACAAGACTTGGGGCGGGCGATTCACCGAGAGCACCGATGCCTTCGTGGCGGCGTTCACCGCCTCGGTGGAATTCGACCGGCGCATGTACCGACAGGACATCAACGGCTCCATCGCCCACGCGCGGATGCTGGCGCGGGTGGGTGTGCTGGCGCGGGAGGATTGCGAAGCCATCGTCCGCGGATTGGAGGAGATTCGGACCGAGATCGAACGTGGCGAGTTCGCGTGGTCGGTGGAACTCGAAGACGTGCACATGAACATCGAGGCCCGGTTGACCGAGCGCATCGGCGACGCCGGCAAACGCCTGCACACCGGCCGCTCGCGCAACGATCAGGTCGCCACCGACATCCGTTTGTATCTGCGTGACGCCATCGACGCCATTCTGGCCGAACTCAAGCGCGTGCAGGGTGGGCTGGCGGAGCTGGCGGCGCGCGAGGCGGATACGATCATGCCGGGGTTCACCCACTTGCAGGTCGCCCAGCCGGTGACCTTCGGTCATCATCTGCTGGCCTGGTTCGAGATGCTCAAGCGCGACTACGAACGGCTGGTGGATTGCCGCAAGCGAGTCAACGTCATGCCGTTGGGCGCGGCGGCGCTGGCCGGTACCGGTTATCCGCTGGACCGCCACTATACCGCGCAATTGCTCGATTTCGACGCGCCGTGCGCCAATTCGCTGGACGCGGTCAGCGACCGCGATTTCGCCATCGAATTCACCGCCGCCGCCTCGATTCTGATGACGCACCTGTCGCGAATGGCCGAGGAACTGGTGCTGTGGTCCTCGGCCCAGTTCGATTTCATCGATCTGCCGGACCGGTTTTGCACCGGTTCTTCGATCATGCCGCAGAAGAAAAATCCCGACGTGCCGGAACTGGTGCGTGGCAAGGTCGGACGGGTCAACGGTCATCTGATGGCGCTGCTGACGCTGATGAAGAGCCAGCCGCTGGCCTACAACAAGGATAATCAGGAGGACAAGGAGCCGCTGTTCGATACCGTGGACACCGTTCGGGGTTGTCTGCGCGCCTTCGCCGACATGGTTCCGGCGCTGCACCCCAAGCGCGGCAACATGGCGCAGGCCGCCCGGCGCGGTTTCGCCACCGCCACCGATCTGGCCGATTATCTGGTGCGTAAGGGAGTGCCGTTCCGCGATGCCCACGAAGTGGTGGGCAAGGCGGTGCGGCTGGGAGTGGAGACGGGTCGGGATCTGGCGGATATGACGCTGACGGAATTGCAGCAATTCTCGCCGCTGATCGAGTTTGACGTGTTCGAGCTGCTGTCGCTGGAGGGCTCGGTGGCCGCCCGCGACATCTTGGGCGGCACCGCCCCGAATCGGGTGCGGGAGGCGGCGGTCCTGGCGCGGACTTGGGTGGCGGAGTTGCCCTGACGGGAAGAACACGAGAGCACGACGAGCGGTATTCTCCCACGGTCATGCGCTCGGCGCCGCCAATACCCGCTCCAGCCACTTGGCGATGTCGCGGATTTCCTCCCAGCAGACTTCGTGACCCATGCTGTAATCCTGCCATTCCACGCGATAACCCAGATTCTCCAGCAGCTCGGCGCTCTGCTGGCCATAACGCATCGGAATCACGGCGTCGTAGTCGCCGTGAGCCATGAAGATCGGGGTCTGTTGGTTGGCGGGCCGGCGTTCACCATTCAGTCTGCTGACTAATGGGATATAACAGGACAAGGCCAGAATGCCGGCCAATCGGTCCGGGTAGCGCAGAGCCGTGTGCAATGCCATTGCCCCGCCTTGCGAGAAGCCGGCCAGCACGATGCGCTCGGCGGGGACTCCGCGCTGTTGCTCGCGTTCGAGCAGATCGCAAATCGCCCGTTCGGAGGCATACACGCCATCGGTATCTTCCTGGCGCGGCAGGTCGATGCTCAGCACATCGTACCAGGCTCGCATCCGCATCCCGCCGTTGACGGTGACGGGCCGAATCGGCGCGTTGGGAAACACGAAGCGAATGCTCGATTCCGAAGCCAGGCGCAGTTCCGGGACAATCGGCTCAAAATCGTGGGCGTCGGCGCCCAAACCGTGCATCCAGATCACGCTGGAACGAGCGGCACCCTTGGGTTCGATCTCGACCGTAGTCAAGGGGTCGGTAATCATCGAAAAATTTCCGTGGCAAGTAGTCGAACCGCATTACCGGCGAAGCGTCCCGGCTTGTCAAGCCTGTCAAGCCGCGCCCACCGGCTGAATGCGCGTTATACTGACCATCGGTTTTGGTCTCCCGCGAGGATTTGCCGACATGCGCAAGTTTCACCCCGGACCGCTGCTGGCGTGGCTGCTGTTGGCCGCGGTGTTGGCCGGTTGCGGTCAAAAAGGCCCGCTTTATGTGCCCAAACCGCAGTCGCAACCGTCGTCGTCCGAGCAACCCCCGCCCGCGAAGCCCTGACACATGGATCATTTCGAATACCGCAACGGCCGCTTGCACGCCGAGGATGTGCCGGTGGTCGACATCGCGGCGGCGGTCGGCACGCCTTGCTACATCTACTCCCGCGCCACCATCGAACGGCACTGGCACGCCTTCGACCGTGCTTTCGGCGACCATCCCCATTTGATCTGCTACGCGGTCAAGGCCAACAGCAATCTGGCGGTGCTGAACGTGCTGGCGCGGCTGGGGTCGGGGTTCGACATCGTATCGGTCGGCGAGCTGGAGCGGGTGCTGGCGGCGGGCGGCGATCCCCGAAAAATCGTGTTCTCGGGGGTCGGCAAGCGCCGCGACGAGCTGGAGCGCGCTCTCGCGGTTGGTATTCACTGCTTCAACGTCGAATCCGAGACGGAGCTGACTCTGCTGGAACAGGTGGCGGCGGCGCGGAGCCGGCGCGCGCCGGTGTCGCTGCGCATCAACCCGGACGTGGACGCCAACACCCATCCCTATATTTCCACCGGCCTGAAGCAGAACAAGTTCGGCATCGACGTGGAACGGGCGCTGGCGGTTTACCTGCGCGCCGCCGTTTCACCCCATTTGGAAGTCGTCGGAGTGGATTGCCACATCGGTTCGCAACTGATCCGGGTCGCGCCGTTCGTGGACGCCCTGGAGCGGGTGCTGGCGCTGGTGACGCGGCTGGAAGGGCAGGGGATTCGCATCCGTCATCTCGATCTCGGCGGTGGGTTGGGCATCCGCTATCGCGACGAGGAGCCGCCGCTGCCCGCCGATCACGCCGCCGCCCTGATGGAGCACCTGCGTGGTACCCCTTACGAAATCCTGATCGAACCCGGACGGGCGATTGTGGGCAATGCCGGCATCCTGGTAACGCAGGTGGAACTGCTCAAGCGGGGCGAGGACAAGAATTTCGCCGTCGTGGACGCGGCGATGAACGACTTGCTGCGGCCCGCGCTGTATTCGGCCTGGCAGGCCATCATCCCGGTCACGCCGCGCGCCGGGGGCGAGCCGCGCCGCTACGATGTGGTGGGACCGATCTGCGAGACCGGCGATTTTCTCGGCAGGGACCGGGAGTTGCGCATCGAACCGGGCGATTTGCTGGCGGTGCGCTCCGCCGGTGCCTACGGTTTTTCCATGAGTTCCAACTACAATTCCCGCCCGCGCGCCGCCGAAATAATGGTGGATGGCGACCGGTTTCAGGTGGTCCGACGGCGGGAAACGGTGGCGGAGCTGTTCGCTGGTGAGGCGGTCCTGTCTTGACCGCGCAGTTTTCGAGGAAACGACAGAATGAACGCGCGTTTCATCAACCCTTCTCTCGAGGAAATTCGTACCCTGTTGCGGCAGATCAAAACCATCGCCGTGGTCGGGCTGTCCGCCTCGCCGAGCCGGCCCAGCCACGGTGTCGCCAGGGCGCTGCAAGGCTTCGGTTATCGCATCATCCCGGTCAATCCCGCCCTGTCCGAGGTGTTGGGCGAGAAAGCTTATCCCGGTTTGCGCGAGCTGCCGGGACCGGTGGATTTGGTGGACGTGTTCCGTGACCCCAGCCATGTCGCCGGTATCGTCGAAGAGTGCGTCGCCCTGAAGCTGCCGGCGCTCTGGTTGCAGGATGGCGTGGTGGACGAAACCGCGGCGCGGCGGGCGCGCGAGGCTGGGATGACGGTGGTGATGGATCGCTGTATCTACCGGGATTACGTGCGGTTGATGGCGTGATCGTCGCTGTCGAACCCGCCGTTTTTGAACTTGCGCCTTCAATCTCGTACTTTTAAGCTTGGTTTCCGCCATGGCCGAACGAACCTCCGAACACCCGGTCCAGCACCGGCTGAAACTGCGCAATCTGCGTCTGTCCGACTATGGCGACGTTCAGGAAATCATGGAGCTGGTCTACCCCAATATGGACGGGGCCTGGACTCGCGAGCAGTTCGCCTCGCAGATCGCCCGCTTCCCGGAAGGGCAGATTTGCATCGAGGACAAGGGCAAGGTGGTGGCGGCCACCATCAGTCTGATCGTGGACTATGGCCGCTACGGTGACCGCCATACCTACTGGCAGATCATCGGCGACGGCTATCTCACCACCCACGATCCCAACGGCGATACCCTGTACGGCGTGGACATCTTCGTCCATCCCGATTACCGGGACATGCGACTGGGCCGGCGCTTGTACGACGCCCGCAAGGAGCTGTGCGAAAAACTGAACCTGCGCGCCATCATCGTCGGCGGGCGGATTCCCGGTTATGGCCGGTACGCCAGCGACATGACCCCACAGCAGTACGTGGAAATGGTCAAGGCCAAGGAACTGGTGGACCCGATCCTGACCTTCCAGCTGGCCAACGACTTTCATGTGCGCCGGATCGTCACCGGCTATCTGCCCGACGACGCCGAATCCAAGGCGTATGCGGTCTTGCTCGAATGGCTGAACATCTACTACGAAGACAAGGAAGTCCTGATCGGCGGCCGCAAATCGGTGGTACGGGTCGGCGCGGTGCAGTGGCAGATGCGCCAGACCGCCTCGCTGGAAGAACTGCTGCAGCAGGTCGAGTACTTCGTGGACGCGGTGGCCGGCTACAAGACCGACATCGTGCTGTTCCCGGAATTCTTCAACGGCCCGCTGATGGCACAGTTCAACCAGCGCAACACCGCCGAGGCCGTACGGCAACTCGCCGAGTACACCGAACCGTTGCGCGAGGCGATCCTGCAATTGGCGGTGGCTTATAATGTCAACATCATCGCCGGCAGCATGCCGGAATATGGCGGCGGGGCGCTGTACAATGCCGCCTATCTGTGCCGGCGCGACGGCACCTGGGACAAGCAGTCCAAACTGCACATCACCCCCGACGAGCAGGCGTACTGGGGTCTCCAGGGCGGCGACGCGCTCAAGGTGTTCGAGCTGGACGTCGGCAAGATCGGCATCCTGATCTGCTACGACGTCGAGTTCCCGGAACTGCCGCGGCTGCTGGCCGACCAGGGAATGCAGATCCTGTTCGTGCCGTTCTGGACCGACACCAAGAACGCCTACCTGCGGGTGCGGCGCTGCGCCCAGGCGCGGGCCATCGAAAACGAATGTTACGTGGTGATTTCCGGCAGCGTCGGTAACCTGCCGAAAGTGGAGAACATGGACATGCAGTACGCCCAGGCGGCGGTGTTCACGCCGTCCGATTTCGCGTTTCCGCACGACGCCATCGCCGCCGAAGCCACGCCGAATACCGAGATGACCCTGATCGTCGATCTGGACTTGGACAATCTCAAGGAGATGCGCATGCACGGCAGCGTGCGCAACTTCCGTGACCGGCGGTTGGACCTGTATAAAATCGCCTGGACCGGCCGGGGTTGAGGCCGGCGGGAATCCGCCCTCCCACTCTCCGTTCCAGCTTTGGGAAGGCACAGTCATGGCACTGCGGTTCACTAAGATGCACGGGCTCGGCAACGATTTCGTGGTGATCGACGGCATCAACCAGAGCGTGACGCCGGATCCGGTCCGGATCCGCGGCTTGGCCGACCGCCACTTCGGCATCGGCTGCGACCAGGTGCTGCTGGTGGAAGCCTCCGACCGACCGGAGGCCGATTTTCGCTACCGTATCTTCAATGCCGATGGCAGCGAGGTCGAGCAGTGCGGCAACGGCGCCCGTTGCTTCGCCCGTTTCGTGCGCGACCGGGGACTGACCGACAAGGATGAGCTGCGGGTGGTGACCGCGGGCGGTCTGTTGCAACTGCGAATTCAGCCGGACGGTCGGGTGGCCGTGGACATGGGCCAGCCGCGGCTGGAGCCGGGCGACGTTCCCTTCTTCGCCACCGAACGCGCGCCTCGCTATCCAATCGCCGCCGATGGTCTGGAACTGGAGATCGGCGTGGTGTCGATGGGCAATCCCCACGCCGTGCTGCTGGTGGACAACGTGGAGCGCGCTCCGGTGGCGCACTTGGGACCGTTGCTGGAGCGACACGGCCGCTTTCCCCAGCGAGCCAACGTCGGCTTCATGCAGATCGTCGCCCCGGATTACATCCGGCTCCGGGTGTTCGAACGCGGCGCCGGCGAAACCCTGGCCTGCGGCAGCGGCGCCTGTGCGGCGGTGGTAGTTGGCCGGCTGTGGGGGCGGCTGTGGCCGAACGTCCGGGTGGGCCTGCCCGGTGGCGAACTGAGCATCCATTGGGCCGGAGAAGGCGAATCGGTCACGATGACCGGACCGGCGACAACAGTGTTCGAAGGGTGGATCGAATCGTGAGCGAGGAGTGGACGATACCGGACCTCGAACTGGCGGTGGCCGCCTGGCTGCGCGACCATCCCGAATTCTTTACCCGTCATCCCGAATTGGTGGAAACCCTGCGCGTTCCCCATGCCTGCAGGCCGGCGGTGTCCTTGCTGGAGTATCAGAACCGGCTGCTGCGGGAGCGCTGCCAGCGCTTGCATGACAAGCTGCTGGAGCTGGTGGCCATCGCCCGCGACAACGACCGGTTGGCGGAGCGGGTGCAGCGGCTGGCCCTGAATCTGCTGGACGCGCGGGGTGGGCTGGACGAACTGCTGCACGGCATCAAGGTCATTCTGCGCGATGAATTCAAGGCCGATTGCATCGCGTTGTGTCTGGCGGCGCCACCGACCGCCGGCCTGAGCGCGGTGGAGGAATTCCTGCGGCCGGATGTGGTGGGGCTGTTCGATGCCGTGTTCCGGGTCGGCCAGCCCCAATGCGGCCGACTGAGTCCCGAGCAGGCCGCCGCCCTGTTCGGCGACGGCCTCCCCCGCGTGGCCTCGGCGGCGCTGATTCCGCTCGGTGGCGGAAAATGGCGCGGCCTGCTGGCGGTGGGCAGTTGGGATCCCGGACGCTTTCACCCCGGTGTCGGGACCCTGTTTCTGGGGCGGATCGGCGAGTTGGTGAGCCAGGCGCTGCAAGCACGCTTGCTGGCGGGGGTGTGGCGGACCTTGCCCGATCCGCCATCGGCCCGCGGCGGCGGCTGAAAAGCCCTAATAGCCCAGCCAGAGATCCAGTCGCGCGTGTGCTTCGTCCACCCCGTGACCGGTCAGCGCCGAGAACAGCTGGACGCTGACCGGCGGAAAATCGGCGCGCAACGTCCGCCGCAACTGCTGCAGCGCCGTCAGCGCCTTGCCGCGGCTCAGCTTGTCGGCCTTGGTCAACAGGATGTGGGCAGGCAAGCCGCGGGCGGCGCAGCAGTCCAGCAGTTGACGGTCCAGTGCGGTCAGCGGATGGCGGATATCCATCAGCAGCAGCAGACCGCGCAGGGCGGCGCGTTCGCGCAGATACCGTTCCAGCAGGGCTTGCCAGTGGCGGCGGATCGCATCGGGCACCTGGGCGTAGCCGTAGCCGGGCAGATCCACCAGATAGCGGTCCGGTTCGACGGCGAAAAAGTTCAACAACTGGGTGCGGCCCGGGGTTTTGCCGACCCGGGCCAGCCCCCGTTGACCGGTCAGGACGTTGAGAGCGCTGGATTTGCCGGCGTTGGAGCGACCGGCGAACGCCACTTCCTGGCCGGTATCGGGCGGCAACTGCGGGAGGGTATTGACGCTGTTGAAAAAGTGGACGGCACGATAGCGGCTGGCGGCCGCGCCGGTCGCGGGAATAAGGATACGCCTGCTGGGGTTTCTCATTGAACTTAGGGGCTGAAACTGATATATAAAACCGCCGCTTTCGCAGGGTGGAACCAGGCGCAGCGACACCGGTTCCGCCGCGATCAAGCGAGACTCGTCCGCCGGTCCGCGCCACTCTTTCCGCGCTGGCGGCAGGTCGCCTGAACCGAACACCGTCATCGTACAGGAGCCTTCCAAAAATGAAAAAACTCGTTGTGATCGCCGCGACGTGCGCCTTGCTCGGTTCCGCGACCGCTGCACTGGCCGCCGGCGACGCCACCGCCGGCAAGGCCAAGTCCGCCACCTGCGCGGCCTGCCATAATCCGGACGGCAACAGCACCAATCCCCAGTACCCCAAGCTGGCGGGGCAGAGCGCCGATTACCTGCTCAAGCAATTGCAGGAATACAAGAGCGGAGCCCGCGTCAACGCGATCATGGCCGGCATGGTGGCGCCGCTGAGCCCACAGGACATGGAGGATCTGGCGGCCTACTTCGCCTCGCAGCAAATCGCCCGCGGCGCAGCGGATCCAGCCCTGGCCCCGCGGGGCGAAGCCATCTTTCGCGGCGGCAACCTCAACAGCGGCGTCTCGGCCTGTATGGCCTGCCATGGCGTTGCCGGCGCGGGCAACCCAGCCGCCAAATTCCCGGCGCTGGCCGCCCAGCACGCCGAATACACCGAGCTTCAGTTGAAGGCTTTTCGCGCCATGGAACGCGCCAACGACGCCGGCCAGATGATGCGCAGCATCGCCGCCAGGCTGACCGATGCGGAAATCAAGGCGGTCTCGTCCTATATTCAAGGTTTGCAATAAGACCCGGCCAACCGGGCTGATACCTTGGTAGAGTTAAGGGTGGCCGGACGGCCACCCTTTTTTGTGCTCCGCCAGTCGCTGTTTGCCTTGGCGGGCCTTGAACGGATTCCGGCCAGCCGAGTCGAACAGGCGTCACCCAACGCTCTCCGAACCCAGTCGTGAACGATAACACCGCGTGCAAGCTCCCCCGCCGACGCACCCTGGGGTGGGTGCTGCTGGAATTTTTCGGTTCCATGAACCTGGCCATCACCCTGTTGGTGGTCATAGCCATCGCGTCGATCATCGGCACGGTATTACAGCAGAACCAGCCATACCCCGACTATGTGCTCAAGTTCGGGCCGTTCTGGTTCGAGGTGTTTCGCGGACTGGGGCTGTATGACGTTTACGGCGCCGGTTGGTTCATCGGCATCCTCGCCTTTCTGATCGTGTCCACCAGCGTTTGCCTGTATCGGCAAACCCCGGCCATGCTGCGCGACATGAGCCGGTTCCGCACTCAGGTCCAGGTTCGTTCGCTGCGCGGATTTCATCAGTGCGCGGAATGGCGGCTGCCGGATCGCGATCCCGAGGCGGCGCTGGCGGAAGTGACCGACGCCCTGCGCGTCCACGGTTACCGCTGGCGGGTGCGGGATCATGGCGATCATCGGGTGGCGGCGGCGATGAAGGGCCGGTGCAACCGGCTGGGCTATCTGTTTACCCACGCCGCGGTGGTGGTGATCGGCGTCGGTGGCCTGCTGGATGGCAACCTGTGGTTGAAACTGAAGGAGTGGCGAGGCGAAATCGCGCTCGAAACCCGCGATCTGGCGGCCCGCGACATTCCTCCGGCCAGCCGGCTGCAACCCGGCGCGGTGCCGGCGTTTCGAGGCAACGTGATGCTGCCCGAAGGGGCCGCCGCCAATTTCGTGTTCCTGCGGCTGCGCGACGGTTATCTGCTGCAGGAACTGCCGTTCGCCATCGAACTGCGGGATTTCCAGGTCGACTACTACGATACCGGCCAGCCCAAATCCTTTGCCAGCCAGGTCCGCATTCACGACCGGGAGCACTTGGGCGACCAGCCGCTGGAAGCCACCATCCGGGTCAACCATCCCTTGACCTATCGCGGTCATGCGATCTACCAATCCGACTTCGGCGACGGTGGTTCCAAACTGGAGTTGCGCGCCTGGCCGCTGTCCGGGGCCCGGCGGGAGCCGGTCGAAATCAAGGGTGAAGTGGGCGGGGCGCTCAAGCTGACCGGGCCGGCCGGACCGCTGACCCTGGAGCTGGACGAGTTTCGGCTGTTCAACCTGCTGCCGGAACCCGACGCCCGGCCCGGCGACCGCAAGTTCCGCAACTTCGGTCCCAGCGTCGGTTTCAAATTGCGCGACGCCGCCGGCGAGGCGCGGGAATACCTCAACTACATGACCCCGGTACAACTCGAAGGCCGCTGGTTCTACATCAGCGGCGCGCGATCCAGGCCGGGCGATGCATTCAGCTTCCTGCACATTCCGGTGGATGCCAGGAACAGCCCCGAACGCTTCCTGCGGTTCAACGCCCGGCTGCGCGACGAAGATTGGCTGCGGAACCTGCTGGAACGATCCGCCCCGGCGGGCGAAAGCCCGGACTTCCGACGGGATTTGAATCTGGTGCGGCTGAATCTGGTCGGACTGTTCGCCCAGGGCGGTTTCGCCGCCGTGTCGGAAAAGGCCAAGGCGGTGGTGCCCGCCGACCGGCTACGGGAAGCCACCGCGCTGTATCTCAACATCCTGCGCGATACCCTGGCCGAAATCTTCGTCGAGGTGCTGCGGGAGGAGGAGGTCGATGTCGAACGGAATATCGGCGAAGGCGAGGAGGCGTTTTTCAACGACGCCGTGTCGGCGCTGGCGGCGCTGCCCAATTACGGGACACCGTTCTACCTGCAACTGACCGGATTCCAACAGGTGGAAGCATCGGGATTGCAGGTGACCCACAGCCGTGGAACCGCTGTGGTCTACGCCGGTTTTGCCTTTCTGGTCACCGGCATCTTCATCATGTTTTATACTTCGCATCGTCGACTCTGGGCATGGCTGGCGGTCGAGGACGGCGCCACCCGGTTGGTGCTGGCCGGCGCGGGCAACCGCCGCCAGACGGAATTCGCCCGCGAATTCGCCGGCCTGCAAACAGCGCTGGCGCGGCGGCTGGGTCCGCCCGAACCGTCGGCCGTGGCGGTTCCCGCGGCTGAACCGCCGCCCCCGAATGCGCCGGTAACGGGAGCGACGGCGCCCCATCGATCCACGCTATGAGAGAGGCGTATTGGCAATGGCGGTAACGCGCGAAGCAATGCTGGAACAATGGGAGCACCTGTCTCGCCGGCCAGGACCGATGGTCCGGGATGTGCTCTGGGGGCTGCTGGTCGCGGCGGGTTCGGGCTATGCCTGGCTGCTCTACCGGCCCTACATGGACGGTTACGAGGTGGCGATCCAGATCGGCGGCACCCTGGCGCTGATCGCCTGGGGGCTGTACTGGAAACCGGCGCGACTGTTCACGCTGGCGGTGACCACGCTGACGGTGCTGGCGCTGTGGCGCTACGGGGCGGATTTCGAGCTGCGCAAGAGCGATTTCCTGCTCAAGTATTTCCTGGAAAGTCAGGCGGCGTTCATGTGGATGAGCCTATTGTACGTTTTGGCGACCGCCACCTATTTCGCCGCGCTGTTCGGGCGCTCCGAATTCGCCGGCGCGACCGCCACCGCCCTGACCTGGAGCGCGACGGTCATGGGTCTGACCGGGCTGCTGGTGCGCTGGCGCGAATCCTATCTGCTGGGAGCGGACATCGGCCACATCCCGGTCAGCAATCTGTACGAAGTGTTTATTCTGTTCGCGCTGATCACCGCGCTGCTGTATCTGTTTTACGAGGATCGCTACCGCACGCGCGCCATGGGCGGTTTCGTCCTGTTGATCATCAGCGCCGCCGTGGGATTTCTGCTGTGGTACACCTTCGACCGGCAAGCTCATCATATCCAGCCGCTGATCCCGGCCTTGCAGAGTTACTGGATGAAGATTCACGTGCCGGCCAATTTCATCGGTTACGGCGCCTTCGCCCTGGCGGCGATGCTGGGCGTGGCCTACCTGTCGCGGGCCCGGGCCGAAACCCGTCGCCCCCATGGTCTGCTGGCGCGGGCGCTGCCGCCGCTGGAGTTGCTGGACGAGGTGATGTACAAGGCCATCGCCCTGGGGTTCGCGGCCTTCACCATCGCCACCATTCTGGGCGCCTTGTGGGCGGCCGAGGCGTGGGGCGGCTACTGGTCCTGGGACCCCAAGGAGACATGGGCGTTGATCGTCTGGCTGAACTACGCCGCCTGGCTGCATCTGCGGCTGACCAAGGGCTGGCGCGGGGCGCCGATGGCCTGGTGGGCGGTCATCGGCCTGTTCGTGACCCTGTTCGCCTTCCTGGGCGTCAACATGTTTCTGTCGGGGCTGCATTCCTACGGTTCCCTGTAGCTGGATCCGTCGCCCCGTTTTCGCCACCGAACCGAGGAAACCACCCGATGCCAAGCCTGTTTCGCCGTCTGTTGCTGGTGTTCGTGGCCTGCGCGCTGCCGCTGGCCATCGTCCATGCCGCCGATCCGGCCGTTCCACCGACGTTCCAGGAGGGCAGGGATTACGTGCGGGTGCCGACCCCGACGCCAACCACGACGCCCGGCAAGGCCGAGGTGATCGAAATGTTTTCGTATACCTGTCCGCACTGCCACGACCTGGAGCCGGTGATGGCGGACTGGCTGAAACGCAAGCCCGACAATGTCGAGTTCGTGCGGATCGCGGTGGCGTTCGGTTCGAGTTGGGAACCCACCGCCCGCGCCTATTACGCCGCCGAGGCGCTGGGAGTGCTGGATCGGGTGCATCAGCCGCTGTTCGACGCCATCCACCGCGACAAGCGCAAGCTGAATACCGAAACCGAACTGGCGGCGTTTTTCGCCGAACGCGGCGTGGACCCGGATGCCTTCCGCAAGGCCTACCAATCCTTCCAGACCGAGACCCAGTTGCGGCGCGGTAACCAGTTGGCGCAACGCTACGGGGTGCGGGGGGTGCCGGCGGTGATCGTCAACGGCCAGTACGAGGTGCGCTCGGCGCGCATCCTCGACGTGGTGGATTTTCTGCTGGCCCGGTGAGCAGCGACGGAGAGCCAGGGCGGCGAAAACGATGATCGAGCAAAGCGAACCACGCCGGCTGCGACTGCTCAGTTACAACATTCAGAGTGGATTGACCACTCGCAAGTATTCCCAGTACCTCACCCGGAGCTGGAAACATTTGGTGCCGGTGCCGTCGCGGATGGCCAATCTTGACGGTATCGCCCGGATTCTGGCTGAATACGACATCGTCGGCTTGCAGGAAGTGGACGCCGGTAGCCTGCGCAGCGGTTTTGTCAATCAAGTGAAGTACTTGGCTGATTACGCCGGTTTCGAGTACGTGTTCGATCAGGCCAACCGCAAGATCGGCATGATTTCGCAGCATGGCAACGCCGTGCTGAGCCGCATCCGCCCCGCCGCGATCACCGAGCACAAATTGCCGGGGTTGATCCCGGGCCGGGGCGTGCTGGAAATCCGGTTCGGCGCGGACGCCGACGCGCTGCATGTGTTGATCCTGCACATGGCGCTGGGCCGGCGCGGTCGCTTGCGACAGATCGAGTTCCTGACGGAGCTGGTGCGCGATTACCGTCACGTGATTTTGATGGGCGATCTCAACTGCGGTTCGGACAGCCCGGAGATGTCGGTGCTGCTGACGACGGCCCACCTGCGCGAACCGGCTCCGGGGCTGTACACGTTTCCCAGTTGGCGGCCGGACCGGCAGCTGGATCATATCCTGGTGTCGCCGTCGATTGCGGTCGAGCGGGTGGCGGTGCTGAACCACGCCTACTCGGATCATCTGCCGATTGCCATGGAGGTACAGTTGCCGGAGGGGATCCGGTTGCTCGGAGACTTGCGGCTGGCGGCGTCCCTGGCACTGGATACGCCAGAGCTGATCCCGGTTGAGCCGCCGGTGGTTCCCTAGGCGTCGATGGAGCGCTCGTCGCCCGTGGCGGACTTTTGGACCCCGCTCGACCGGTGCATCGGCGCGGCTACTGGCCAGCCGTTCATCAGTCGCCGGCGTCAGTCGCTGAGCGGTGGTTGCATCAATCAGGCTTGGCGGGTGGGCGACGGGGAACGCGACTATTTCGTCAAGATCAACGTCACCGCCGGTCTGCCGATGTTCGAAGCCGAGGCGGCAGGGCTGGCGGAACTCGCCGCGACCGCGACCGTGCGGGTACCCAGACCGATCTGTCACGGCGGCGGCGGCGGGCGGTCCTGGCTGGTGTTGGAATACCTGCCGCTGGTTGGGAGCAGCGCGCTGGCGATGGAGATTCTGGGCCGCCAGCTGGCTGCCTTGCATCGCCAGCCGCAACCGTACTTCGGTTGGCGCTGCGACAACACCATCGGTTCCACGCCGCAGCCCAACGGCCGCCGCGATGACTGGATCGGGTTTTGGAGCGAGCGGCGGTTGGGGTTCCAACTGGATTTGGCCGCCGCTAACGGTTACGGTGGCGCTTTGCAACGGCAGGGCGAGATGCTGCGAGCGCGGCTGGATGGATTGTTCGCCGGTTACCGGCCAACGCCGGCCTTACTGCACGGCGATCTTTGGAGCGGCAACGTCGGCTGTATGCCAGGGGACGAGCCCGTGATTTTCGATCCGGCGGTTTATTATGGCGACCACGAGGCCGATCTGGCGATGACCGAGTTGTTCGGCGGTTTCCCGGAGCGCTTTTACGCAGCCTATCGGGAGACGCTACCGTTGGCGGCGGGCTATCCGCAACGGCGGACGCTCTACAATCTGTATCATGTCCTCAACCATCTCAACCTGTTCGGCGGCGGCTATCGTGTCCAGGCCGAACGCATGATCGGCCAACTGCTGGCGGAACTGAAAGGCTGAAGTCTCATTATCCTTTCAACCCCCGGATGGAGTTTTGTCAGAGAGGTAAGTTGCCTTGTGGACTAGAGCATTGATGGCAGGCATGGTATTCCTCGCGGTATCGCTGGGCCTGGCCGCCTGCGCCAGCAATTCCGGGCCTTCCGCCGAAGGCGCTCCGATGGCGGAATCCCAGTCTGCGACGTCGGTCGTTGCCGAGCCCAGCGCCGCTACAGCCGCTACCGCCAATTACATACCCAGTACCGAGGATTACCGGATCGGATCACAGGATTTGCTGGAGCTGCAAGTGTTTGGGGTAGCCGATCTCAACCGTACCGTTCGGGTCAACTCGCGTGGATTCATTTCCTTGCCGTTGATCGGCATGGTCCAGGCCGCCGGGCTGACCAGCGAGCAGCTGGAAACCTCCCTGGCTGAAAAGCTTGCCAAGAACTATCTGCAGAATCCCCAGGTCAGCGTGTTCATCAAGGAGTACACCAGCCAGCGGGTGACGGTCGAGGGAGCGGTTAAAAAACCGGGCGTCTTCCCACTCAAGGGGCGAACCACCTTGCTGCAGGCGCTGGCCACCGCCGAGGGCTTGACCAGCGTGGCGGATGCGAACGGCGTCAAGATCTTCCGTGCCGATCCACAGACTGGAAACCGCACGACGCTCGTGTTCGATCTGGAAAAAATCCGTCTCGGCGAACTGCGGGATCCCGAGGTGCGAAACGATGACATCGTGCAAGTCGGCGAATCGACTGGCAAATCGGTTGCCAAGGAGTTGATCGAATTCGTGTTGCCGTTCCGGTTGCTCAGCTTTTAGTCGAACGGGGCGCTGAACCGGAGCGGGCGCCCGCCGGTCGTTTCTGTGATATAACGACCCCCACAGTTCGTTTTTTGCTACAGACCCATTATATGAAAAAACCCGAATTTCCGATCCATGAAGGCGATGCGCAGCCTGGCCGGTCGCTGATCGAACGCGCGGCGACCCGGCTCGGCCCGGTGGCTGCGCCGGAACCCCGCGTGCGAGCGGTGGAGCCGGAAGAGGATGAAATCGATCTCCGCAAGCTGTGGGGCGTCATCGTCAAACGGCGTTGGACCATCGTTCTTTTCACTCTGACCGTCCTCACGATTGTATTGGCCGCGTCATTTTTAATGACGCCCATCTACCGCGCCAGTTTGACCCTGCAGATCGATCGCGAGGACATCAGGGTCGTCAAGATCGAGGGGGTGGCGCCGGATGAATCGACGACAGGTACCGGCCTGGACTACTATCAAACCCAGTACGAATTGCTCAAAAGCCGCAACCTGGCGCAGCGAGTGATTGACCAACTCGATCTGATTGACAAGGAATTCGGGACCGACCGGCTCTCGTTGTTGGCCCAGGCCAGAAAATGGCTGGTCGATTGGTTGCCGCAAATCTCTCGAGCGGAGCAGGAAGAACCACAGTCCGAGGCGGCGCGCAGGGAAGCGGTCATCACGGCCTTCCTGGAGGACTTGACCGTCGCGCCGGTACGCAACTCGCGGCTGGTCAAACTGCGGTTCGACAGCCCCGAACCCGAACTGGCCGCGACCATTCTCAATACCCTGGCCAAGGCCTATATCGACCTGAACCTGGAACGTCGTTTTGACGCCTCCGCCTATGCGCGCAACTTCCTGCAGGAACGCTTGCAGCAGGTCAAGTCCAGGCTGGAGGACTCGGAACGGGAAATGGTCGCCTTCGCCAGCCAGCAGGGCATCGTCAACGTCGACGAAAGCCAGAACATCGTGACCCAGAAACTGGCCGCCATCAATACCGCGCTGGCGGCGGCGGAAAAGCAGCGAGCCGCCGCCGAGGCGGCCTATCGGCAAATGCTGGGCACCCGAGGTCAAGGGCTGAGCCAGGTGCTGGACAGCAAGATCATCGAAACGCTCAAGGAAACCAAGGCGAAGCTGGAGGCTCAGTATCAGGACAATCTGAACACCTATAAACCGGCCTATCCGCTCATGGTGCAACTCCGCGGCCAAATCGACCAGATTGACCGACAGATCAATCAGGAGGTGGCCAATATCCGCGGCGCGATAACCGCCACCTACGAGGCGGCCAGGACCGAGGAAACGCTGTTGCGGGCCAATCTCAACCAGCTCAAACGGGACGTGCTGGAACTGCAGGGCCGCAGCATCCAGTTCAATATCCTGCGTCGCGAGGTCGACACCAACCGCGAGCTGTATAACGGCCTGTTGCAGCGCTACAAGGAGATTGGGGTGGCGGCCGGTGTCGGCACCAACAATATTTCGGTGGTGGACGAAGCCAAGGCGCCGATCTGGCCCTACCAACCCAATCTGCAGCTCAACGCGCTGTTGGCGCTGATGGTTGGCCTGCTGGGTGGTATCGGTTTGGCATTCCTGCTGGAGCACCACGACACTACCTTCAAACAGGTGGACGAAGTCGAAAAGCTGCTGGGGTTGCCCGTGCTGGGCTTGATTCCCCTGATCCGGCGACAAGGCAGCGACAAGCGCCCCATCGCCATCGCCGGGCACGACGATCCCCGTTCGGCGTTCGCCGAATCCTATCGTTCGCTGCGCACCGCCTTGGAGTTTTCGACCTCGAGTGGGGTGCCCCGGCTGCTGACCGTGACCAGCGCCACGACCGGCGAAGGCAAGAGCACCACGGTGGTCAGTCTGGCGATTCAGTTCGCCCAAGCCGGCAAGAGAGTGTTGCTGGTCGACGCGGATCTGCGCAAGTCGTCGTTGCACCGGATCCTGGGACTCGACAACGACATGGGGTTGACCCACCTGCTGGCTGGCGATCAGACCCGTTCGGTGAATATCGCCAAACCCACTCACTTACCCAACCCTGTCTCTTATAC
>DGFE01000180.1:22322-22508 GCA_002391525.1 Competibacteraceae bacterium UBA3908
GGCTCCAAGATGCTGGATCTACTGATGCTGGCCACCGAGAAATTCGATCAGGTGTTGGTAGACAGCCCACCGGTGGTGGGTTTGGCCGACGCGCTGATTCTGGGTAATTATTGTGACGGTACCCTGCTGAGCGTTGAAATGGGCAACACTCCACGCGATCACGTACGGGAGGCATGCAAGCGGTTG
>DGFE01000137.1:0-3846 GCA_002391525.1 Competibacteraceae bacterium UBA3908
CCCTGAACGCCAAGGCCGCGCTGTTCGCCATTCAGCAATTTTTCGACGATTCCGGCATCCGCCTGCCGGTGATGATCTCCGGTACCATCACCGATGCCTCCGGTCGCACCCTGTCCGGCCAGACCACCGAGGCGTTCTGGAATTCGCTCGCGCACGTCCGCCCGCTGGCCTTCGGCCTCAACTGCGCGCTGGGCGCGACGCAACTGCGGCCTTACGTCGCCGAACTGGCGCGCATCGCCGATACCTATGTTTCCGCCCACCCCAACGCCGGCCTGCCGAATGCCTTCGGCGAGTACGACGAAACCCCGGAACGGATGGCGGCGGTGATTCGCGAGTTCGCCGAGAGCGGCTTTCTCAACATCGTCGGCGGCTGCTGCGGTACGACGCCGGCCCACATCCGCGCCATCGCCGAGGCGGTGAAAGAGCTGCCGCCACGCGAGATTCCGAATATCGAACCACGCTGCCGGCTGGCCGGACTGGAGCCGCTGAACATCGGTCCGCCGCTCGGCTTCATCAACGTCGGCGAGCGCACCAACGTCACCGGCTCGGCGGCGTTCAAGCGGCTGATCAAGGCCGGTGACTATACCGCCGCGCTGGACGTCGCCCGCCAGCAGGTCGAAAACGGCGCGCAGATGATCGACATCAACATGGACGAGGGGATGCTCGACTCGAAGGAGGCGATGGTCACATTCCTCAATCTCATCGCCGCCGAGCCGGACATCAGCCGGGTTCCGGTGATGATCGACTCGTCCAAATGGGAAATCCTGGAAGCCGGCCTCAAGCGCATCCAGGGCAAGCCGGTGGTGAACTCGATCAGCATGAAGGAAGGTGAAGCGGAATTCATCCGGCAGGCGCGCCTGATTCGCCGTTACGGCGCGGCGGCCATCGTGATGGCGTTCGACGAGCAGGGCCAGGCCGACACCGAGGAACGCAAGTTCGCCATCTGCCAGCGCGCCTATCGGCTTCTCACCGAACAGGCCGGCTTCCCGCCGCAGGACATCATTTTCGATCCCAACATCTTCGCCGTCGCCACCGGCATCGCGGAACACAACAACTATGCGGTGGATTTCATCGAGGCCACGCGGCGGATCAGAGCGGAACTGTCGCACGCGCTGATTTCCGGCGGGGTATCCAACGTCTCTTTCTCGTTCCGGGGCAACAACCCGGTGCGCGAGGCGATTCATTCCGTGTTCCTCTATCACGCCATCGGCGCCGGGATGAGCATGGGCATCGTCAACGCCGGGCAACTGGCGATTTACGAGGAAATCCCGGCGGAGCTGCGCGAACGGGTCGAGGACGTGATTCTCAACCGCCGCCCCGACGCCACCGAGCGGTTGTTGGAAATCGCCCCGCGATACCAAGCCGGCGAGGCTTCAGCCACCCCGGAGAAAGAGCGGGAATGGCGTTCCTGGCCGGTGGCCAAGCGACTGGAACATGCCTTGATCAAGGGCATCGACGAGTTCATCGAAACCGATACCGAGGAAGCCCGCCAGCAGGCAGAACGGCCATTGCACGTCATCGAAGGCCCCTTGATGGACGGCATGAACGTGGTCGGCGACCTGTTCGGCGCCGGTAAGATGTTCCTGCCACAGGTGGTGAAATCGGCGCGGGTGATGAAAAAGGCGGTGGCGTACCTGATCCCGTACATCGAGGCGGAACAGGCCACGGGCGAACGCCGCTCCAACGGTCGGATCGTGCTGGCCACGGTCAAGGGCGATGTGCACGACATCGGCAAGAACATCGTCGGCGTGGTGCTCCAGTGCAATAACTTCGAGGTCGTCGATCTGGGCGTCATGGTCCCCGCGCAGAAGATTCTCGACACCGCACGGGAACGCGGGGCGGACATGATCGGCCTGTCCGGGCTGATCACCCCGTCGCTGGACGAGATGGTCAACGTCGCCCGGGAGATGAGCCGGCAGGGTTTCACCACTCCCCTGCTGATCGGCGGCGCGACCACTTCGGGAATGCACACGGCGGTGAAAATCGACCCGCAATACGCCGGTCCCGTGGTGTACGTCAAGGACGCCTCGCGAGCGGTGGGCGTGGCCCAAAACCTGATCGGTCTTGACTCGCGGGACGGCTTTATCGCCCGAATCAAGGCCGACCACGCCCAGAAGCGCGAGCAGCACGCCAACCGTCGCAACCGGGAACCGCTGCTGCCGCTGGCGCAGGTTCGCGCCAACCGGCCTCTGATCGATTGGCACGGTTATCAGCCGATCCGGCCCAGTTTCTTAGGGATGCGAGCATTCGCCGACTACCCACTGGCGGAACTGGTGGAGCGGATCGACTGGACGCCGTTTTTTCATGCCTGGGAATTGCGCGGGCGCTATCCGGCGATTTTCGACGATCCCGTTCACGGCGAGCAGGCCCGCCACCTGTTCGCCGACGCCCAGGCCATGCTGGATCAAATCATCACCGACCGCTGGCTGGTGGCGCGGGCGGTGATCGGCTTTTTCCCGGCCAACCGGGTCGGCGAGGACGACATCGCGCTTTATACCGACGACAGCCGAGACCGGGTGTTGCTGACGCTGCATCACCTGCGCCAGCAAGGCCCGAAACCGGCAGGCAAGCCGCATTACTGTCTGGCCGACTGGATCGCGCCGCATGAAACCGGCGTGGCCGATTACCTGGGCGCGTTCGCGGTGACCGCCGGCATCGGCATTGACGAACGGGTGGCGGCCTTCGAGCGGGTTCACGACGACTACCGCGCCATCCTGTTGAAAGCCTTGGCCGACCGGCTGGCGGAAGCCTTCGCCGAACGGCTGCACGAACGGGTGCGCCGGGAATTCTGGGGCTATGCGGCGGATGAGGCGCTGAGCAACGAAGAGTTGATCGCCGAAACCTATCGCGGCATCCGCCCCGCGCCGGGCTATCCGGCCTGCCCCGACCACACCGAAAAGGGTTTGCTCTGGCGACTGTTGGACGTGGATCGCAACGCCGGCATCCATCTGACCGAACACTTCGCCATGACGCCGACGGCGGCGGTGAGCGGCTGGTACTTCAGCCATCCCGAGGCGCGCTATTTCGGCGTGGGCCGGCTGGATCGGGATCAGGTCGCCGACTACGCCCGGCGCAAGGGCTGGACCGTGGCGGAGACGGAAAAGTGGCTGGCCCCGAATCTGGGCTACGAGCCGGGGGGGTAGCGCTCGGGCTGGCCACCGGCGGCGCCTGCAAACGGGTCGCCCGGCGGAGCGATTTCGACCCGCAACCCGCCACTCGGGCGATTCAGCGCGTGTCCCGAGATGACTGCGATCATTCGTGGTCTTGTCTGCGTTTATCCTTCAGGGACTCGCGCGCCAAGGTCGGAGAACGATAGTTGTGGAACAAACCATACAGTCCAGTATCGAGCCGCCATCCGTTCCTATGTCGTCCGCGCTTACTGAGTAAGCGTCCGAATTCAACCGTCTTGACGGGCTCAAAGGAAGCGTCCAGAGAGGCAGGCCCTACGCTCACTGCGAAAACCGTCGACCAGCCCTACGACTTATATTGCTTTACGACAAGGTTTCCGACGTACATTTGGACGATCTCGTGCTTTTGGTTAAAAGTTGTCACGCGGACTTTGACCATACCCTGATCGGGCCGCGATTTCGACGGCCGAACCTCAAGCACTTCAGTTTCAACGTTAAGTTCATCCCCCGGGCGCACCGGGCGCGGCCAGCGCAATTCGTCGAAGCTCGCACCAACGACGCCGCCCGCCGGCCTGAAGTCGCTTTTGACGAGAAGCCGCATCGTCAGTGCCGCCGTATGCCATCCGCTGGCCGCTAAGCCTTGAAAGAGGGTTTCCTTGGCCTCTTGCTCGTTCATGTGGAAAGGTTGAGGGTCGAATTCAGCGGCAAAGCGTTCAAT
>DGFE01000137.1:4043-6791 GCA_002391525.1 Competibacteraceae bacterium UBA3908
TCATGGTTAAAACTCCGTCTTGGATGAAGGGGTTTTCAGAAGTCGTTCGATTTGGGCGCGTCGAGATGCCATTCAGCAGCGCCAGGCGTTAAGCCAAAAACTCGTCGGGTCGCGTCGGACGACGGCAATGCTGTTGCCGTTGGCCTCGTCAGTCACGATAGCATCCCACACCAGCACCAGTATGTTCTTCCCGAGGTATTGAACCGGTCGTGGCGGCATCGGCAATAACCGTTGATCGGGTTGCCCGAGGTTCCAGTCGGGCGATTGGCACTTCCTTGATGGGCAAATTAACCAGCGCGGCCAAGGCCGCCAGGGCCATATCGGCGTACCACATCCAGGTCAAGTCGCCGAATTGAGTGATCGCAATGCCGCCCAGCCAAGCGCCGAGAAATCCGCCGATCTGGTGGGAAAGCAGTGTCAAGCCAAATAGAGTCGCCAAGAAGCGCGTCCCGAACAGCTTGCCAACGATGGCGGCGGTTGGCGGGACGGTTGCCAACCAAGTAAAGCCCAGACCGGCGGCAAACAGGTAGTAGTTCCACTGGGTGCGCGGCGCCAGCAAATACCAGGCAATCAGCAGGGAGCACGAGCCATACATGACGGCCAATACGTACTTGCTACGATAACGAACAACGCACGAACCGGCGTACAGACTACCGAACACGTTGGCCAGGCCAATGATGGCAAGGGACCAACTGGCAACGCTGGCCGGTAAACCACATAAATTGACTTCACCGGGCAAGTGCGTCACCAAAAATGCAATGTGGAATCCACAGGTGAAGAAGCCCGCATGGAGCAGTAAATAACTGGGGCTTTTCATGGCTTCCCAGACCGCTGACCCCAGTCGCGTGTCGTTGTCGGCAGGGGTCGGTGTTCCCGACATCGCCCTGGTCAGTTTCCCAATCAGGGGGAGTGTCGCCAGTGCTGTAATGGCCATCACCCACATTGCGCCCACCCAGCCCATCGATTGAATGAGTTTCTGAAGGATGGGAGCGAAGATGAACTGACCGAACGACCCTCCTGCATTGATGACCCCTGACGCCACGCCTCTCGACTCGACAGGCAATCGCTGGGCTGCCGCGCCAATGAGCACCGAGAAGCTGCCAGGGTTACGGCCAATACATCGGGGCGACGAAGGGGCTGAAACATGGTTCCGGACCAGTGAAGGTAATGGGTTGATTATGTTGCCAGCACCAAGACCGCGTGAAATCATTTAATATGAATCATGTTATAAATTTTCTATTCCATGAACCGATACCCACCCCTCAAGGCCTTGCTTGTCTTCGACGCGGCGATGCGAACCCATAGTTTTTCCAGCGCCGCAGAGGAGTTGTGCGTCACCCCCCGGCGCGGTTGGCCAGCAGATACAAAAATTGGAGGAATGGCTTGGCATGCCGTTGTTTATTCGCCAAGTCCGGCAAGTGCAACCAACGGCTGAAGCCACAGGCTACTGGCAGAGGGTTCAGCCCGCGCTCGCCCAGATTGCCGATGCCAGCAACAAGCTTAGGGACAGTCGAAGCATGGCGGTATCGCTATCCATGCCTCCCAGCTATGCCGCCAAGTGGTTCACGCGCCGAATGGCTCGCTTGCTGGCGCGGCATCCACAGATTGAGTTGCATCTTAAGGCGTCTGCTATTGCAGTGGACTTCGAGCGCGAGTCCATTGATTTGGCCATCCGCTATTTCGATGGTCGAAGCCCCAATCTCGATGCGACCCTGCTGTTTAAGGATGAAGCTCGCGTGTATTGCAGCCCAGGATACGCGGAAGCGCTACGCCTGAGCGTCCCCGAGGATTTGGGTCGCGCTACGTGGCTCGTGACCACGATACAACCCCTTTGGCAGCAATGGCTCAAAGCATTTAGTCGGCTCGACGACACTCAAATGGCTGCGATACCCCGCATCCATTTCGACCAAGCGTTGATGGCGATTGAAGCAGCGAAGCTTGGGCAAGGTGTTGTCATGACGAGCCCACTGCTCACCGAAGGGGAGTTGGCGGATGACACGCTGATGGAACCTTTTGAAGGCTATCTGCCTCTGGCCGATGGCTACTACGTTGTGCATCACAGCAAATTAGCTCTCCGGCCCGCTGGCAGACTCGTTAAGCAGTGGCTGATCGACGAAGCTCACAAATGAAATGCGCGGATCGGCTGGGTGCATCAGTACAATTCTGTGACCACTATCACGATAGTAAGTCAAGCGCCACTCGAGCATCGCGTTGATGCCTTGTGCCGCGCGGGCCGGCGCGAGCGGGTAGGTGTCCGCGCTCGAAGTGCGCGGACACTCGCGAGCGGGGGTGTAAAAACGCGCGCGTCACGCCGCCAAGGCGGGGATTCCAAGCGGTTCGGGCGCGGGCGGCGCGGCGAGCTTCCACGGCAGCGGATCGGCGATCCGGTTGACCGAATGCTCGGTGATTTGAGTGAGCACCACTCGCAGTAGGCTTCCGGGTCAAGGCCGTTCAGTTTGGCCGTGCCGATCAGGGTTTAGAGCGCGGCGGCGCGTTCCCCACCGGCATCGGAACCGGCGAAGAGAAAGTTTTTTCTTCCAAGAGCCACTGCACGCAGCGCTCGCTCGACGGGGTTGTTGTCGATCTCCAGCCGGCCGTCGTCGCGATAGCGGGTCAGGGCCGTCCAGCGCGTCAGGGCGTAGCGGATGGCGTCGGCCAGGGCGGATTTCTGAGAAATCTGGCGCAGGGTGTTTTGCAGCCATCCCTGGAAAGCGTCCAGCAGTGGGCCGGCGCGCTTGTCGGCCTTTC
>DGFE01000137.1:6939-14378 GCA_002391525.1 Competibacteraceae bacterium UBA3908
AGTACCCTAGTGGGAAAACCATCCTATGAAGGCTGGAAGGTGTTTGTGCGCCCTGGCGCCTCAAGCTGAGGGGCGCCGCGTTTTTCGCGGCGTCCCTCTCCAGCGCCGAGTTAGACGCATCACCCCTGATCTTCGCGTGTAATCCAGCGATCACGGGGACGAGCAAGGAGCAGAGTGAGTTGACGAATCGTCTCGGAGTCCTTGTATTTTTCCCGGACAGCATCCGCATCTGCGCGGCTCCGCCACTTAGCGAGGGCGATGATGTGTCCTGGAACATCCTCATCAACAAGAATTTGATGCGAGATAAAGCCGTCGAAACCCTGCATGTCAGACCAAACTTGACGCGTAAGCCGAAGCCCTTCTTCTTCCGTACCGGGTTTCAACCACGTATCCCAAATGACGATGACCATTTTCTTTCCTCCTCATGTTGTCAACGCGACGCAATGTGAGTTCAGGCTGCGGCTCGTCAGGGCCGTCGTGCCTGCAGCGAATTGTTAGCGCTCAGCTGAACCAGCCTGTTCTGAATGAGACGCCAACAGCTACAAACAGAATCGAAACGATGGTTACCGGAACTACATGCCATGCGAGCGCCATCATATTTTTCTCGTTTAGGTTTGGAATTATACGCAGACGCGCATCCACCGCGAACACAGCGGTGACCACGAGGAGAATCACCTTGATCGAGACCAAGGTGGATACTCTGCTACCAAAATCAAACCAGCGGCCAGAGTCGCCAAGCATCTGGTCGGCCATGGCAATGCCCGTTCCAACTTGAACAATTAGTGCGGGAATCCCGATCTTCTCATACCCACTCTCAAAGCGAAGAAGTTGTTCTGGCGAACGCTCTCGGAGAACCCTCGGCAGCACTACCGTTGATAGGACAATGTGGCCACCAGTCCAAATAGTTGCTGCCAGAATGTGTAGGAATAATAGGATTTCGTACATAACCGTTTCCTTGAGCGCTATCGCGCTGGGTTGTATGTCGGATCGTCCTGACCCACGTCTTTGAGCCTTGGCTTCACCGACGACCGAGATCGAAGCCCGCTGCCTCCAGCGCCTCGTCCAGCCGGTCAAGCAGCCTCCCGATATGGGTGACCACTGCACCGCTCGCCGTTCCGGCCTCGGTCAGTACGCACCCGACGTCCTCGGCCATGGCAGTCGGCAGCACCGCGCACTCGCGCTGGGCGAACGCCAATAGCCGCTTCTCCCCGGGATGCAGCACGCGGTTGAGCGCGAAGATGATGTCGAAGTAACTCGCCAACAGGGCAGCCACGCGGTGGTTGACACTCACGGCGTCCTGACGGCGCACCGCGCTCTCGATCTGGTGGAGGTACGACGTGATGAGCCCCCGGAGCACAGGGTGGTTCTGGGCGACGATGTTTCGCCTCAGCGGTTCCGGGTATTCTCGCCCGCTGCGTACTTGCAACGCCGCGAACCAACCATTCGGATCGTACAGCACGTGTGATTGCATCACCGTCCGACAAAAGGACGTGGAGTACCCCAGGCTCGGCTGATGCGCTTCCATCACCCGGGCGATCTCGCCCTCGATCCAACGCACATCCCAGTACATGCAGTCGACCGTGATTCCCGTCGATGCGTCTATCCAGACGTTCACGCCGCCCCAGTACGAGAGGCCTAAGTCGACGCGTATCGCACCGCCACTCTGCTCGATCAGCATTGCCTGCTCGTTCGGCGGAATACCGGCGCGAGTGTAGATGTACAGGTCGATGTCCGATCCGGCATCCGCAGCGCCGCTCGACTGCGAGCCACCGAGCGCAACCGCCGTGACCTCGGAAAAGGCAGCGAATCGAGCGGCGAGCTCGTACGCCTTTCGCTCAGTTGGTGTCAAGATCAGCCCGCTCACGCGCTACCTTCCGCGCTCGCCGGAGGGCTCTCGCTCTCAGGTAGGCCGCGGATCACACGGCAGGGATTCCCCGCGGCGAACACCCCGTCCGGCACGTCCCGCGTGACAACGCTGCCGGCGCCGATGACGGCCCGGGACCCGATCCGGACGCCCGGCAGGATGAGCGCCCCGCCGCCGACCCACACGTCCGCCCCGATTTCGATGGGTTTGCCGTACTCCTCGCATCGCCGCAGCTCGGCGTTCATCGGGTGCATGGGCGTGAGAATCTGCACGCCCGGCCCGAAGAGCGTGTAGTCCCCGATCCGCACACGGCAGACGTCGAGCACGACGCAGTTGAAGTTGAAGAACACTCGCTCGCCGAGCTCGATGTTGGTCCCGTAGTCGCAGAAGAACGGCGGCTGCATCCAGACCGTGTCGCCACCCCGACCGAACAGCTCGCGCAGGATGCGCCGCCGCTCCTCCTGTTGCTCCTCGCGGGTGGCGTTGAGCCCCTGGCAGAGGTCCCGCGCACGGTTGCGCGCACGGACGAGCTCCGGATCGAAGGGGTCATAGAGTTCCCCCTTCAACATCTTCTCCCATTCAGTAGACATCTCTCCGCTCCTGTGCGTGCAAATTCATGATGGCGTCAAGATCAAGTCCACTTCCCCCGCCTTCGGCGTCTTGTCGCCGAACAGGTGCGTTTGAGTCGGCTTTCGGAACGGCTGGCATCTTTTGACCAAGCACTTCTTCGGGAACGCCGAGAGCAGGGCGTCGAGCGTGGCTTGCTTGGTGAACGGGTCCTTGCTCGTGCGGACGCAGACGACGGCGTCGTCCGCCACGACTTTGGCCGCTCGGCAGAAGACCTTCATGAGATACCCAGAATCAGGAGGTCCTGGCCGGTTGCCACCCGCACCTTCTGATTAAGCCGCTTGAGTTCCCGGCTGATGGCGGCGCTCAGCCAGGCCGGCGGGCCGAATGCCGCCAGTGGGCCGTCGATGAAGAAGGCGAGTGAGGTAAGACGTGGCAGCAGATTCCGGCGCTCGAAGCATCGGAGGAAATGGACCATGAGCAGCCGTTCCATGAGCTGCATCACCAGGCCGAACGCCTCCCCGTTCGTTCCGATGTCTCGGAACCGCTCATGGATACGAAGGGCGTCGGTCGAGTAGACGGGACGACCACAGGTTGGACATGTCGTGCAGCCAGAGCCGACCGCGAACTCCGCAGTGCAGCCATGCGACTCCTTGTACGGGCAACTCTGAGGGTTGGTCGTGGGCTTTAGCGCAAGCAAAGCTTGGTAGGTCGAAAGCAGGTTCGTTCGGTCGTCCTCGTCAACGACGATGTCGGTGAAGAGGTCGTATAGCTCCTCGCGGAAGGATGCCCGAGCAGAGTTCTGTCTTCGTGTGACCACGTTGCTGCCTGGTAGCGCGGCATCGACGCTCGCAGCCTGCTCTGTCTTGCGAAACTCCACGGGGTCAACCGGGCGCTCGACATCAAGTTCGCCGATGAGGTGCAGGTCAAGGAGGACGCTTGCTGCGGTACAGTAGCCGACCTTGGCTCCCGGATACCCGTTCTTTACGTCCACCTCGGCGTAGCTGCCATCAATGGCGAGGATGAACCGCGGCAGGGCTGGCGCCTGCGGCGGCGCTTCGACGGGCTTGGGGGCGTAAGTGGCCCGTGCCGCTTCCAAGAGTTTCGACCGTGCCAAGAGGCTGTTCACCCTCTGGCATTCAGAAATGCGATGCAAGGGACGGTATGTTGCGTACTCGCCTTGGTATGGCATCTCACGCCCCCTGGGGATTCGAGGTGTCTTCGATTTCGATAAGGAACCGGTCCACCTGCACGGGTATTGACGTACGAATTCGACAGTGTTTTGACGCGGATGAAGCCTTTGTCCTGGGCGCGGAGAATGCTGCCCTCGAAGTCCGCGAAGTCGTAGAACTTGCGGATTTCGCGCGTCCCGTCCGTGTTGTTGAGATGACCGATGAACCAGTTGGCCGTGTTCCGCAGGATATTCTGCTGGATCGAGCTGACCTCCTGCGTCGCATAGACCAGCCCTATGTGATACTTGGCCCCTTCCTTCGCCGTGCGGACCCATCGGATCGAAGACGATCTGCCCAATGCGAATCGGGTTCCGGCACCACCTTAGGGCGAAAATTGACTTCAAGATGATCTTTGTGGTGTTCGACTTGCCGGTGCGGGTCATACCGAAAAGCGCGGTCTTCTGACCGAGGAGGTCCGTCGGCGTTATCTGCACGGGCACGCCGTCGATTCCCTGGAAGGGGCGATGGCTCGAAGCGTAGCGAACCTGCCCGACAGGGACATGCCCGTCTTGTGCCGAAACAGTCAACCGGGGGTCACGGAAGTTGACGATTGCCTCCAGCACTCTGCCGCGTGGCTTGAAGATCTTCAGCCCGCGGTTCGGATAGTAGTTGCTGAGGTCCGAGCCGAAGAAGAGGCGGAACGCGGGGGCGGCGTCGGAACCGGTGTTGACCATATAGTAGGTCCCGAGCACTCGACAGCGGACACCAGCATAGCTCAACAGGTTGTGAGTCGTGGGGTCCATGACGGCCCGGTCATCCCAATGTCGGGCCACTTCGCCGCTGACCCGCTGGGCCGTCTCGACTCGGACGCGCAAGGCTTCGTCCGCGTTGGGCAGATCGGCTTTGTCGAGGACGCGCAGGAGCACGATGGATGCGTCCTCCTGTCGAATGTCGGCTAGGGCTCCAGGGCCGACACGTGTGGCGATCAGGAAGGACAGCGCAGGGATACCGCCGACCCGTTGGCGGTGGAAGTCGTGTATCTGGACAAGGGCTTCGTCGTACCCCAGCGAGTAGACTTCGCCGACGTAAGCGCTGTCCTCGACAAGCGATGTCAACGCCCGACTGGCCACTTGCAGCGGCTCGCTCAACTCCGGCTCGCTCAGCCTTCCGGCCAGATTCGATACGATGTGAGCCATCATTATCTCCTATTTACGCTTTGCCCCGAGTGATCCTCGTTCATTCTAGTGTGGAGTCAATCTTCGATTGACGGGTAAAGTTTCCGCAGTTTCTGCCGTGCGATGGCCAAGGTAAAGGTTCAATGGAGGCGTGCCTGCAAAGCGTTTCGCTGGTTTTCCCAAGCTGCCACTTCGGTGGCGATCTTCTCTGGGCTGTCCAGGCGCCGATCCAGGCACTGCCGATTCATGATGCCGATCTCGGTCTCCGCCATGTTCAGCCAACTGCCATGCTTGGGCGTATAGTGGAACTCGATCCGGTCCAGCAACTCCCGGGCCTTGGCGGGACGGAACGTCTCGTACAGGCTGGCGCCATCGTGCGTGTTCAGGTTGTCCTGCACCAGCCGAATTTTCGTCGCCTGCGGGTAATGCACCTCGACCAACTCCCGCACGCAAGCGGCGTAGTCCCGTCGGGTGCGACGCTCGGTCACGCGCACATGGCGCCAGCCCCGCAACGGCTCGCACATCATGAATTGGTGGCTGACGCCCTTGCGCTCATCTTCATAATCTACCCGCATCGGCGCTCCCGGTCGCGGCCGTTGCGCGGGCCGTACCTCGCCGAACAATTGCTTGAAGGTCTCATCGAAGCAGACCACGGGATAGCGAGGGTCATACGGCCGCAAGTACGTGTGGATCACATCCTCCATGCGCCAGACAAAGTCGGCGTCGGCCTCAGGCGGGATGCACCAAGACGCCACGATCCACGGCTGGATGTCGTTTTTTTTAGGGCCTGCCGGACGGTCTCGACACTGACCCGATCCACCAGCCCGAGCACAACCAACTCGTCGGCAAGCATCTGCAACGTCCAATGGCAGCGTCCTTGGGGCGGATCGCTGCAAGCCAACTGGAGCAGCCTTTGCTCAATGTCCCCCTTGATCTTGACCTTGCTCGGCCGGGCGGGCTGGGACCTGGGGTGCAGTGCGGCCTCCAGCCCCTCGGTGACGAAGCGGCGTCGCACGCGCTCGATGGTTCGTCGACTAGTCCTCAAGGCCCCGGCGATGGCCTCGTCGGGGCGGCACAGCCCCGGCATCTCATCGGCCAACAGGAGAATGCGCGCGTGGCAGAACTTGCGAGCGGCCCCCCGGCCGGTCGAGATGAGACGTTCCAATCCAACCCGTTCTTCGGCAGTCAGCGTAACACGGTACTTTTCCATCGCAGGGCTCCTGTTCTTGCAGGACACCCGTCGGCACGATCTTCAAGAAACAGGATCCCACAACACTCGTCAATCGAAGATTGACGCCACACTAGTGCGATACGTTGAAAACAGCAGAACCACACAACAAAAGAGAAGCAGCAATTTGCGTAGAAAATTCTTTTTGGCCTCACCGGTTGCATCGGCAGCATTCTTTTTAATTCGTCCAATCGTGATTACGGCAAGCATGACACCGGTAACCACTCCAACAATCGCGGAGAGAATTTGGAGGGCCGTTCGCTCGTAGAGGCCTTTAGCGACTTCAACGTAGATGCCATCGTGAAGGCTCTTCATCCCCAATGTTGTGAGGTAAAGCACACCATCCCCAGCAAGTGAGAGCGCAGGTTTAAACGCTATCTCCCAGAGTCCCGATCCGATAGCACCAAGCACAAGTGTTACCAGAACCCAAAGGTATTTGTTCTTTGCTCGCAAATGCTCGTCTATTTTCGATATGTCCATGGTGGTCAAGAAATCTAACGCCCGCGTTCAGCGGCGAGCGAAGCGAGTCCGCTGCAACGCCAAGTTAGGCTCTGGTGGTAGGCTGGAAGGGGGCGGAACGATGACCCACCCTTCTGTTGCATGTTTTTCCTGCCGGGCTTTCAAGTCAGCATAAATCCGATCCAAATCATAGCCTAGGCTGGCGGCGTGTTGTTCACGAATATTGCGAACTTCTTGGATGATGCTGTCACTCATTTTCGCCTCCGATAAGCTCTTCGGGGGTACAGATAAACGGCAGAAAGAAGCCTTTGCGCCGGAAGTTCTCGGCGATCCTGGCTTGGATTTCCGGGTTTGCAATATGCCTACAATTCCACGTCAACAAATAGTCGGCAAAATGAACAGTGGCTATTGAAATATGCAAAGCGTCCTCGCCCGCCTTCGCAGGAATGATGCTGACTGCCACCAAGTCTTTGGCAAGTTCGATGCTGTAGGCTGTGATCTCAAGCAACCTGATTCCGCGCAACGCCGCAAGACGTTTGCTTGCGGCTTCGGGGTCGCCAGCGGCGCATTCTGTAAGGACAAGTTCCGAGGCGAAAAGATCAAACTCATCGCGCCGATCCCAAAACTGATAGGTGCTTTGCTGGTGGCCCGCTTCAACCACGTTCTTGCTCGGACGGGCTGTCAGGTAGCTGACGACCGAAGTTTCAAGGTAAACCTTACGTGTCATAAGCTAGGCTTGGCGAAAAAAAGGGTCGCATGGCGGGATTTGGTATTATGATCGGTGGCCATCCGCCCGAATCTCAATTTCAAATGTTTGACCGTTCGGTGATCGGCTCTTCAATTTAAGTGTTCCGCCACCGTTTTCAGCAAGAACCAATACAATTGGGCGGATACTAGGGCTTGAGATCAACACGCGGGATGCGATTGGGTGGCTCGTGATTTGCTTTATGAAAACCAGCCCAGCGGACAAATTG
>DGFE01000089.1 GCA_002391525.1 Competibacteraceae bacterium UBA3908
AGGGCTTGCTTGCCGCCGGGATCGTACAGATCGTAAGCGTCGCGGAATTGATGCAGTATCCAAGCGCGTTTCAGGGGATGCGCGAGGTAAAAGGCTGGAAATTTGAGACAGATGACCAAGTCGGGTTCGTATAGATTGAGTGCGGTGAAGTCTTCACTTTCCCATACCCGAATCGCTCGCACGATTTGCGGTTCGGGAAAAAAACGGAACGGCATGGAAACGATGTCCGCGACGTGACCGGCATGCAAGAGGGCGTTGCGTAACCCATCCGCCAAGGCTTCGGCGCCCCCGCTCAAAAAGGGTATTTGCACGGTGGCGATAGCGATTCTCAATGTCGATTCCTGGTCGAAATGGTAGCGGCTGTCATTCCGGGGTCGACCGGAGATTTACTGGGAACGCTTCCAACCAAGACGGCGTTCCAGATGACTCCACAGCATTTCTTGGCGGGTTTGGGGCAACAACCACTGGGGTAGAGCCAAAATGTGCGCCAGCAGCGCGACGGTGAAACCGATGACGGGCAGGCGGTAGATTAGCGAGGCCAGACAAGCCAGCCAAAGACCCCGCAGGCGCACGCCGGCGTCGCGTCCTTCGGGGGAAAGGCGCAGACGGGCCAGGAGTTCCCAGCGGTTGAGGCGTCCCGTCAGCAGCGCCCTGGCGTAGTGTTGTGCCCCGGACGGGTCCAGATTGCGCCGCAGCAAGGTCTGGTAGGCCACCATCAAAAATTCCTCGCCATAGAGGGGCAGGAATTCTCTGACATGTGCGCCGTCGGTGATCTGCGGGTCGTCGGCAAAACGTTGTGGTGCTCGCGACGATTGCGAACGTCGTAACGGCGCCGCGCCGGGCGCCGTCTCGGTATCGCCACGGCGCCGCGCTTCCTGGCGGATGGCGGCGATCAGGGCATCGAGAGTTAACTGCTCCTGCCCGGAACGAATGGGTTGCATGAGATCGTTGAATACCTCTCGGGACGAGATATTGTGTATGAAAGGCGTCGCCGCCGTCTATCGCTATGCTCGCTCTGATCGACGGAATCGGCCCAGTCGGGGCATTCGATAATAGTTGACTGATTTATCGAGGAATAAGCTTGGTCGGTGGTTGTTATGTTTTCAGGGCTCGGAATCGGGATGCTTATCGTGATCGATTTTTTGGTGTTCGCGACCGCGCTCGTGGTCGCGCGCTATTTTACCCGGCCAGCCTCGCGGATACACCTGCTCGATCACCCCAACAGTCGTTCTTTACACCAGCGGCCCATCCCGCGCACCGGTGGGATTGCCATCATGGCCGCCGGTTTGGCGGGTGGCGCGCTGATCGGTTGGATACTTCCGGTTCTCCGCGACAGCCTGGGCTTCCTGCTGCTCGGGCTTGGTCCGCTCGCCGTCGTCTCGTTGCTCGACGACCGCTACGGAATACCGTTTCAGTGGCGCCTTCCGGTGCATGTTTGGGCCGCCGCCAGCCTGATCTTCGCGGGCGGCACCCTCGACCGGCTCGAACTCCCCGGCTTCGCGTGGTCCCTTCCCGGCTGGCTCGCCAGTTTGTTCACCCTGCTGTTCGCCGTCTGGATGATCAATCTTTACAACTTCATGGACGGCATGGACGGTTTCGCCGGGGGTATGGCGGTGATCGGCTTCACGGCGCTGGCCTGGCTGGGACGGGCCGATGCCGGCTTCGCCGCCGTCTGTCTGACCGTGGCGGCGGCCAGCGCCGGTTTCCTGGTCCACAATTTTCCGCCGGCCAGGATTTTTCTCGGTGACGCCGGCTCCACCACGCTTGGTTTTCTGGCGGCGGCGTGCAGTCTGTGGGGCGGTAAAACGGGACTGTTCCCGTTCTGGGCGGCGCTGCTCGTCTTCTCGCCGTTCATCGTGGACGCCACCGTGACCCTGCTGCGCCGTCTGCTGCGCGGGGAGAAGATCTGGGAAGCGCATCGGACCCATCATTATCAGCGGTTGGTGCTGCTCGGCTGGGGACATCGCCGGACGGTGCTGGCCGAATACGTCTTGATGCTGGCCTGCGCCGGGTCGGCGGTGTTGGCGGTTCATCTGCCGCCGGTCGGCCAGGCGAGACTGGCGCTCGGTTGGATTCTCATTTACGGCATGTTGATGTGGGCAGTGGGGCGGCTGGAGCGACGGCGTGCTACAGTATCCGTCCCGTGATGCTCGAACAATTTCTCAACCTGCCCGCCACCATCCGCCGCGCCCTGTTGATCGTCGGCGACACCGTCGCCGTGCTGATCGCGGTCTGGGCCTCGTTCGCCATCCGCCTGGGCGACTGGTGGCCGTATCTGCTCCAAGACGTGGTCTGGCTGTTTCCGCTGGCGGTGTTCATCGTCATCCCCACCTTCGCCGCGGTCGGCCTGTACCGTCCGATCCTGCGCTACGCCGACGAAAGTCTGTTCTATACCATCGTGTTGGGCGCCAGCGCGGGTATCCTGCTGATGATCGCGGTTTGGGTGTTCCTGCGCGCAGGGCTGGTGCCGCGTTCGTCCTGGCTGATCTGCTGGTTGGTGCTGACGGCGCTGGTGGGCGGTGGCCGTTTGGTGCTGCGCCGCTATCTGCGCCGGCGGTTTCGGTCGACCGCCCAGCGGACGCCGGTGATCGTCTACGGCGCGGGCGAGGCGGGCGCGCAACTGGTCAACGCGCTGCGCTACAGCGCCGAATTCGTCCCCGTGGTCTTCGTGGACGACAACCCGCGACTGTGGGGCAGCGTGGTGCTGGGCCTCAAGGTGCGGGCGCCGTTCAAGCTGCCGCGGTTGGTGGCCCGCCACGAGGCCGGGCTGATTTTGCTGGCGCTGCCTTCCACCTCCCACCGCCGCCGCCGGGAAATCCTGGAGTCGCTGGCCGGTCTGTCGGCACGGGTGATGGCCTTGCCCACCTTGGCGGAACTGACCAGCGGCGCCCGGCGCATCGACGAATTCCGCGAAATCGATGTCGAGGACATTCTGGGCCGCGATTCGGTCCAGCCCAACGAGACCTTGTTGCGGGCGCGGGTCGGGGACAAGGCGGTGATGGTGACCGGCGCCGGCGGCTCGATCGGCGCCGAACTGTGCCGGCAAATCCTGGCGCTGCGGCCGCGCCGGCTGGTGCTGTTCGAGCGCTCCGAATACGCCTTGTACAGCATCGAACAGGAGCTGGGGGCGATGCTGGCCAACATGGGTCAGCCCCCGGTCGAGTTGATTCCGCTGCTGGGGTCGGTGAGCCATCGCCGGCGGTTGCAGGTGGCGATGGAGCGTTTCGGGATCCAGACCGTCTACCACGCCGCCGCCTACAAGCACGTGCCGATTGTCGAACGCAACCCCATCGAGGGGGTGCGGAACAATGTGTTTGGCACCCTGCACGCCGCCGAGGCCGCTATCGCCGCCGGCGTCGAAACCTTCGTGCTGGTGTCGAGCGACAAGGCGGTGCGACCGACCAACGTGATGGGCGCCACCAAGCGCCTGGCGGAACTGATCCTGCAGGGATTGGCGGGGGAGGGCAGCGCCACCCGGCTGTGCATGGTGCGCTTCGGCAACGTGCTGGATTCCTCCGGCTCGGTGGTGCCGCTGTTCCGCGAACAAATCCGCAAGGGGGGGCCGGTGACGGTGACCCATCCCGAAGTGGAACGCTACTTCATGACGATCCCCGAAGCGGCGCAACTGGTGATCCAGGCCAGCGCCATGGCTCAGGGCGGCGATCTGTTCCTGCTCGACATGGGCGAATCGGTGCGAATTTTCGATCTGGCGCGGCGGATGATCCGACTGTCCGGTCTGGAGGTGCGGGACGAAGAGCATCCCGACGGCGACATCGAAGTCCGGTTCACCGGCCTGCGCAGCGGCGAGAAACTGCGCGAGGAATTGCTGATCGGCGCCGACGATCTGCCGACGGCGCATCCGATGATCCGCCGCGCCCGCGAGGGCCATCCGCCGTGGCCGGCCATCCGGGACTGTCTGGAGCGGCTGGACGCCGCCGCGCGCGCCTTCGAGTATCCGGCGGTGCGGGCGATCCTGCGGGAGGCGGTGGCCGAGTATCAGCCGGAGAACGGGATCGAAGACTGGGTGTGGCAGGCGGGAATGAAGGAAGAGGCCGGAGTGCCGACCGATTAGCCGGCATCCTTCGTCGATTCCGGTTCCGGGTGCGGCCAGATGACGGCGGTTTTGACCCGATTGCGCGAGATTTCGACGATCTCGGTCGGGTGGCCGGCCAGCGACAGCCGGGCGCCCGGCTCCGGGATGGCCTCCAGGTGTTCCATGACCAGACCGTTGAGGGTGCGCGGCCCATCGGTGGGCAGGTGCCAGTCCAGCGCCCGGTTCAGGGCGCGGACCGGCGTGCGGCCGTCCACCACGTAACCGCCGTCGGCGCGCGGGATCAGGTTGCGTTTGCCGAACGTGGCGGGATCGGTGGTGAATTCGCCGACGATCTCCTCCAGGATATCTTCCAGCGTCACCAACCCCAGCACGTCGCCGTATTCGTCCACCACCAGGCCCACCCGCCGGCGCAACTGTTGAAAGTTCAGCAGTTGCCGGGTCAGCGAAGTGCCCTCGGGGATGAAATACGGCTCCCGCACCAGGCTCTCCAGATCGGCGCGGTTGAAATCCGGTTTCTGGATCATCAGATTGAACACCTTGCGCACGTGCAGGAAGCCGACCACCTGTTCGATGGTGCCGCGATAGACCAGCAGCCGGGTATACGGGTAGCGGGTCAGTTTGGCGACGATTTGCTCCCACTCGTCTTCCAGATCGATGCCTTCCAACTCGTTGCGCGGCACCATGATGTCGTTGACGGTGATTTCCTCCAGTTCCAGAATGCCGAGCAGCATGGTCTGATGCCGTTTGGGAATCATCACCCCCGCTTCCAGGACCACCGTGCGCAATTCCTCGGCGCTGAGCGACTGCTGGCCGGAGGTCTGGATGGTGACCCGAAACAGGCGCAGCAGACCGTTGACGATCAGGTTGGTGAACCAGACCAGCGGATAGAACACCCTGAGCAAGGGCGTCAGCACCGCGGAGGCGGGGTAAGCGATGCGCTCGGGATGCAGGGCCGCCAGGGTTTTGGGCGCGACTTCCCCGAAAACCAGGACGATGATGGTCATGGCCACGGTGGAGGCCACGATGCCGGTCTCGCCCATGAAATAAATGGCGACGACGGTGGCCAGCGAGGAGGCCAGGATGTTGACGAAGTTGTTGCCGAGCAGAATGATTCCGATCAGGCGATCCGGTCGTTCCAGCAGCTTGCTGGCGCGCTGCGCGGCCTTGTCGCCGGATTTGGCGCGATGGCGCAGCCGGTAGCGGTTGATGGTCATCAGCCCGGTTTCGGAACCGGAGAAAAAAGCGGAACAGCCGATCAGCAAAACCAGGGCGACGCACAACGCGCCGATATGAATGTCGTCCAAGTCGTGGGAGCCTCGATGGATGGGTCGGTCGTTTTTAAGGGTTAGCAGCGCGGACTGTCAAGATAGGTCCTGACTGGGCGGCGGGCGGACCGCGCTCAGTACCGCCGCAGAATCAGTTCCAGCACCAGCTTGCTGCCGAAGTAGGCCAGCATCAGAAACGCGAATCCGCTCAAGGTCCAGCGGATGGCGGTGCGGCCGCGCCAGCCGAAGCGCCAGCGGCCCCACAGCAGGGTTCCGAACACGCACCAGGCGATGAACGAGAGCACCACCTTGTGCGCCACATGCTGGGCGAACAGGTCTTCGAGAAAGAAAAAGCCGCTGATCAGGGTGATGCTCAGCAAGATGAAACCGGCGCTGATCATCTGGAACAACAGGGTTTCCATCGCGGTCACCGGCGGAATGCCGCGCAGGAAGCCGCCAGGCTGGCGGTGGCGCAGGCGGTGATCCTGGATGGCCAGCAGCACCGCCTGGACCGCCGCCAGCGCCAACAGCGAGTAGGCGAGGATGGCGATCAGGATGTGCAGTTCCAGCGGCCACTGACCAGGATCGGCGACGATGCGCTCGGCGGGGAACAGCAGACCGAGCGCCAGGGTCAACGCGCCGAACGGCAGCATGACGATGCCGAGATTTTCGACCGGACGGATCATCGCCACCGTCAGCAACACCGCATCGATCAGCCAGCCGGTGAAGGACAGCGCGTTGAAGAAGCCGAGATTCAAGCCGGCGGGTTGGAAGACGGTCTGGGAGAGAATCATCGCGTGCAGGACCACGGCGCTCCAGCCCAGCGCCAGCGGGCCGCCCTTGGGCCGCGCTTCTCCGCCGTTGACGCGCGCGAGCCGCGCGGCGAGCAATCCCCCGGCGAGCAGATAGAGCAGGGCGGCCAGGCCGCCGATGACGGCGTTCATGATGGATCCCGTGTTTTTTCCCGCGAGATGATGATGGCATGGAACGGCGCCGGGTTGAACAGGCCGCCATTCGCACCCGGGCGGCTGATTCCCTTATAATCCCGACCATTCCGACAGAATCGAAGGTTGATCCCGCATGTTTGAGAATCTTAGCGAACGGCTGTTGCGCACCATAAAAAATCTGCGCGGCCAGGGCCGGTTGACCGAGGATAACATCAAGGATGCCCTGCGCGAGGTCCGCATGGCGCTGCTGGAGGCCGACGTGGCGCTGCCGGTGGTGCGGGAGTTGATCAACCGGGTGCGCGGGCGGGCGGTCGGCGAGGAGGTGTTGTTGAGCCTGACCCCCGGTCAAGTGCTGATCAAGATCGTGCACGAAGAACTGATCCGGGTGATGGGCGAGGCCAACGCCGAGCTGAACCTGCGGGTGCAGCCGCCCGCCATCGTGCTGATGGCCGGTCTGCAAGGCTCCGGCAAGACCACCAGCGTCGCCAAGCTGGCCCGCTGGCTCAGGGAGCGCCAGCGCAAGAAGGTGATGGTGGTGAGCTGCGACGTCTACCGACCCGCCGCCATCGAGCAGTTGCGCAAGCTGGCCGGCGAAGTGGGCGCGGAGTTCTTCCCCAGCGACGCCGGCCAAACACCCGAGAGCATCGCCCGCCAAGCACTGGAGTATGCTCGCCGCCATGGCGTGGAGGTATTGATCGTCGATACCGCCGGACGCCTGCACGTCGATCAGGAGATGATGGCGGAAATCCAGCGACTGCACGCCGTGCTGGAGCCGGTCGAGACTCTGTTCGTGGTGGACAGCATGACGGGGCAGGATGCCGCCAATACCGCCCAAGCCTTCAATGCCGCCCTGCCGCTGACCGGCGTGGTGCTGACCAAGACCGACGGCGACGCCCGCGGCGGCGCGGCGCTGTCGATCCGCGAGGTCACCGGCAAGCCGATCAAATTCCTCGGCGTCGGCGAAAAGACCGCCGCGCTGGAACCGTTTTTCCCGGATCGAGTGGCGTCCCGGATTCTCGGCAAGGGTGACGTGCTGAGTCTGGTCGAGGAGATGGAGCAGAAGGTCGACAAGGAAAAAGCGCTCAAGCTGGCGCAAAAAGTCCAGAAGGGGCGGGGGTTCGACCTGGAAGACTTTCGCGAGCAGATGGAACAGATGATGAAGATGGGTGGAATCGCCAGCCTGCTGGACAAGATGCCGGGTTTCAACGCGGCCCCGGCGGCGCTCAAGGATCAGGCGGCCGACCGGGAAGTCAAGCGACTGGTGGCCATCATCAATTCCATGACGCCAGGGGAACGCCGCTTCCCGGACATCATCAAGGGTTCGCGCAAACGCCGCATTGCCGCCGGTTCCGGCACCCAGATTCAGGATGTGAACCGGTTGCTCAAGCAATTCGACCAGGCCCAGAAGATGATGAAAAAAATGAAGGGTGGCGGTTTGATGAAGATGCTGCGCGGCTTGCAGGGGAAGCTGCCGGCGGGGAGTTTGCCGCCGCTGAAGCCGTAGGAAACCTCGATGAACGCTGGCCTGGTCGAATGGCATGAACCACTCTGTAAGTGTTTCTTTGCGGACGGCTTTTAAGCTTGTGAATCGGTATTGAATTGGTTATATTCATCAATCGGATTTTTCGCCGGAATAGCTCAGTCGGTAGAGCAGCTGATTCGTAATTAGCAGGTCGGAGGTTCGAATCCTCTTTCCGGCACCGGATAAGACGACGGCTTATCGAAAGATTTTCGGTAAGCCGTCGCTCGTTTCAATGCCCGTCGAATTCGTCGCATCCCCGGTGTTGCCCTGGCGGTTTTCAGACCAGCACCAGATTATCCCGATGGATCAATTCCGGGTCGTCCACATGCCCCAGCAGCGCCTCAATCCGACGGGTGGTTTTGCCGATCAACAACATCGCTTGTTCGGTATCGTAATTCACCAGGCCACGCGCCACTTCGGTCCCCGTCGGGTCCAGACAGGCCACCAGGTCGCCCCGGTCGAAGCGACCCTCCACCGCCGTCACGCCGACAGGCAGCAGACTCTTGCCGTCGGTGCGCAGCGCCCGTACCGCGCCGGCGTCCAGATGGAGCCGACCTTTGACCTGCAATTGCACCGCCAGCCATTGCTTGCGCGCCGCCACCGGACTCTGGCTCGGTCGCAGCAGCGTGCCCAGTTCCGTGCCAGTCGCCACCCGCCGCAACACATCCGGCTCGCGACCCCAGGCCAGCAAGGTAAACGCACCGGAGCGCGCCGCCTTGGCCGCCGCGTGCAGCTTGGTCAACATCCCGCCGCTGCCCAGACTACCGGCGCTGCCCGCTACCGCCTCCAGCGCCGGGTCGCCAGCCCGCCCTTCGCGGATCAGGCGCGCATCCGGAAACCGACGCGGATTCCGGTCGTGCAAACCCTGTTGGTCGGTGAGGATGATGTACAGTTCCGCCTCGACCAGATTCGCCACCAGCGCACCCAGCGTGTCGTTGTCGCCGAAGCGGATTTCCTCGAAGGCGACGGTGTCGTTCTCGTTGATGACCGGCACCACCCGTAACCGCAACAGGGTGCGCAGGGTGGTGCGGATGTTGAGATAACGCTGGCGGTCGGCGGCATCCTCGTGGGTGAGCAGGATTTGCGCCGTGCGGATGCCGTGACGCTCGAACGCCGACTCCCAGGCTTGCACCAGCCCCATTTGCCCCACCGCCGCCGCCGCTTGCAGATCGGGGAGGGCCGTGGGTCGCTGATTCCAGCCGAGCCGCCGCATCCCTTCCGCGACCGCGCCGGACGTCACCAACAGCAACTCCCGCCCGGCGCGATGCAATTCCGCCATTTGCTCCACCCAGGCGTCGATGGAAAAATTGTCCAGCCCCTGCCCGTCGTTGGTGATCATCGCGCTGCCGATCTTGATCACCCAACGCTGGGCCGCGCCCAACTGTTCACGAGTCTTGTTAAACATCGCCCGTACCCTTCGTCGCCATCGACTCCGCGGTTTCCGATTCCGTCGCGACCGGTTCCGCTCGCCGCGGTTCCTCCAGCCGCTCCATCACCGCTCGTATCAATTCCTCCGTGCCTTCTCCGGACAGGGCGGAGACGGCGAACCACGGTCCACGCCAGCGCAAGGAGCGGCGGATTTTGGAAATCAGCGTCTTGCGTTCGCCTTCGGGTACCAAATCCAGCTTGTTCAGCACCAGCCAACGTTCCCTGGTGGCCAGCTCGGGGCTGTACCGCCGCAATTCCTTGAGGATCACCCGCGCGTCCCGCACCGGATCGCCGCTGTCGCTGTAGGGCGAGACATCCACCAAGTGCAGCAGCAACCGGGTGCGGGACAGATGACGCAGGAACCGGATACCCAAGCCCGCCCCTTCCGCCGCGCCCTCGATCAGTCCGGGAATGTCGGCCATCACGAAGCTTTTCAATGGTCCGACCCGCACCACGCCCAGATTGGGATGCAGGGTGGTGAAGGGATAGTCGGCGACTTTGGGTCGGGCGGCGGACACGGCGCGAATCAGGGTGGATTTGCCGGCGTTCGGCATCCCCAGCAGACCGACGTCGGCGATGACCTTCAATTCCAGCCGCAACTCGCGCGCCTCGCCCGGCGTGCCCGGCTTGAACTGGCGCGGGGCGCGGTTGGTGCTGCTCTTGTAACGGGTGTTGCCGAGACCGTGAAAACCGCCGCGCGCCACCCGCAACCGCTGGCCCGGTTCGACCAGATCACCGATCAGTTCGCCGGTGTCGGCGTCGTAAGCCACCGTGCCCACCGGCACGATCACGGTCAGATCGGCACCACCGCGCCCGGTGCGATTGCCGCCCATGCCCTTCTGGCCGTGTTCGGCCCGGAACAGCCGGGTGTAACGGTAATCGGCCAGGGTGTTGAGGTCGGCGTCGGCCAGCAGCCAGACGCTGCCGCCGTCGCCGCCGTCGCCGCCGTCGGGACCACCGAAGGGGATGTACTTTTCCCGCCGGAAGCTGACGCAGCCATCGCCGCCGTCGCCGGCCTCGACCCGGATGATGACCTCATCGACGAATTTCATGGCGCTCTCCTCGAACCGGAGACAAAAGAAAAGCCCCAGGCGGGGCTTTCGGCGCGCCCGGACTTCCAGTGGTTCATTGCGCCGGATAGACGCTCACGTACTTGCGGTTGAACGGACCCTTGGTCTCGAACGTCACGTGGCCCTCGACCTTGGCGAACAGGGTGTAATCCTTGCCGCAACCCACGTTTTTCCCCGGATGGAATCTGGTGCCGCGCTGCCGCACGATGATGTTGCCGGGCAGGGCCAACTGGCCGCCGAACAGTTTGACGCCCAACCGCTGTGCCTGGGAATCGCGGCCATTGCGGCTGCTGCCGCCCGCTTTCTTGTGTGCCATGTCTCAAACCTCCTGAATCGGCGCGGTCTGGAACGCCGCCGCGTCGGAGAGGCCGCTGATGCCGCTGATCCGCAGCTCCGTGTAGGATTGCCGGTGACCCTGGGTCTTGAAATAATGCTTGCGGCGACGGAACTTGATGATCCGAATCTTCGGGCCGCGCCCCTGGGATTTGACGGTGGCGGTCACCCGGGCGCCTTCGACATAGGGCGCGCCGACCTTGACCTGGTCGCCGGCGGCGATCATCAGCACCGTATCGAACTCTACGGAAGTGCCTTCCTCGACGTCGAGCTTTTCGACCTTGAGCGTCTGGCCCTCGGCCACCCGGTATTGTTTGCCCCCGGTTTTGATGACAGCGTACATTGATAAACTCTCCAAAACGGCTGGTCCGTCCCGACTAAAGGGTTGAAATTCTAGCCGCGCGCCCGGTCGAGGTCAAACAAATTCCAGCCAATAGCGGCGCTTAGGTACTCGCCTTGACCCTGCCGCAACCAATCCGTAGCATGGGTGGGCCTCTTCCCCCCAAGCCATCGTTTCCCATGAATATCGAGCAAATCCGCGCCCCAATCGCGGACGACCTGCAAGCCGTCAACGCCCTGATCCGGCGGCAACTGCGTTCCGACGTGGCGCTGATCAACCAGTTGGCCGGCTATATCATCGACGGCGGCGGCAAGCGGCTGCGGCCCGTCACCGTGCTGCTGACGGCGCGCGCCTGTGGCTACGCCGGCGTCCAGCATATCGACGCCGCCGCCATCATCGAATTCATCCACACCGCTACCCTGTTGCACGACGACGTGGTGGACGAATCCAGCCTGCGCCGGGGCCGGGAAACGGCCAACGCCATCTGGGGCAATCAGGCCAGCGTGCTGGTGGGCGATTTCCTGTATTCCCGCTCGTTCCAGATGATGGTCGGCATCGGCAACATGCGAATCATGGAAATCATGGCCGATACCACCAATACCATCGCCGAGGGCGAGGTGATGCAGCTGCTCAACTGCCACGATCCCGACACCACCGAGGAACGCTACATGACGGTGATCCACTGCAAAACCGCCAAGCTGTTCGAGGCGGCGGCGCAACTGGGCGCGGTGCTGGCCGGTCGGCCACGGAAAGAGGAGTTGGCGCTGGCCCGCTACGGGCTGCATCTGGGCACGGCTTTCCAGTTGATCGACGACGTGCTGGATTACAGCGCCTCCAGCGCCGAACTGGGCAAGAATGTCGGCGACGACCTGGCCGAGGGCAAGCCGACCCTGCCGCTGATTCACGCCATGCGCCACGGCGCGCCCGAGCAAGCGCGGATCATCCGCGAGGCCATCGAACGGGGTGGACTGGAGCACATCGACCTCGTCACCCGGACTATTGAGTCCACCGGGGCGCTCGACTATACTGCACATCTTGCCGCGGAAGAGGCCGAGCGGGCCATCGCCAGCCTGGAACCGCTCCCGGTCTCGCCCGTCAGGGACACGCTCATCGGCCTGGCCCGGTTCGCGGTAAACCGCCGTTATTGATTCTTCCCCGCGTCGGGGTGTAGCTCAGCCTGGTAGAGCACTGCCTTCGGGAGGCAGGAGTCGCAGGTTCAAATCCTGTCACCCCGACCAAGTATTCCTGATTTGTTTTCTCTACGTTTTTCCGCCAGGATCCCATGAACCCGGAACGCTGCGCCTGGTGCGGCACCGATTCGCTGTACCTGAGCTATCACGACGCTGAATGGGGTGTTCCCGATCACGACGACCGCCGACTGTTCGAGAAACTGGTCTTGGATGGGGCGCAAGCCGGCCTCAGTTGGTTGACCATTCTGCGCAAACGAGAAAACTACCGGCGGGCATTCGACGGTTTCGATCCCGAGTTGATCGCCCGTTACGACGAGCGGCGCATCGGACAATTGCTTGCCGATCCGGGCATCGTGCGCAACCGGCTGAAGATCGAGGCGACGGTCAAAAATGCGCGGGGCTATCTGACGGTTCAGGAGCGGCACGGTGGGTTCGGGCCTTTTCTTTGGCGCTACGTCGATGGCGCGCCACGGCAGAACGCCTGGCGAACGCTGGCGGAAGTGCCCACGCGCACGGGGGAAGCGGAAGCGATGAGCCGGGACTTGAAACGGCTCGGCTTCGCGTTCGTGGGCCCCACCATTTGCTATGCCTTCATGCAAGCCGTCGGCATGGTCAACGACCACACGACCAACTGTTTTCGCCACCGGGAACTACGGAAATCGGAATAGCGCCGCCGCGAGGAACATGCGGCGATTCTCCCTTGTGGCGACGGTCTCAGCCACGCCTGGCCGCCTTTTCCGCCACCTTGGCGTTGAACGTGGCGGCGTCGATCACGAATCGTTCGTGAAAACCCCGACAGATGAGATCCACGCCGTCATGCGCCTCGACCGAAAACCTGAGCTTCCTGCCCTCGACCCGGTCCAGGCGCACCCGCACCGTCACCGTAAAACCCGGCGGCGTGGCGGCGGTATGGCTGAGATCGACATGCGTTCCCACCGACTGCTCGCGCGGCCAGTCCAGATGCGGGCGAAGCGCTTGAATGCACGTCCACTCGACCAGTCCGACCAGGAAACCGGTCGCGAACACCTCGGGCATCACCTGAAACTCTAGCGCTTCCGGGTATAGCTTGGGAACGGTCTTGGTTGGCGGCACCACGAATTCAAATTCGCCCGTCAAGCCGGGCTGCAACGTTGCTCGCATAGATGTTGCTCCTCAGAATGACTCGGCAAAACCCGGCGTGGTTGTGGAGTGCTCCGGCAGGCCGAACCGTTTCGGATAGCGCACTGCCAGCAGGTACAAACCTTCAGCCGGTGCGGTCACGCCGCCCTGGGTCCGGTCGCGCTGCGTCAGCACCTCCCGCGCCCACTCGACCGGCCGGTCGCCGGCGCCGATGGCCAGCAGCACGCCGGCGATGTTGCGCACCATGTGATGCAAAAAGGCGTTGGCCTCCACGTCCAACACCACGCCAGCGCCCTGCCGACGTACCGTCAGCTCGAAAATTTCCCGAATCGGATGCCGGGCCTGGCATTCGGCGGCGCGGAAGGAACTGAAGTCGTGTTCGCCGACCAGCGCCTGACCGGCCGCGTGCATCCGTTCGGTATCCAGCGGTCGGTGGCACCAGGCCGCCCGCTGCTGCCACAGCGCCGAACGGTGCGGCTGGTTGAAGATCAGGTAACGGTAGCGGCGGGCCAGCGCCGAAAACCGGGCGTGAAAATCATCGGCCACTTCACTCGCCCAGTGCAGGCTGATGTCCAGCGGCAGGTTGGCGTTGCCGCCCAGCACCCAGGCCCGGGCCGAGCGTACCGCCGTCGTGTCGAAATGCACCACCTGGCCGATCCCGTGGACCCCGGCGTCGGTCCGTCCGGCGCAGATCAACCTGACCGCCTGGTTCGCGACCTTGGTCAGCGCCCGCTCCAGACAGGCCTGCACGGTTCGCGTTCCCGCCGGCTGCGCCTGCCAGCCCCGGAACCCGGCTCCGTCGTATTGCACACCCAACGCTACGCGCATCCGCCGCTACTCCGCCAAAATGAAAATCCCCTGGCCACGCGCTGGCCAGGGGATCGCAAGCGTGCCGCCGGATGTGAACTACGCGCCCTTGCCGCTGGCGCCGCTTTCCTGATACAGCGCCCGGACCAGCGGTTTGTCGCGCTTGTAGATGTCGTCCCGGAAGTGGGCCAAGCCATCCTCGTCCACCCAAGCCGTCCAGTACAACAGGTACACCGGTACTTCGCGCGGCAAGTTGACCACCCGTTGCTTGCCGCTGGCAGCGGCGCTTTTGATGGCGTCCCTGCTCCACTTCGGGTCATGCCGTAGCAGGTACTCGGCCAGTTCCACCGGATTGGAAATGCGGATGCAGCCGGAACTGTAGGTACGCTGGTTGCGGCTGAACAGTTCCCGTGATGGGGTATCGTGCAGATAGACGTTGTAGGGGTTCGGGAACATGAACTTGATCCCGCCCAGGGCGTTGCGGGGGCCGGCGTCCTGGCGCAACTGGTAGTTGAAATTGCTGGCGGTGACCGCGCTCCAGTTGACCGACGCCGGATTGATCTGCTGACCGGTGCTGTTGTAAATCCGAATATTTTGTCGCGCCAGAGACTTGGGATTGCGCTTGAGTTGCGGCAGCTTGTCCTTCACGGCGATGGAGCGCGGCACGTACCATTTCGGGCTCATCACCAGGTACGCCATGTTGGCCGTGAAGGTCGGCGTCTGTCGCTCCTGCCGACCCACCACGACGTTCGATTCCATCACCCGCCTGCCATTTTCGAAGACGTTCATCTTGAAGCTGGGGATGTTGACCAGGATGTAGCGCGAACCGAAATCGTCCGGCAGCCAGCGCCAGCGTTCCAGATTCAGCTCGATCTGATGGATGCGCTCGGAAACCGGAACGTTCAGGGCCGCCAGGGTGGCCGCGTTGACGGTTCCGGTTTCCTGCAGGCCATGCCGCTTCTGAAAGCGGCGTACCGCGTCGGCGACGGCTTTGTCGTACACGGGGTTCTTGCCGGATTCGCCCTCGGCCAGATCGCCGCTGGCTTGCAGCCGCGCCCGCAAAGTCCGCACCGGCGCGCCCTGGGCGCCCGGTCCCAGCTTCGAGCCGGCGCCGAGGA
>DGFE01000176.1:0-4025 GCA_002391525.1 Competibacteraceae bacterium UBA3908
TAAGACGAGGAGGGGAATCCCATGATGCGTCCCATGATGCGTCGTTTGTTGTTGATTTTGCCCTTGGTGCTGGGAGTCTGGACCGCGACCGGCTGGACCCAGCCGGAAGGCGATCCGAAGGTGCTGGCCGAACTGAAGGAAAACTTTACCAGACTCGATCAGGCGATCAACGCGCACGATCTGACTGGAGTCCTGGCATTGTACGCGCCTGGCGACAATATCGTGCTGCTGGGAACCGGTGAAGGCGAACGCTGGGTGGGCCGGGAGGAAATCCAGGCGGCTTATGCGGAGTTCTTCAGGTCCTTCGATCCGGGCACGCAGGAAACCCGTTGCACCTGGACGATGCAGGATGTCAAGGGCAATCTGGCCTGGATGGCGAGCATGTGCTGGATCACGGATTTCCTGAAGAATCAGAAGCGGGAATATGGGATCAACGTGACCGCCGTCCTCGAAAAGCTGGATGGCAAGTGGCATTTCCGCGTCATGCATTTTTCCAACAATCTGGCCGATGAAATTCCGGTCCAGGAGGAGGATGGCCCGGGCGAGGAAGACTAGCCAGGGCTGGTACGAAGCGAACCTTGGCCGTCATGGCCGCCCGTTGTGCCGGGGCCGTGGCGGCGCTGATGAGGCGGGAGGTGGTTATGACTGAACTTGATCGAGAACATGAATCCTTGCCGGACGACGCCGGTCCCATGGAACCGGAACGACGCGAGCGCCGGGATTTTCTGGTCGGCCTGGGCAAGTGGTCGAAGGCCGTGATCGGCGGCGTACTCCTGGGGGGAGCGCTGGTTCCCGCGCATGACGCCAAGGCTTGGGGCTGGGGCAATGGTCCCCGCGGCGGCAGCTGGGTTAATTTCCGCGGCTGGCCGTGGGGCTGGGGTTACCGGCCGGGCTGGTACAATCGTCCGGGCTGGTACAATCGTCCGGGCTGGTACAACCGTCCGCGCTGGTACAACCGTCCGGGCTGGTACAACGGACCGGGTTGGGGAGGCGGCTGGTACAATCGCTGACCACGCCTGATCGTTCGGTGACCTCGATGAGCGAACTGATCCACAACATTCCGATGCATCTGTTATCGACCTGTCGGTGGGAGCGGGTGATTGTCCGTACCGATCAGCCGGCAGCGCTGGTCGCCGAACCGCTGGCCGCGGATGCCGGGCGCGTCGCCGCTGTGCAGGTCCTGGCCCTGGACAGCGACACCGAGGCGCTGAACGCCTGGGCGCCGGGGGTGCCGATAGAACTGATCATGGTCGATCCCGCCAGCGAGTTTCCGTTGCTGTATCGCCATACCAACCTGCTCGACAACCATCCGGTGCGGGTGGTCATTCCCGTCCGGCCAGGCTTCGGCCGGGCGGTCAAGGCGGCGGTATCGCTGGACGTGTCGGTGCGCCTGGAGGCGGGACAGCCCGATCCGGCGCTGATCGAGGAACTGGCGGCGGTATTGGCGTTTTATTTGCGCCAGCCGACGGTTGCCCAGCCCATCGAGTTTTTTCACAGCACGCTGCTGGGGTTTTACCATGACGAACCGCTGCCGCTCTGGGTGATGCTCGATGAGGATCCCGAGTATCTGCGCCATGTCGGCGGCGATGGCGTGGCAACGCTGTACGGGCGGTTGGCGGGCAGTGGCGACCAGGTGGCGGCGATGGCGCTCGATGCCGGCCTGGACGTCTGGATCGAGCGGGCGCTGGCCACCGCTGAGGAATGCCGGACCTGCGAATTTCTCGGGAGTTGCGGCGGTTATTTCAAATGGCCGCGCCGGGATTACCAGTGTGTCGGCGTCAAGCAGCTGTTCGAGCAATTGCGCGCGGCGGCGCTGGAACTGCGTCGCGATCTGGCCAAGGCTCCGGCCTGACGCCGCCGTTCCCCGCCCACCGCGCGCGGTGGACGGGGAGTGTCTATAGCGAACGATGGACCTGATCAGTAGCGCCGGCGCGGCGGTCGCCGCCTTTGTTCCTGATCCCGTCCGTAGATGTTGCCGACCACGGCGCCCGCCGCGCCGCCGATGACCGCGCCGACCCCGGCATCGCCGCCGGTCAGCCCGCCGATGGCCGCGCCGCCCAGCGCGCCGATGGCCGCGCCGCTCAGCGTTCCCTGTTCGGTGGGGGTCATGTTGGCGCAGCCGACACCGAGCGCCAGAGCCGGAATCAAAACCAGATAACCGATTTTCTTCATGGCTTAACCCTTCTTCGCCGCGGGTTTGCTGGGTTCCGCGGACTTGACGTTGGCCTTGGGTTCGACCATCTCGAACCAGATCACCTCGAATACCGGCCGTTTCTGTTGGTCGGGATTGGCCTGGTAATAGGCATCGATGGTTTGCATCATCTGGCGCAGGGTCATGCCGTTCGTGGCCTTGACCAGCTTGGTGGCGGTGGTGCGGTGCCTGGGATTGGGGCCGTGCAGCTGGTACTCGACCAGGGCCATGTTCATCACTCCAAGCAGATAGGCCATCTTCTCCTGCTCCGTGGCGGTGGGCCATTTCTCGCCGTCGGGGAAGGGCAGTTCCTTCACGGTCCGGGCCGTGGCCGGCGCCGGCGGGGATTCGGCGGACTTGGCCGCCGGTTTCGACGGTTCGGCGGCCTGGGCGGTAACCCAGCCCGCCAGGCTGGCGGCCAGGCCCAGGGATAGCAGCGTTGTCGCAAAGCGGCGTGGTCTTGACATGAGATCCTCCTCGGAGGTCGGGTTCAGGAAGACGCGATTCTTGACGGAACGGACCGGAAAGGAAAATACCGCACTCGCCAGGGTTGTTCGGATCGTCGCGTGGGGAAATCAGCCCTCGGTCTGGGCGGCCTGCCGTTCCTGGCGGCGAGTGTACCACCAGTCCCAAAGGAGGTACGCGAGGATGACCACGACGCCGACCAGGACCAGCGCCGGCACGATGTTTTGCACGATCACCATGAAAACCACGCTGGCGCCGAGGAAAACGGCGACCACGCAGAGCCGCCAGTCGAAGTAGATGCCCGCCAGAAAGGTGCTCAGCGTGACGGTCAGCATCAGCAGGAAGCTGGCCTGCTGGTCGTCCAGGGTATCCATGAAACTGCGATTGGAGACGACGAACACGAATTGCAGCATCAGCAACACCACGCCCCAGTGCAGGATTTGCCGCACGACGAGCAGCGACCGGGCTTTCAGGGTCGGCTCGACATGGTTCCATTGCGTGACGATGCAAATCAGGCCGAAGATCGGGATCAGCCAATGCCAATACCAGCGGCTGCCCTGGGCGTCGAAGGTGGTATAGGCGGCGCCGATCCAGGCCAGCACGATCATCAGCAGGAAACCGATATCCTTGATCCGGAACAGCCGTCGCCACAGGCTGGGCTGGGCGGAGGCCGGTTCCGTGGTTGGAGTCAGTTCGAGTTCGGACATAACGGGTCACCTTGTCAGGGTTCAGGTTTTTCGGAGAAGACAACGCCAATGCCAGCGCACACCCGTTCGATGAAGCGCGCGGAGGTGGCCAGCACCGGTTCCCGCGCTTGATGGTGGGGCACATGGCCGCAACCCGGCAGCCACAGGATTTCCGCCGGACCGGCCACGCCGGCGGCGATGGCGTCCACCTGGGCGCGGGTACCGTATTCGTCGTCCGCGCCCTGGATGATCAGGGTTGGGCAGGCGATGCGCGGCAATTCCGCTTCCATGCTCCAGTCGCGGTAGCCTGGACGCAGCCAGGTGTCGCACCAGCCCCGGAACATGGTGTCGGTGTTGTCGCCGTGATAACGATGCAGCCCGGCGCGCAGAGTTCCCTGTTCGTAAGCGGCGCGGGCGAGGCGAATGCCGGCCAGACAGACTTCCTCGACGAACACGTGCGCCGCTTCGCTGATCACGGCGCGCGCCCGCTCGGGCCAGGCGGCGGCGAACAGCAGGGCGATGGAACCGCCGTCGCTGTGGCCGAACAGAATCGGCGGCTCGACGATGCCGCTGGCCGCCAGTACCTCGGGCAGACTGTCCCGCGCTTCCCGGCACAGGTAGTCCTTGGGGCGCGGCCCGGTCAGCGCTTCGGAGCGACCGTAGCCCCAACGCTCGTAAACCAG
>DGFE01000176.1:4335-5362 GCA_002391525.1 Competibacteraceae bacterium UBA3908
CGCAGGCGTTCGGCGTGCAACCGGTGACCGGCGGCGCGAAGATCAAGGTGGCGGCGCTGAACAGTCTCGCTCATGAGAGTTTCACGCGGTGCGTTGTTCCTGGAAGATCGCCAGCAGGATGTCCAGGCGTTGCCGGGGTTCGGTCATTTCCAGCAGCGATTGACGGATTTGCAACGGCAACGGCAGGATTTCCCCCAGCCGGTTGCCGATCCAGGCCGCGTCTTCCCAGCAGGGGGTGACAAAACGGGCATAGGACGCCAGCTCCTCCCGTTCCAGCAGATCGCGCAGGACGCGGACCAGGGGTTCGTGGCTGGGCAGGGGCGGCAGCGTGGGATCGTCCGGCAGCCACAACACCTGACCGAGCAGCAGTTGATCCGGCTGGATCCGGTGGCCGATCACCCGCAGCCGCTGCACGCCCAGGCAGGTGATGCCGAGCAGGCCGTCGTCCAGTTGATCGAAATCCACGATGCGCGCCAAAGTGCCGACCGGATGGATGCTGGTCGGCTGACCACCCGCTTCGTTTCCCTCGTGGATCGTCACCACTCCGAAGCCGCTGTCGGTGCGCAGGCAGGCGCTCACCATGTCCAGGTAACGCGGTTCAAAAATGCGCAGCGGCAGGATCCCGCCGGGAAACAGCACGGTCTTGAGCGGGAACAGCGGCAGTTCCTGAGTGGCGGTCGCGGTCATGAGAATTTACCTCGATTCCGGTTCCCGACCCCAGCGCGGCACCAGCGCGTGCGGGATGTCCAGTTGGTCCAGAACTCTGGCCACGATGAAATCCACCAGTTCCGCGATCCGGGTCGGGCGGTAATAAAAACCGGGGTTGGCCGGCAGGATCACCGCGCCGGCGCGGGCCAGCCGCAGCATGTTTTCCAGGTGGATGACCGAGAGCGGCGTTTCCCGCGGCACCAGGATCAGTTTACGCCTTTCCTTCAGCGTCACGTCGGCGGCCCGTTCCAGCAGGTTGTCGCTGTTACCGTTGGCGATGGCGGCCAGCGCGCCGGTGGTGCAGGGACCTGTCTCTTAT
>DGFE01000176.1:5367-16423 GCA_002391525.1 Competibacteraceae bacterium UBA3908
TGCGTCGGCAGCGTCAGATGTGTATAAGAGACAGGTTTACGCCTTTCCTTCAGCGTCACGTCGGCGGCCCGTTCCAGCAGGTTGTCGCTGTTACCGTTGGCGATGGCGGCCAGCGCGCCGGTGGTGCAGGGACAGACCACCATCGCCCGCGCCAGCGCCGAGCCGCTGGCTGGCGGCGCGGTCCATTCATCCTGGCCGTAGACGCGAAGCTGTCCGGGGTCGCAGCGGTAGTGTTCGGTCAACACCTGCTGAATGTCGTGAGGCCGGCCCGGCAGCCGCAGCTCGGTCTCCATGTGAATGACGACCTGAGCAGCCTTCGAGAGCAGCAAGTGCACCGGATGGCCGGTCTCGAGCAGGCAGTGCAGCAGCCGCAGCCCATAATCGGCGCCGGACGCGCCGGTCATGCCGAGGATGAGGGGGTGGGGGGCGGGCGGTTCAGACATCGGTAGCGTTCGCCCGCAACGAGCTCAACAAGCGCTCGTGAATCCCCCCGAAACCGCCGTTGCTCATGATCAGCACCTGGGTTCCCGGCTTCGTTTGCGCATGGATGGCGGCCAGCGTGGCGTCGAGCGAATCGCACACCTGCCCGCGCGGGCCGAGCGCCGCCGCGACCATGCCCAGATCCCAGCCGAGATCGGGCGCCTGATACAGCACCACGGCGTCGGCCGCCGCCAGCGCCGGGGCGAGGCTGTCCTTGAACACGCCCAGCTTCATGGTGTTGGAGCGCGGTTCCAGCACGGCGATGATCGGCTGGTCGCCGACGCGGGCGCGCAATCCGGCCAGCGTGGTGGCAATCGCGGTCGGGTGATGGGCGAAATCGTCGTAGACCACCACGCCGTTGACCGTGCCGCGCGCTTCCAGCCGCCGTTTGACGCCTTGGAATTCGATCAGCGCGGCGATGGCCCGGCCGGTCGGCACGCCGACGTGGCGGGCGGCGGCGAGGGCGGCCAGGGCGTTATGGACGTTGTGCGGGCCCAGTTGCGTCCATGCCACCCGACCCTGTGGTTCACTCCGGTAATGCACGTCGAACGCGCCGCCGTCGGGAGCGATGGCGCGCGCCTCCCAGTCGCCGACGCCGAATTTTTCCACCGGGGTCCAGCACCCCATCGCCAGCACTTCGGTCAGATTCGCGTCCTGCCCGTTGGCGACGATCAGGCCGGCGCCCGGCACGGTCCGCAGCAGATGGTGGAACTGGCGTTGGATGGCGGCCAGATCGGGGAAGATGTCGGCGTGGTCGAATTCCAGGTTGTTGAGGATCAGGGTGCGTGGCCGATAGTGGACGAACTTGGAGCGCTTGTCGAAAAAGGCGGTGTCGTACTCGTCCGCTTCCACCACGAAGAACGGTGCGCGGCCCAGCCGCGCCGATTGACCGAAATTGGCCGGAATGCCGCCGATCAGAAAACCCGGCTCCAGGCCGGCGTGCTCCAGAATCCAGGCCAGCAGGCTGCTGGTGGAGGTCTTGCCGTGGGTGCCGGCCACCGCCAGCACGTGCCGGCCCCGCAGCACGTAATCGGCCAGCCAGGCCGGGCCGGAGGTGTAGGGCAGTTCGCGGTCGAGCAGGGTTTCGACGATGGGTCGGCCCCGACTCATCACGTTGCCGACCACGACCATGTCCGGTCGAAATTCGTCGAGTTGTCCGGGGTCGTAACCTTCCCGCAGCGCGATGCCGGCTTCGGCCAGTTGAGTGCTCATCGGCGGATAGACGTTGGCGTCGCAGCCGGAAACGGTATGCCCCGCCGCGCGAGCCAGCAGGGCGATGCCGGCCATGAAGGTGCCGCAGATACCGAGGATGTGAATGTGCATGTGCAGGGTCTCTCCGCCCGCTCCGGGAGCGGAACGGGCCGGTTCGTTCAGGAGGTTTGCGGGCCGATCCAGCCCGTCAGGGTCCAGGACAGAAAGGTATAGCCGAGGGCGTACAGCGCCCCCACCCAAATCGAGGTGTCGAGCGCATGGCGCAGGATGTGGGCCATGATCGCAATGCTCCAGACCATCAGCACCAGCAGCAACAGGGACGGTAACGCGGTATCACCGCCTGCTTGCTGGCGGACGATCCAGGTCATCAGCGGCAGCGCCAGCAGGCCCATCAGAGTGCCGGTGCCGGTCAGAGCGCTCAGGGTTTGCTCGAAGCGTTTCGGGTGCCGGCGCAGGGTCAGCGCCAGGTAGAGCAACCCGCTCAGCAACACGATGTCCAGCAGGATTTGCAGCAGCGCCACCGGGACCGGCGTGCTGAGCAGGAGCACCAGCAGGCCGGACAGCCCGTAGGCCAGCAGGCACATTTTCACCAATGGCACCGAGGCCGGTACGTCCTGTGGGCCTTTGCGCAGCAGGCAGATGTCCAGGAACAGGTTGAACAGGGCAAGCATGGGGCGTCAGTGGCGGGCGGTGGACGGGTCCGGCGTGATGGCGGTGAACAGACCGGCGATATCGATGGGGTCGAACACGTAGCGATGGCCGCAGAACTCGCAATCCACGTACATCGCGCCTTGTTCGTCCAGCGTCTCCCGGAGCTCGGCCTCGCTCAGGGTGCGCAGCATGGCGGCGGTGCGCTCCCGCGAGCACGCGCAGCGATAGCGAAAAGCGTCCGGCTCGAACAGCCGCACGTCCTCTTCGTGGAACAACCGGCGCAGCAGGGCAGGAGCATCCAGTTCCAGCAATTCCCCCGGTTGCAGCGTGGCGGCCAGCGCCCCCAGTCGGTTCCAGGCATCTGCGCCGGCGGCACCGGCGCTGGGCAGCCGTTGCAGCAACAGGCCGGCGGCAACCCGTTCGTCGGCGGCGAGATGAATTCGGGTGGGCAACTGTTCGGACCGCTCGAAGTATTCCTGCAGCGCCTCGGCCAGCGTGTCGCCGCGCAGGCTCACCATGCCCTGATACGGCTCTCGGCCCTGTTCGAGATCGAGGGTCAAGATCAGCGCGCCGTCGCCGCACAGGTCACGCAGCGGAGCCGCTTCCGGCTCCCCGTCCCAGCGGGCCAGCGCGCGCAGGGTACGTTCCGAGGTCACCTGCACGACCACCAGCCGCAGCGGTCCGCTGGCCTGGATTTGCAGGGTCAGCAGGCCGTCGAACTTGATGGTGGTCGACAGCAGGGCAGCGGCGGCAACGGTCTCGCCCAGCACGTGGCGCACCACCGGCGGATAGGGGCGGCGCTCCAGCACCGTCCGCCAGGTGGCGTCGAGATGGACGATCTCGCCGCGAGCGGCCAGGTGCTCGAACAGGAAGCGATGCAGGGAATCACGGTCGGGCATGAGCGGGGTGGCGATGGTTCGACTGTTTGGCGGAGGCTCAAATTACCCGCTTGCCGTGGCTTTAACAAGGTGGCGATACGGGTTGCGCGGCGCATCGAGTCATTGAGCGAGCAGCCATGCGGCGTCAACGCCTGGTCCTTGAATTTTAGAGTGTGGCTTCAAGGCAGGCGCGACAAGGTATCGGCATTCATTCACGTTCCCCCACCGCTCCGATGGACCGGCGGGTTTGCTTCTTCTCTCCGAGCCGCCGCTTTTCATCCATCCGTCGCTGCCTGGCCGCGCGCGAAGGCTTGGTCTTGAGTCTCGGCTTTGGCGCCGCCGCCGCTTTTTGGATCAGGGCAATCAACCGCTCGATGGCATCCTGGCGATTGCGCTCCTGGCTGCGGAAGCGCCGGGCGGTGATCAGCAGTTCCCCTCCTTGCGTCAAGCGGTTCCCGGCCAGTACCAGCAACCGCTCCCGCACGGGTTCCGGCAGCGAGGGCGAACGCGCGACATCGAAGCGCAGTTCCGCCGCTGTCGTCACCTTGTTCACATTCTGGCCGCCAGGACCGGACGCCAGTTTGAACTGGAATCGCAGTTCATGTTCGGGGATATGAATGTTGGGCGTCGCGCGAAGCATGGTTGCGGGGCAGGGAGTTGCGATGAAGGTTACCGCAGCGATAACGATGCCGGTGGCAACGCGGGATGGGGGTAAACAACGAATTTCGCCGGACGGGTTGCCCCGTCTGGCGATCAGGCGGTTAGGTTCAAGAGCCTTTGTTTTCCTTCTTCGATTTCTTTTCGGCCTTCTTTTCCTTCATGGTTTTCGCCGGTTTCTTTTTGGTTTCCTTTTTGATGTCCGCGTTTTTACTCATGATGCTTACTCCTCAGGTTGGCGTCTTCAATATTGGCATTCTCCATATTGGCTACGGTGTATGCAACGGGCGTGGGTTCGGATCGGCGTTTGGCTGCCGTTCAGCCAGGGCCGGCTATCGTAGGGCCTTCCTTGATCCGGGAGGCTTTATGAAGACCGTGCTGACCGCCGCCGCCGTCGCCACTCTCACCTTCGTCCCCAATCTGCCGGCGCGGGTGGGCAACTCGAACCAAATCGAAGCGTCGCCTGAAATCAGGCAGCGGGAGACCCGCCACCAACGCGAGGATCGGTTGCGCGCGGCGCATAGGCGCTCTAGTCGGGCGCAGCGGGAGACTCGCCACGAACGGGAGGAACGATTGCGCGAAGTCGGCCAGAATCCCTGGCTGGAGGTTTGGCGGGACATGGTTTGAGCTGTTGACGGCCCCAATAAAAATAAGGGATTGGGTCTTCGCCCAACGCCTTCTCTTGATTTCATAGGGCTCCCCGGTGCGCACTCGAACCACGGACCCAGTGATTAGACACTGTCGTCACGAAATTGAAGCCCAGAGGAAAAGGCAACGGATTTGAGCGATGGCGAGAAAGGATGAAGCTTTTTTAACGTAACGGTTGGCGATGCCTCTCCAGCCTTTCAGGCGCGGAATGGCGTTTTCGCCCCGATGGCGCATTGGTGATAGAGATATTCATCGTAAGGACGCGGGTTTTTGCGGCTCTTTTTCGGAGGGATGACCGGCCCCATATCGCGAGCTTGCGCCTGGGCGATAATTTCGTCCGTCTCACAGGCCTTGTCCGCCAGCAGCGTCTGTGCCCTGAAGCCGTCCGTCAGGCTTCCCGCCCGGGTGCAATCCACCACGGTACCCGCCGTGACAACACCCGGAGCGGTAAACCATGCGCATCCACGGCCAAGTGGATCTTGGTGTCGAGCACCCTGTGGTGCGCTCCATTTTTATTTCTTCACGGGTATCAGCAGAAAGGCCACCAAAGCCGCCAGCAGCGTCGCGATGACGCCGGAGCCGATGCTGTACATGGCGGCGACGTGCAAGTTGCCTTGCGTGCTCGCCGCGACGGCCCCATAGATCGCCAAATGGATGGCGATGCCGAGCGCGCCTCCGAGCGAGCTGGCCATCTTGAAGATGCCGCCGGCCACGCCGGCCTTGTCGGGTGGCGCGGCGTTGATCGCCGCGCCAGTCGCCGGGGTGGCAAAGAGGCCGAGACCGACGCCCTGGAACGCCAGGCCGACGAACACCAGGATAAAGTAGAGGGTGTTGTCGGCGATGGAGGTCATGGACAGCAGGGTCACCATGCCCAAAAAGCAGAGCGCGCCCAGTACCATGGGCAGGCGTGGCCCGGTGCGCAAACTGATCTTTTCGCCGACCCGGATCATCGTGACCACCGTCACGGCATAGCCCAAGGTCAGCAATGCCGCTTCCATGGGCGTCAAGCCGCGTCCCTTCTGGAGATAGGTCTGGATGACGAACAGAATCCCGAGCAGCGAATTGATGAACAGGTTGGCCACCACCGCGCCGGTAAAAATCTTATGCTTGAAGAGCCGCAAATCGGCGATGGGTGAGGGGTGGCGCAGCTCGTTGGGGATGAAAATCGCCATGGACACCAGGAAAATCGCCAGCGCGCCGATGGTGATCGGATTGGTCCAGCCCCAGGCGTTGCCTTTGGAGACGAAGAGATTGAGCGCCAGGAACCCAAAGATTAGCGCCGCGAAACCCAAGGCATCGAGCGTTTCCTCCCGCGTGCTGGCGGCTTTCCGCTCCGGCGCGTCGCGCAGCAGCCAGAAGGCGACGAAGATGCAGGGGACCGCCAGCAGAAAAGCCCAGCGCCAGCCGAGGTAAGTGGCGACCAGACCGCCGAACAGGCTGGATACGCTGGCGGCGCCGAAGGTGGACATCGACCAGAGGCTGATCGCGCGGGGGCGGTCCGCGTCGTTGTAGTAGACTCGGACCAGGGCCAGGGTGGCGGGCATGATGATGGCCGAAGCCAGCCCCTGAAAAAAGCGCCCCGCGATCAGCGCCAGCATGTTGGGCGCCAAGCCGGCCAGCAACATGCCGATCAGACCGATCCCCAAACCGATGCGCGTCAGGAGCACGCGCCCGTAGCGATCCGCCAGACTGCCCGCAGGGACGATGCAGATGCCCGCGGCCAGCCCCGCCATGCTGGAAGCCAAACCCAGGTTCGGATCGGTGGACTGTACGCCCAGGGTCGCGGCGATGCTCGGCAGCAGCGCGCCCATGGACAAAGCGAAGAGCCAGTACAGTGACACGCCGATGCACATACCCAGCAGGACGCTGCCGGGGCATCGGTAGTCGTCAGGATTTACTGCAACAGTGTTCGACATTGCTTTTTTCTCCTTTCGTTTTTTAATCAGCTCTCTTTTAGGCGATTTCCAATAAAGACGTTACCTGAATGGGAGGCACCTCCCCCCTTTGAAAAAGGGGGGCCGGGGGGGATTTCGCCACGGGAGCGCGCCACGTCAGCGGAGAAATCCCCCCTAACCCCCCTTTGCTAAAGGGGGGAACCCAAAGACCTCTAGGGAGGAACATTTCCGGAAATCGCCTTATTACTCGATGGGCAGAACTATCGGCCGCAGCAGGGCTTGCGACCGGTCGAAGCGCACCCACAATTCGGCCAGGGTGACGCCCAGCAGTGGATGCAGGCAATCACCCGCGATTTCAGCCAGCGGCCGCAGCACGAAGGCATAGCGGGTGATTTCGGGTCGGGGAACCCGCAAGCTGGGACTATCGACCACGCGGTCGCCATAGAGCAGCAAATCCAAATCCAAGGCCCGCGCGGTGAATTTCGCTGCCCCACCGCGCGCGGGATGGCGAGCCTCGATGGCTCGAAGCTGGGCGGCGAGCTCGTGGACCGGCAGCGCGGTGGCGAACTTCACCGCCAGGTTCAGGAAATCGTCGCCAGCAAAACCGACCGCCGGGTTGGCGTAGATCGTGGAAATCGTCAGCGCGCCGAAGCGCCGGCGCAGTTCCGCCAGTGCGCGGCGGACGTTTTGCCCCGGTTCGATGTTGCTGCCGATGCCGACGCAAGCCCAGACCAGGGGTTCGGTTTCGGCCGCGACGCGCGCTGGCGTCGCCGGCCCGACGGTCGCCTGATGCTTTGGGTCAAGGAACGCGGCGATGGCGCTCACCGGAACACCACCGTTCTTTTGCCGTTGAGAAACAGGCGTCGTTCGACGTAGTACTTGACCGCCCGGGCGAGCGCCGCGCACTCCATGTCGCGGCCGGTGGCCGCCAGTTGTTCGGGACGGTAGGCATGATCCACCCGCTCGACCACCTGCTCGATGATGGGGCCTTCGTCGAGGTCCGAGGTCACGAAATGGGCGGTGGCGCCGATCAGTTTGACCCCGCGTTCGTGGGCCTGATGGTAGGGTTTGGCGCCTTTGAAGCCGGGCAGGAAGGAATGATGGATGTTGATCGCGCGCCCGGCCAACTGCTCGCACAGAACATCCGACAGAATTTGCATGTAGCGCGCCAGCACCACCAGCTCGGTATCGGTGCGGGATATGAGGTCGAGCAATTGCTGCTCGCGCGCGGCCTTGGTGTCCGGCGTCACCGGCAAGTGGTGATAGTCCAGGCCGTGCGCGTCGGCGATGGGTTTCAGGTCGGGGTGATTCGAGACTACCGCCGTGACGTCCATCTTCAATTCGCCGATGCGCCAGCGGTAGAGCAGGTCGTTCAAGCAGTGATCGAACTTGGACACCAGGATCAGCACGCGCGGACGTTCGGCGGCATCGTGAATCGCCCACGCCATCGCGAAGCGTTCGGCGACCGGCGCGAATTCCTGGCGCGCCCGCTGCAACGATAGCGGCGAATCGGCTGCGGTATGCGCGACGCAACGCACGAAAAAGCGCTGACTCAGATCATCGTCGAACACCGACAGCTCTTCGATATAACAGCCCAAGCCATCCAGAAAGGCGGAGATGGCGGCCACCTGGCCGGGGCCGCTCGGACAGGAGAGCGTCAAAATAAACTTAGGGGTTGCGCCAGAAGTCATGACCGTCAACTCCGAAGGCTGTTGGTCGCGCGACAGATTGATAAACCCCGACAGTCACAGATGCCCGCCTGCTGCCTGCCGGGGCGGACCTTTTCAGAAAAGCAAGCCATACAGGATGGCGGAAAGCCCCAGGAGGCCGATGACCGTTACGAATACATTGCCGATCTGGCCGGAATAGCGGCGCATGGCCGGCACTTTGCGAATCGCGTACATCGGCATGATGAACAGGATCAGCGCCACGATCGGGCCACCCAGCGATTCGATGATCGCCAGCACGCTGGGATTGATCGTCGCCACGATCCAGGTGGTCACCACGATGAAAATGTTGCTGAACAGCATGATTTTCTTGGGATCGACCGCTTTGCCCGAATTGCGCAACTGTTTGGTGATCAAGCCGTTGAGACCTTCGCGCGTGCCGATGAAGTGGCCGAAATAGGACGTGGTGATGGCGAAAAACGCCACGGCCGGTCCCAGATACGCGATGAAGGAGCCACCGCGCTGGTTGGCGATGTAGGACAGGATCGGGAGGTTTTGGGTCTTGGCCTGCGCCATGTCCTGCGGGCTAAGGCTGAGCACGCAGGACACCACGAACCCCATGGTAAAGATGACCAACACGAGGGAGGTGCGGGCCAGGATTTGCTGGGCCTTGGCTTCGGCGTTTGGCCCGTGATCGCGCTCCTGCGCCATGGAAAAGAAGGAGACGGCCGGGGTGAAGCTGTAGGCGAAAATCAGCACCGGCAGGGAAATCCACATGGTGATGGTGAAGTCGCCGGCGGCAGGAACCAGTTCCAGGGAAGACAGGTTCCAACTGGGAATCAAGTACAGCATAACGAACAGCAACACCGCCACCAGCGGAAAAACCAGCAACTCGCAGATGCGGAGCATCGGTTTCTCGCCGGCGATGACCACGGCGGTCATGCCCATGACCAGGATGAAAGAGAGAATGACGCGGGGGATCGGCGCCATTCCCAATTGATTGACGATAAAGGAATTGATGGTGTTGGTGAGGCCGACGCCGTACACCATTACGAAGGGGTAAATCGCCATGAAATAAAAGAAGGTGATCAGCAACCCGGCCATTTTGCCGAAGTGTTCCTCGACCACCTCAGTAAGGTCGCTGCCGGGACGGGCCGAGGACGTGACGAAGCGGGACAATCCGCGATGGGCGAGATAGACCATCGGGTAGGACAGAACGATCATCACCACCACCGGCCAGAATCCCTTGAGACCGGCGTTGATGGGCAGAAACAGAATACCCGCGCCGACGGCGGTGCCAAACAGCGTCGCCATCCATGCGGTGTCTTGCGAGGTCCAGGGGAGGCCACTCGTTTGGGTTTCGGCGGTTTTGGGGTGCGCGATTTCGACCGACATTGCTCTTCTCCAAGGTGGTTGAGGGTAGCTTTTAAGCTCGTGATTTTTTGTTATATGAATTTTGATAACGCCCTTCAGCGGTCTTGCTGACCGACAGCCCAGTCAACCCCGGCCAAGCCCGCAACCGCGAGTTTGGCCGGGTCAGCGCCTCAACCCCGGTAATAACGCTGCGGTACGAACGGCGTCTTGGCGACTTCAATGGGAACTGGCTTGCCGCGCACCAGCGCATTGAGGGCGGTGCCGATCTTGGACAATGCGGTTTCGACGTAACCCATCGCCACCGGGCCGCCCAGGGTCGGACCGAAGCCGCCGCTGGTGACCTTGCCGACCACCCGACCGCTATCGTCCACCACTTCCGCGCCGTCGCGCACCGGCATCTTGCCTTTGGGCAGCAGACCGACCCGCTTGCGGGCCACGCCTTTTTCAATCTGCTCGGCAATCACCTCCGCACCGGGATAGCCGCCGGGTCGCGCGCCGTCGCGCCGCCGCGGCTTGGACAGCGCCCACAGCAGGCTGGCCTCGACCGGGGTGGTGGTGGTGTCGATGTCGTGGCCATACAGGCACAGGCCCGCTTCCAGGCGCAGCGAGTCCCGCGCGCCCAGGCCGATGGGCGCGACCTCCGGTTGCGCGAGCAGCAGGCGGGCGAGTTCCTCGGCCTTGGCGGCGGGCACCGAAATTTCGTAGCCATCTTCGCCGGTGTAGCCGGAACGGCTGATGAGACAGGGGACGCCGACCAGCGTCACCGGCCCGTGATCCATGAACAGCATCTTGCCGGTTTCCGGCGCCAGCCGGGTCATGACCGCCGCCGCCGCCGGACCCTGGATGGCCAGCAGCGCGCGGTCGGCCAGTTCTTCCACTTGGCAGCGGCTGGATAGGTGCGCTCGCATGTGAGCGATGTCCTGCTGCTTGCAGGCGGCGTTGACCACCACGAACAGCGAGTCGCCGCTGTTGGCGACCATGAGATCGTCCAGGATGCCGCCTTGCTCGTTGGTGAACAGGGCATACCGCTGGCTGCCGGCGGGCAGGTCGATGATGTCCACCGGCACCAGCGTTTCCAGGGCCACCGCCGCGTCCGGGCCGGACAGGCGCACCTGGCCCATGTGCGACACGTCGAACAGGCCAGCCTGCGTGCGGGTATGGCAGTGTTCCTTGATGATGCCAGAGGGGTATTGCACCGGCATCTCGTAACCGGCGAAGGGCACCATCTTGGCGCCGAGTTCGACGTGCAGGTCGTACAGCGGCGTGCGGGAAAGGGATTGGTTAGTGCTCATGGCAGGGTTCCAAGTAGTGGAGAGTTCGGGTTCGCGCCGCGTTAGCACTCGATGATGTTGACGGCGAGGCCACCGCGGGCGGTTTCCTTGTATTTGGTCTTCATGTCCGCGCCGGTCTCGCGCATGGTCCGGATGACCTTGTCGAGCGATATGAAGTGCTTGCCGTCGCCGCGCAGCGCCATTCGGGCGGCGTTGATCGCCTTGATCGATGCCATGGCGTTGCGCTCGATGCAGGGCACCTGCACCAGGCCGCCGACCGGATCGCAGGTGAGGCCGAGGTTGTGTTCCATGCCGATTTCGGC
>DGFE01000176.1:16739-21012 GCA_002391525.1 Competibacteraceae bacterium UBA3908
CCGGAAATCGAGGCGTTTTCCTTGTAAAGAATGCCGATGGCGCCGGCGGTGAGCAGGAAACGCACCACGCCGTCGTCGCTGGCGTTCCACACGAAGCGGGTGTAGTAGTGCAGCACCGCCGGAATGATGCCGGCGGCGCCGTTGGTGGGCGCGGTGACCACCCGCCCGCCGGTGGCGTTTTGTTCGTTCACCGCCAGCGCGTACAGATTCACCCAGTCCATGACCGTCAGCGGATCGCGCAGGTTGGCCTCGGGCCGGCTCAACAGCGTGCGGTACAGGTCGGCGGCCCGGCGGCGCACCTTCAGCCCACCCGGCATGATCCCCTGCTTGCTGATGCCGATGTGCACGCATTCCTGCATCACGTTCCAGATCTTCAGCAAGCCGGCGCGCGTCTCGGCTTCCGGCCGCCAGCTCTTTTCGTTTTCGAGCATGAGCTGGCTGATCGACAGCCGGTGTTCGGCGCACTGACGAAGAAGATCGGCGCTGGTCTTGAACGGGTAGGGCAGCGGCGTCTGATCTTCCACGATGCGGTCGGCCCCCGCCGCCGATTCATCGACCACGAAACCGCCGCCCACCGAGTAGTAAACTCTGGCGCTCAACACTTCCCCGGCGGCGTCGTAAGCGGCGAAGCGCATCCCGTTGGGGTGGAACGGCAGCGACTCGCGCCGGTGCATGATCAGGTGTTGCTTTTCGCGGAACTCGATTTCATGCGCGCCCAGCAGCTTGAGGCGCTGGGTTTCGCGGATCGCTTTCAGCCGGGCGTCCACCGATTCGGTGTCCACGGTGTCCGGCGCGTCGCCTTCCAGCCCCAGCAACACGGCCTTGTCCGAGCCGTGCCCCTTGCCGGTCGCGCCGAGCGAGCCATACAAATCCGCCTTGACCGAATGAACGCGCTCCAGCAGACCGGCCTGTCGCAGTCCGGTGGTGAATTGCAGGGCGGCCCGCATCGGCCCGACCGTATGCGAGCTGGACGGACCAATGCCAATCTTGAACAGATCGAAAACGCTCAATGCCATGACTTAGCTCCGTTGTGATCGCGTTCGGTCCACATGGCTTCCAACGGGGAAGGCCCCGCCGTCGCGTCCGGCGACGGCGCGGGACGGTTTCCCGTTATTTCCCGTAAACCGGGAAGCGGGCGCACAACTCGGCGGCCTGCGCCTTGACCCGCTCGATCACGGCGGGATTGTTGATGTCGTCCAGAATGTCGCAGATCCAGTTGGCGACCGCCTTCACCTCCGGTTCCTTGAAGCCGCGCGTGGTCGCCGCCGGCGTGCCGATGCGGATGCCGCTGGTCACGAACGGCGACTGGGGATCGTTGGGCACCGCGTTCTTGTTGACGGTGATGCCGGCCGCGCCCAGCGCCGCGTCGGCGGCCTTGCCGGTGAGGCCCTTGTCGATCAGGCTGAGCAGGAACAGATGATCCTCGGTGCCGTTGGAGACGACCTGATAGCCGCGTTCCTGGAACACCGCGACCATCGCCTTGGCGTTCTTGACCACCTGTTGCTGGTAGGTCTTGAACTCGGGTTGCAGCGCCTCCTTCAACGCCACCGCCTTGGCAGCGATGACGTGCATCAGCGGGCCGCCCTGGATGCCGGGGAAGACCAGGGAATTGAACTTCTTCTCCAGATCGGGGTTGGCCCGCGCCAGGATCAGCCCGCCGCGCGGGCCGCGCAGGGTCTTGTGGGTGGTGGTGGTGACCACGTCGGCGATGGGCACCGGGTTGGGATAGACGCCGGCCGCGACCAGTCCCGCCACATGCGCCATATCCACGAAGAAATAAGCCCCGACCCGGTCGGCGATGACGCGGAAGCGCGCCCAGTCGACGATCAGGGAATAGGCCGAAAACCCGGCGACGATCATCTTGGGCCGGTGTTCCAGCGCCAGCGCCTCGACTTGGTCGTAATCGATCTCGCCGGTGTCGGGCTTGATGCCGTATTGCACCGCGTTGTAGATCTTGCCGGAAAAGTTGACCTTGGCGCCGTGGGTCAGGTGGCCGCCGTGCGCCAGGCTCATGCCGAGCACGGTTTCATGCGGCTGGAGCAGGGCCATGTAAACGGCGGCGTTGGCCTGGGAGCCGGAGTGGGGCTGAACGTTGGCGTAATCCGCGCCAAACAGTTGCTTGGCGCGGTCGATAGCCAGCTGTTCGACCACATCCACATGCTCGCAACCGCCGTAATAGCGCTTGCCGGGGTAACCCTCGGCGTACTTGTTGGTGAGCACCGAACCTTGCGCCTCCAGCACCCGGCGACTGGCGTAGTTCTCGGAGGCGATCAGCTCGATGTGATCTTCCTGACGCTGCTTCTCCGCTTCGATGGCGGCGTACAACTCGTCATCGAAGCCCTGAATTTTCATATCGCTGCCAAACATCGCAAATCCTCTTTAGTCGATGGGTTTCGCCCTAGACGGCCGCGTCGAGGTCGATGTCCACCATCAAGTTGTTGGCCAGGCTCTCCAGGGTCTTGCGTAAGGCGTCGTCGGTCAGCTCCGCTGGCGCGCGCAGCGTGGCGCGCATCTCGAACATGTCCTCGCCCGAGAACGAGCCGCTGAAGAACGCGGTTTCCATCTCCTCGATGTTGACTTTCCGCCGGGCCAGGGCGTCGGAAATATCGCGGACGATGCCGGGCCGGTCGTGGCCGGTCAGCGCCAGTTTCAGCATCCGCCCGCCCGGCGCGGCCTCAGTGCTGCCGTGCTCGATCACCAGCCGCAGACCTTGTTGTTCCAGCGCTTGCAGCGATGAAATCAGGGCCTCGGCTTTCTCCTGCGGCACGCTGACCAGCAACAGGCCGGCGAATTTCCCGCCCAGGCTCGCCATGCGCGAATCCAGCCAGTTGCCGCCGCCGGCGGTGATCTTTTGCGAGATCGCGCTCACCAATCCCGGTTTATCCTGACCGATCACGGTCAAGACGATGGATGTCATCATGATTCGGCTCCTCAGTGAGTGGCGTCAGGCGCCCGCGTACTCGCTGGAATCGTCGGCGTACTCGGAGATCGGCACGCACGCGCACACCAAATGGCGGTCGCCGTACACGTTGTCCACCCGGCCCACCGGCGGGAAGTACTTGACGGTGCGCAGGCTGGCGACCGGGAATGCCGCCTGTTCGCGGCTGTAGGGGTGGCCCCATTCGCCGGCCAGTTCCATCGCGGTGTGCGGCGCGTTCTTCAACGGATTGTCGGCAGCGGGCATGGCCCCGGATTCGACGGCGTGGATCTCCTCGCGAATCCGGATCATGGCGTCGCAGAACCGGTCGAGCTCGGACTTGGGTTCGCTCTCGGTCGGCTCGATCATCAGGGTGCCGGGTACCGGGAAGGACATGGTGGGCGCGTGGAACCCGAAGTCGATCAGCCGCTTGGCGACGTCGTCCACGGTCACGCCGCTGCGATCCTTGAGCGGGCGCAGGTCGATGATGCACTCGTGCGCCACCCGGCCATGGGCGCCGGTGTACAGGATCGGGTAGTGCGGCGCGAGCCGGTGAGCGATGTAGTTGGCGTTGAGGATGGCCGCCTCGGTCGCCTGTTTGAGACCGTCGCGTCCTATCAGGGCGATGTAGCTCCAACTGATCGGCAGGATGCTGGCGCTGCCCCAGGGGGCTGCCGCCACCGCGCCGGCGGATTTGTGCGCCCAGGCCCGGTGGCCTGGCAGGAACGGCGCCAGATGCGACTTGACTCCAATCGGGCCGACGCCCGGACCGCCGCCGCCGTGCGGGATGCAGAAGGTCTTGTGAAGGTTGAGATGGGAGACGTCCCCGCCGAACTGACCCGGCTGGCACAGCCCAACCATGGCGTTCATGTTGGCGCCGTCGATGTAGACCTGACCGCCGTGGGAATGCACCACCTCACAAATCTCGCGGATCGCTTCCTCGAACACGCCGTGGGTGGACGGGTAGGTGATCATGATCGCCGCCAGATTGGCGGAATGTTTCTCCGCCTTGGCCTTGAGATCGGCAAGATCGACGTTGCCGTTGCGATCACAGGCCACCACCACCACCTGCATTCCGGCCATCTGCGCGGTGGCCGGGTTGGTGCCGTGCGCCGACGAGGGGATCAGGCAGACGTTGCGCCCGCCCTCGCCCCGGCTGGCGTGGTAGGCGCGGATCGCCATCATTCCGGCGTATTCGCCTTGCGAACCGGCGTTGGGTTGCAGCGAAACGGCGTCGTAGCCGGTGCAGGCCACCAGCATCCGCTCCAGTTCCGCGAACAGTTCCGCATAACCCTGGGCCTGATCGAGCGGCGCCATCGGGTGCAGGTTGCCAAACTCCGGCCAGGTGATCGGGAT
>DGFE01000259.1 GCA_002391525.1 Competibacteraceae bacterium UBA3908
AGCAGCGGGTCGAACGGGAGCAGACCCGGGGGCAGGTAATCATCCAGCGACAAATGCAGTAGCAGGCGCGTCAGGAGCGTCAGAGGCAGCGACGCCTACCATCCAATAATCATGCTGAAGAGCGGCGCTGGGGTTCGTGCAGCCCGCAGCGCGGTCGAACGCTGGTATAGTGATAGCCTGGCGACGATAGATTCGGTGCGCTGTCGCCGATGTGTTGGCCGGGAATCAATAACAAATGCACGACGCCCAAAATACCCTCGTCTTTTCGCTGTTTCTGATTTTCACCGGCGCAGCCTTGTTCGCCACACTGGCCTTGTACGCGCGCCAGGCGTTGCCGGTCGCCTACATCGTTTTGGGCATCTTGATCGGCCCATTTGGCCTCGGACTGATCGACAACGCCTCGGCCATCGAACAGATGGCCCAGGTCGGCATCATGTTTCTGCTGTTCCTGCTGGGGCTGGACCTCTCGCCGCAGCGATTGTTGCAGATGTTGCGCAAGGCCACCCTGATCACGCTGGGCACCTCGCTGGTGTTCGCGCTGATGGGCGGCTGGATCGCGTGGTTGTTCGGCTACACCCTCAGCGAAAGCCTGCTGGTCGGCGCGGCGATGACCTTTTCCAGCACCATCATCGGCCTCAAGCTGTTGCCGACCCGCACCCTGCATCATCAGCACACCGGCGAGATCATCATCAGCATCCTGTTGTTGCAGGATCTGCTGGCGATTGCCGTGCTGCTGTTACTGGAAGGGTTGGGCGGGCGCGGTTCGTCGCTGCAAGGGCTGGGTTTGCTGATCGTCACCTTGCCGATGCTGCTGGGGTTCGCCTTTCTGGCCTCGCGTTACGTATTGGTTCCGTTGATCCGCCGGTTCGACAAGATTCGCGAGTATATCTTTCTGACCGCCATCGGCTGGTGCCTGTGCATCTCGCAGGTGGCGGCGCTGCTGGGTCTGTCCTACGCCATCGGCGCCTTCATCGGCGGCGTGGCGCTGGCCACCAGCCCGATCTCGCTGTACATCGCCGACAGCCTCAAGCCGTTGCGCGATTTTTTTCTGGTGCTGTTTTTCTTTTCGCTGGGCGCGGGGTTCGACCTGGGAATGCTGGGCTCGGTGTTTCTCCCTACTCTGCTGTTGGGCACGCTGCTGATGATCGCCAAGCCCTGGGTGTTCCGCGGCTTTCTGCAATGGGCCGGCGAACGCCCGCGCATCGCCATGGAAGTGGGCGTGCGGCTGGGTCAGGTCAGCGAGTTCGCCCTGCTGATCGCGGTGCTGGCCCAGCAAAATCAGTTGATCAGCCGGGAGGCATCCTATCTGGTGCAGGCGACGACCCTGCTGACCTTCGTCGCCTCCACTTATTTTCTGGTGCTCAGGTATCCGACGCCGGTCGCCATCTCCGACAGTCTGCGCCGGGATTGAACGGTCCGCGGCAACAGGCGCGACGGCGGAAATACATTGGCGTTTACTGCGATTTTTCCTATAATCGCGACCATTTTTCGGCCGAACCGATCCCCAAAGGGGGCTTTGGCGCGACCGGACATCCCCTCGTGGTCTCTCCGGTGAACGTCCCAGCAAGAGCGACGCGCGCGGCCGGGTTGTGGCGTGTCCATTGATTGGTCTCCGCTTTCCACCCGGTTCCTTCTCTGTTTTTTCAAGCTGCTGAGCACTGTTTTAGGAGAGAGTTGATGCCCTCGCGTAGCGAACTGGCCGCCCTTCAGATGGCGGACGCGATCACCGCGCCGCTGGCCGCCTCCGGCCCTCCCGTCCGGGACATTCCAACCCCGTCGCGTCGGGAACTCGCCAATGCCATCCGCGCCTTGAGCATGGACGCCGTGCAACGGGCGGAGTCCGGTCACCCCGGCGCGCCGATGGGAATGGCGGATTTCGGCGAGGTGTTGTGGAACGACTTCCTGCGTCACAACCCCGCCAATCCCAGATGGTTCAACCGCGACCGCCTGATCCTGTCCAACGGGCATGGTTCGATGTTGCAGTACTCGCTGCTGCACCTGAGCGGCTACGATCTGACGATTCAGGATCTGCGCGACTTCCGGCGGTTGGGTTCCCGGACGCCGGGGCACCCCGAATACGGGCGCACGCCGGGGGTGGAAACCACTACCGGGCCGCTGGGCCAGGGTTTGGCGAACGGCGTCGGCATGGCGCTGGCCGAGCGGGCGCTGGCGACCCGCTTCAACCGCCCTGGCTTTCCCATCGTCGATCATTACACCTACGTCATCCTGGGCGACGGCTGCCTGATGGAAGGTATCTCCTACGAGGCGTGTTCGCTGGCCGGCATTTGGGGCCTGGGCAAACTGATCTGCCTGTACGACGACAACGGCATTTCCATCGACGGGCCGGTGCGAGGCTGGTTCAGCGAGGACATGGTCCAGCGCTTCGAGTCCTGCGGCTGGCACGTGATTCCGAACGTGGACGGCCATGACGCCGAGGCGGTCTACAAGGCCATCGCCCAGGCGCGGGCCTACTCCGAAAGCCCGACCCTGATCTGCTGCAAGACCACCATCGCCTGGGGTTCGCCCGGCAAGGGCGGCAGCGAGAAATCGCACGGCGCGCCCCTCGGCGCCGCCGAGGTGGCCGCGACCCGCGCCAATATCGGCTGGCGCCATGAACCTTTCGTGATTCCGCCCGAGTATTACCGCGCCTTCGACGCCCGGGCCAAGGGTGCGGCATGGGAAGCCGAGTGGAACGAACTGTTCGCCCGCTATCGCGCGGAATACCCGGGGCCGGCGGCGGAATTCGAGCGGCGGCTGGCCTGCGGGTTTCCCCCCGATTGGGAGGAACTGGCCTGGAATTTCATTCACGCCACTCAGGAGCGGCGCGAGGATCTCGCCACCCGGGCCGCGTCTCAGCGCGCGCTCGAGGCTTACGGTCCCCACTTTCCCAGCCTGGTCGGCGGCTCGGCGGATCTCACCGAATCCACCGGCATCCCCTGGGTTGGCTGCCGACCGGTCGATTTCGAACATCCCGATGGCAACCTGATCTTTTACGGCGCGCGGGAATTCGCGATGAACGCCATCATGAACGGGCTGGCACTGCATGGCGGCTACGTGCCCTTTGGCGGCACCTTCCTGATGTTCGCCGACTACGGCCGCAGCGCCATCCGCATGTCGGCCCTGATGAAAATCCGTTGCATGTTCGTGCTCACCCACGATTCCATCGGCGTCGGCGGGGACGGTCCGACCCACCAGCCGGTCGAGCACGTCGCCAGTCTGCGGATCATTCCCGATCTGTCGGTGTGGCGGACCTGCGACACGACGGAAACCGCCGTGGCCTGGAAGGCGGCCCTGGAGCGGGTCAACGGGCCGACCGCGCTGGTTTTCACCCGTCAGAAGCTGCCGCACCAGGACCGCACGCCCGAGCAGGTGCGGGCCATCGCCCGGGGCGGCTACGTGCTGCTCGATTGCGGGGACGGCCCGGAAGCGATCATCATCGCCACCGGTTCCGAGGTGCAACTGGCGGTGGAGGCGGCCCGGCAACTGAACGCCCGGGGACGGAGAATCCGCGTGGTTTCGATGCCCTCGGTGGACGTGTTCGAGGCCCAGGATGCCACCTGGCGCGAATCGGTATTGCCGGCGGCGGTGACCCGGCGGGTGGTGGTGGAGGCCGGGGTGACCGCGCCCTGGTACAAGTACGCCGGCCCGTGGGGTACGGTGATCGGTATCGACTGCTTCGGCGAATCCGGTCCGCCGGAGGTGATTTTCCAGCATTTCGGTTTCACCGCGGAACGGGTGATCGCCGCCGTGGAGGCGCTGCTCCAGCCCGGTGCTGCTTTTTAAAGAATAAGGTTTAAACTTGATCATGTTGGGTGGGTGACTCCGCTCGCCCGTCTTTTGATGAGAACCACACTGTTGGAGGAAAGCATGGCTATCAAAGTTGGCATCAATGGGTTTGGCCGCATCGGCCGCATGGTATTCCGCGCCGCGGTGAAGCACTTTCCCGACATCGAGATCGTCGGCATCAACGACCTGCTCGAACCCGACTATCTCGCCTACATGCTGATGTACGATTCCGTACATGGCCGTTTCAAGGGCGATGTCGCGGTCGATGGCAATACCCTCATCGTCAACGGCAAGAAGATTCGTCTGACCGCCGTCAAGGATCCGGCCGATCTGAAGTGGAACGAAGTGGGCGCTACCGTCGTCGTCGAGTCTACCGGCCTGTTCCTGACCGAGGAAACCTGCCAGAAGCACATCAATGCCGGCGCCAAGAAGGTCATCCAGAGCGCACCCAGCAAGGACGACACGCCGATGTTCGTCTACGGCGTCAATCACGACAAGTACGCCGGCCAAACCATCATCTCCAACGCGTCCTGCACCACCAACTGCCTGGCGCCGGTCGCCAAGGTCTTGAACGACACCTGGGGCATCAAGCGCGGGTTGATGACCACCGTGCACGCCGCCACCGCCACGCAGAAGACCGTCGACGGCCCCTCCAACAAGGATTGGCGCGGCGGGCGCGGTATTCTGGAGAACATCATCCCCTCGTCGACCGGTGCTGCCAAGGCGGTGGGCAAAGTCATTCCCGAGCTCAACAAGAAGCTCACCGGCATGGCCTTCCGCGTCCCCACGTCCGATGTCTCCGTGGTCGACCTCACGGTGGAACTGAACAAGCCCGCGACCTACAAGGATATCTGTGCCGCGATGAAGGCCGCTTCGGAAGGCGCGATGAAGGGCATCTTGGGCTACACGGAGGATTCCGTGGTCGCCACCGATTTCCGGGGCGAAAGCTGCACGTCCGTGTTCGATGCGAAAGCCGGCATCGCGCTGGACGACACCTTCGTCAAGGTCGTCGCCTGGTACGACAACGAATGGGGCTACTCCTGCAAGGTTGTGGAGATGGTCCGCGTCATCGCCGGGTAAGCGTCGCCACGCCGTGGCGGTTCGCGACTGAGTTCAACCCCGCCCCCGCCGCCCTGGCCCCGCGCCAAGCCGGACGGGGGTTTTGCTTGGAGGGAAAAAGATTATGAATTTCAAGCGTCTGACCGATCTCGACGTGGCCGGTAAGCGTGTCTTCATCCGCGCCGACCTGAATGTGCCACAAAACGACGCCGGCGACATCACCGACGACACGCGCATTCGCGCCTCGTTGCCGGCGATTCAATACGCGCTGGACAAGGGCGCGGCGGTGATGGTCACCTCTCACCTGGGCCGCCCGAAGGAAGGCGAATTCAAGCCCGAGGACTCGCTGGCCCCGATTGCCAAACGTATGTCCGAACTGTTGGGCAAGCCGGTGCGGCTGGTGCAGAACTGGGTGGATGGCGGTTTCGAGGTCAAACCCGGCGAGGTCGTCCTGCTCGAAAACTGCCGCGTCAACAAGGGTGAGAAGAAGTCCAGCGACGAGCTTTCGCAGAAGATGGCCAAGCTGTGCGACGTGTGGGTGCATGACGCCTTCGGCACCGCGCACCGCGCCGAAGCCACCACCTACGGGATGGGCAAGTACGCTCCGGTGGCCTGCGCCGGCCCGCTGGTCGCCAAGGAACTGGAGGCGCTGGGCAAGGCGCTTAACGCACCGAACCGCCCGCTGGCGGCCATCGTCGCCGGTTCCAAGGTCTCGACCAAACTGACCATCCTCGACAGTCTGGCCGACAAAGTGGATCAGCTCGTCGTCGGCGGCGGCATCGCCAACACCTTCCTGCTGGCCACGGGCAAGAAGATCGGCAAGTCGCTGGCCGAACCCGATCTGGTCGAGGAGGCGAAAAAGGTGATGGCCAAGACCAAGGTGCCGTTGCCCACCGACGTGGTTTGCGCCAAGGAATTCGCCGCCACCGCCGCCGCCACGGTCAAGAAGATCGACGAGGTGGCCGACGACGACATGATCCTGGACATCGGCCCCGAGTCCGCCAAGGCGCTGGCCGACCTGCTCGGCCAGGCTGGCACGGTGGTGTGGAACGGTCCGGTCGGCGTGTTCGAGTTCGATCAGTTCGCCGGTGGCACCAAGGTGCTGGCCAACGCCATCGCCGGTTCCAAGGCGTTCTCGATTGCCGGCGGCGGCGACACCATCGCGGCGATCAACAAGTTCGGCACCAAGGTGAGCTATATTTCCACCGCCGGGGGCGCGTTCCTGGAATTCCTGGAAGGTAAGAAACTGCCCGCGGTTGAAATTCTGGAATCACGGGCGAACGGTTAGGGCCGAAGCCTTGCGCTGAGGAAAACGAAACGGGCGGCTAAAAAGCCGCCCGTTTTTGTTGAAGGGCTCCCTCTCCCGCCGGGAGAGGGAGCCGGATGGCCCGTTCCTGTTCGCATGAAGGCATTTCATTCAACAAGTTGTTTTATAAATGACTCTCAAGGAGCCAACAGGCAAACGGCCAAGGAGCCGGCGCGTTTTATCGAGTGCGTATTGGATGCGGTTATCCGCGTGAGGAGGTTCCCAGGTCGTTGAACGGTTGAACGTATGGGCCGGATGTGACGCTGGATCAGTAACGCCGACCACCGCCGTAGCCACCGCCGCCGCCGTAGCCACCACCACGTTTGCCGCCGCCGTAGCCACCACCGCCACCGGGACCTTGTTGGGGACGAGCCTCGTTGACCGTCAAACCCCGCCCCTCCACCTCCTTGCCGTTGAGGGCAGCGATGGCTGCCTGGGCTTCCTGGTCACTGCTCATCTCCACAAAGCCGAACCCCTTGGATCGTCCAGTGTCGCGATCCGTGATAACCTGAGCGGATCGCACCGTGCCATGGGCCGTGAACAAACGTTCCAAGTCACTGTTGCTGATGTTGTAGCTCAGGTTGCCAACATATAATTTCTTACCCAATGCAAGGACTCCTCGGTAGGATTTTAGCGAAATTCCACACTAGATACATCGAGTGAAAATCCGAAAGACTAGTTTCACATGAGCCTCATGCCGAGTCAACGAAATGCGCGTAGGCCGTGCCAGACCTTGGTTCTGGTCGTTTCATGCCATGATATAAGTTAAGTGGCCGATTTTTTGAACCCCTCGCCGGTAACCGCTTTGAACCTCTTTCCCTGGATAGGCGTTATTACAAATTACCGCGTTGCCGATAAGGCGACGCCGGTTCTGAAGTATCGACTTTTTTCAGATAAGACAGATCATTAACATCGATTGATATATCATGCAGCGTATTGATCGGTTCGGCATCCGACCCTGTAATGCGCGACGCGATGCGGCGCTATTTTCGATATAAATTCATTAGCGTCAAAGTTGGTTTTCAGCTATCTCCTGATCGGTTTTGTCCATTGACGATCCCGGACAGTCACCGATCCCCCCGACCGGGGCGATACCAGCCGCGCCGCCGACTCAGACCTCCAGGATCGCTCCATAGCCATACAGCAATGCTATCGCCGTTCCCAGGCATTTGAGCACGTAACCAGCGTTCCAGCGCAGAAAGGCGTAGCCGTCGATGCCGTAACGCCCCTGCATCATGAGGTGCAAGCCGGACAGCGGATTGGCGGGCACTCCAATCGCCCACGCCATCAGCAAGGTTATGGCCAGCAGGTTCGGCTCCGGCCGCAAGGGCGCCAGCCAGACCCCAAGGGCCGCGATGGTGATGACCGGATGCACGCCCAGCGCGGCGACGCCGACCATCGCCACCAACAACAGGCTGGCCTGCGACGACCCGAAGCGGGCGAACGGCAGCCAGTCGCCAAATTGACTCGTCAGGCTGGTCAGCCCCGCCGCCAGAACTCCCGCCGCCAGGAACAGCGCCAGTTCGTTGATGGTGGTGGCCAGCCCCTGCCTCACATGATCCCGCAACGATGGCCACGCGCCGCGTCCTTCGCGCGCCAGCAGGATGGCTGCGGTCAGCAGCGGCGCACTGAGGGTGATGATCGCCAGAATCGACCAGCGGGGAAGTAGCGCATGGACGGATAGCACGATGGCGACCAGCAATCCGGGAATCCACAGGGCGCCGAAGCGCATCGGATAGCCAAGGAACGGCGCGCCGAGCGCGGGATTGTCGGGGTCGATTTCGCGCGCGGTCAACCACAGCGAAACGGCGGCCATCGGCAGACCGGCCAGCACCACGATGTCCAACCGCGCACCCGGCGCATAGATCAGCGCGGCGGCCATCGCCGAAAAGAAAGGCGACCAGAACGCCGCCGCCGCGAAGCCCCGCGTCAGCGCCAGTGCCCGGCGTTTGCCGAGCCGGCCCCGGGTGGTCATGCGGTCGCCCAGAATCACCACGGTGGACAGGTTGATCACCGCTCCGAACAGGTGCACGCCGATCAGGGTCCGCCACAGCGCCTTGCGGCCGCGCGGCGGCGGTTCGTCACGATTCGCCGGGTCCGGGCGGGTCACCAGTCGCAGGAACGAAACCGCCGCCAGCAGGCTGACCAGCCCCTGGTTGCCCGTCAGCAGTTGGGTTAGATTGAGCGGGACGCCGTGCAACGCCCCCCAGGCGACACCGGCGGCGCCGAGTCCGATCAGCCAGGCGCTCTGAAGGCGCTGGCGCCGGCCCAGCCGGTAACTCAACAGCAGGGCGGCGGTCCAGCCTGGCAGGCCGGCGCAGAGCGGCGGGATGCCAGGCGTCACCGAAGCGGCAATCATCAAGGTCAGCAGGAGACCGGCCAGAGCGTCACGACGGGCCGGCGGCAAGAGGGAATGGTCGTTCACGGTGGAGGGGGCGGCGCGTCGGTTGATCGTTCAGTGAGGGTTCAGTGGGGTTGGCTACGTTGTGAAATCGGGTTGGTTATAATGCCCATACGGTTTCAACTTGAACAATGCTGACTTGCGACGAGGTGGATGATGCGATTGATCAAGGCGATAGTGATCGTAACGATAGCGACGGGAACAGCCGCGGCGCTGGGCGGTTGTGCTCCCAGCGTGTCCGGCGGCGCTTATGACCGCTATCAGACGCGCCAGGCGCAGGACGTGCGGCTGGGCTATGTCGAAAGCGTTCGCCAGGTCCTGATCGAAGGAACGCAGAGTGGCGTGGGAACCATGACCGGCGCGGCGTTGGGTGGCCTGGCCGGCAGCAATATCGGCAAGGGCAAGGGAGAGATCGCCGGCGCCATCGGCGGAGCCGTCCTGGGCGGCCTGGCCGGTTCGGCGATTGAAGAGGGCGCGACCCGTCAACCGGGCCTGGAGATCATGGTCAAGCTGGATAGCGGTCGCATGGTCGCCGTGACTCAGGCGGACGACGAACCGTTCTATCCGGGCGACCGGGTCCGGGTCATGACCAGCTACGACGGCACGACGCGGGTAGCGCACCATTATTGATACTTGACTCTCGATGCCCGACGCCTGTCATCCAGCTGCCGGGCCAGAACGACCGATGACCAGATAGGCCAACTGTCCTTTGTGACCATGGAGCGGTGAGTGACTGCTGATCGTCCGGTTGCACAAAACAACGCCACTACCCTGCTCAAGTGGGTATGGCGTTCCTATTTTCGCGCCGCCCTGATTCCGCTGCTGTTGGTGGAGGTGATGTTTATCGCTATCTACCTGACGACCCATTATCTGGCGACCCGGGAAAACATCGCGGCGGTGCGGAGCCTCGCCACCGATGAATTGCGCCGGATCGCCCAGCGGGAAGCGATGGTGATTCAGAAGCAACTGGAAGCGATTTCCCGGACCACCGACCTGTTTCGTCGCCAGACAGCCCTGATTTTGCGAACCCCCTTCGAGCCGGGACCGGAGGAGCGGAGCCGCTATGCCTATTCGCCCGAGGGCGTTTATCACACCACGCGCGACAACGGCGGCAGCGCGCTGTTTTACAGCGGCATCGTTCCGGTCGGGCCGGAACAGCGCGAGAAGGTCTGGCGCACCGTCCAACTGGACCCGCTGCTGCGCGACATCCAGCAAACCCACCCGCTGGTGGTGCAGCTGTATCTCAACACCTTCGACTCGCTCAACCGGATTTATCCGTATTTCGAGGTGTTGGGTCAGTACCAGCCGCGCATGGACATCTCCAGTTTCAACTTTTTTTATGAAGCGGACGCCCAGCACAATCCCGGTCGCGGCGCGGTCTGGACCGATGTGTATGTGGACCCGGCTGGACAGGGCTGGATGGTGTCCTGCATCGCGCCGGTTTACCGGGATGATTTTCTGGAGGGTGTGGTCGGGCTGGACATCACGGTGGCGACCATCACCGACACCATCCTGAATCTGGCCATTCCCTGGCAGGGCTACGGCGTGCTGGTCAGCAAAACCGGCACCGTGCTGGCGTTGCCGCGCGCCGGCGAAGCCGATTGGGGCCTGCGGGAGCTGACCATCCATGCCTACACCGATTACATTCGCCAAAACACCTTCAAGCCCGAGGAATTCAACCTCGACCGGCGCCCCGCGTTCGCCGCCTTGCGGGATCGACCCGAAGGCGTCGCCCCCGTGGACTTGAACGGCCCGCAACTGGTGGCGTGGGCCACCATTCCTGAAACCGGCTGGCGGTTACTGGTGCTGGTGCGGGAGGCCAACATTTATGCCCAAGCCAGCCGGCTGGGTCATCGGCTGATGGTGATCGGGTTCTGGATGATTGGCGGCATCATCCTGTTCTATCTGATCTTTTTTGCCCTGCTGTATCGGCGCGCCCGGACCATGGCCGGCGTTATCGCCGAACCGCTGGAGGCTGTCGACGCCCTGGTCGAGCGAATCGGCCAGGGCGACTACGAGCAGCAGGCGCCTCGTTTCAAGGTGCTCGAACTCCAGAAGACCGCCACGGGGCTGGTGGCCATGGGCCGGCAACTCGGCGCGGTCAATCAGCGTCTGCGGCTCGCCCAGCAGGAGGCCGAACAGGCGCGCGACGCCGCGCTGGAAGCGTCGCGGCTGAAGTCGGAATTCCTCGCCACGATCAGCCACGAACTCCGCACGCCGCTGAGCGGCGTTTTGGGGATGCTGGCCTTACTGCTCGACACCCCACTGGAATCCAGGCAGCGGAAATACGCCCAGACCGCCCGGGAATCCGGCCAGTTGCTGCTAAGCGTCATCAACGACATCCTCGATTTTTCCAGGATCGAGGCCGGTAGGATCGAGCTGATCCGGGCGCCGTTCCCGCCCGTTGCCCTGATCGAGGGCGTCGCCGACGTGCTGGCGCCCAAGGCGCACGAGAAGCGGCTGAATCTGATGACTTTCGTGGCGCCGCAAACACCGGCCCTGGTCAGCGGCGACGAGGGGCGATTGCGGCAAGTGCTGCTGAACCTGCTGGGCAACGCGATCAAGTTTACCCAGCGCGGCGAGATCGTGGTCCGCTGCGAGCCGGGCCAGACGACCGAACGCTATGTCTGGCTGAATTTCAGCACAATGGACACCGGCATTGGCATCCCGCCGGCGGCGCGCGGTCGGTTGTTCCAGCCCTTCACCCAGGTGGATGGTTCCAGCACGCGCCGGTTCGGCGGCGCCGGGCTGGGGTTGAGCATCTGCAAGCGGCTGGTCGAACTGATGGGTGGCGAAATCGGGGTGGAAAGCGAGGCGGGGATCGGTTCCACGTTCTGGTTCCGGGTGCCGCTCGATCTGGTCGAGCGCGAACCCGTGCGACCGCCCCACATTCGGGAGCAAGGCGCGCCGCGCGCGCTGATCGTGGAACAGGATGCGCGCGGCGGAGAACTGCTGCGGGATTATCTGCTGGCCTGGGGGATGCGGCCGGTCTTGACCGCCTCGGCCAATGCGGCGCTGGAGGCGCTGAGCGGGGCGACGGACGATCCCTTCGAGGCGGTGCTGGTCGGGCTGAAACTGGATAGCGAAGAGTTCCAGCGGCTCTTGGCGGGGCTGGAACGTCAGCCGTCGCTGGCAACGGTTCCGCGCTTGCTGCTCGCCGACCAGGATGAGAAAGGGCTTGACGCGCGTTCCCGGAGGCTGGGTTTCGCCGCCTGGCTCACCAGGCCGGTCCATCGAGCGCGGCTGTTCGACGCCCTGGCTGGATTGTTGGGCGGGACTTCGGCGCCCGTAAGCCGATAAATCCCTTTAGAGGGCGGAATCGCGCTGCTTCGCGACTAATGCGTCCGTTCAGCCGGCTTGGGCAGGTCGGCCTCGGTGGCGGCGCGCAGACTCCGGCCGATTTCCGAATACAGCAGCCGGCCCGGATGCAGCACCCGCCGCTCGGCGCCCTGGTCGGCGCAGCGCTGGATGAGCCGCTCGATGATCACGTTCAACCCCTCTGGCCGAAGCGGGTATTGATGTTCCAGCCGCAGCAACTGGCCGCTGGCGTCCAGGCTGGTCACGGTGTAGGCCAGCGTGCCCAGTTCGGGATCGGCCTGGTGGGTGATGAGCAGCTGCCGTTCCGGGTTCTCACTGTCGTTCTGGAAAATCGACTCGACCAGATAATCCCCCGACAGGCAGGGAATCTCGCGCAGGGCCGCCAGCGCGGTTTCGCCATCGGCGGCGGCCAGCGTCGTTTCCAGTCGCGGATTGGCCAACACCCAGCGTACATGCAAGCCATAGGCTTCCAAGGCCAGCGTATACTGCCGCTGGATGCGCACCCAGCGTCGGTAGCCATTCCCCAGTTCCGAAACTGGTAAGGCCCGGCCCGGTCCGAACTGCGCCCAATCATCGAAGGTGTAGAACAGGGTGTGGACGTGATCGTCGGTGGCCAGAAAGCGGTTGCCGTGGTCCAGGACAATGGACCGGACACCGGACCGCTCGAACCAGGCGTGCTCCAGCAACTCCCACAACGGCAGCAATTCGTTGCTTTCCAGTTGCACTCGTAACAGAGCGCACAGATCGCCGATGGTGGCGAAGGACAGGTTCAGCATGTCCAGGCCGAATGCCTGCCGTACCGCCTCACGAGTCGCTTGCGATACTTCGCCGCTTTGCAACAAAATGTCTTCCATAACCCGCGCCAGCCGGGCAATATCGTCGCGTTGACCAACGAAGCAGAACGGCAACAGCAGCAAGGGGCCGGAGCCGGGCCGGCGCAGCGGATGGATGGCTGCGACCGGGAAGAAGCCACGGTCGGTGCCGAGGGCGACCAGTTGCGGCGTAAAAGCCGGTCCGCGCGAACTGCCGCCGTAAAGCTCGGCCAGCGCGCCAACCAGCGGGAACCCTGGCCGAAGGATTTCGGTCTGGTCATAGAGCGCGCCGGGCAGAATCAGCCCCAGATGACCGATGCCACCGAGAATGCGATCCAGATCTTTGGCCAGATGTCCGGCCAGCGCGGTGGCGGCGGTCACGCCGAGCGGCGCGGGCGGCACGCCAGCGGGAGCGGATCGTTGCGGGTCCAGTTCGAGCGTCAGTAATCCGGCGTAATGGCCGAGTTCGTTCGATACGGTGGAAGTCGTGGCCACGTGGTTCTCTTGCGGTGGGGCGACACGCTCCGCTTCGAGCGCGCCGACAATGACGAGGAATGGCGTTCGCGGCTGTGGATGCTGGGTTAAGGGAAAGCCCGCCGCGGGCGGTTGCCATTATAAGGGGAAATCGACGGTCGTTTTCTCCAATGCGCCGCCGCCGTGCAACGAACCATGACCACTGGCGCGCAACGAACCGGTTTCCGCCGGCAATTTTTTGCGGCCGCCTGATTCAAATCGGGTGTTCCCGGCGATTTTCCGCCTAAACTTTTGGGCGAGAGCTTACGAAATTTAAGGTTTTCACAAATAACCGCCACCACAATGAGGTAACCCATGTCTGAACCGATCCAGAATCCAGCCGCGCAGTTACAACACGCCGCCCTGGCGCTGGACGCTGTCCAAAAGGCGCTCGACTATTCCCTGGCAGATTTGCAGGAACGCTCCCGGAAAGCCGATGGCAAAATCTCCGCCGCGCTGCTCGATCAGCATCAACTGGTGAGCTACGACCTGGCGCTGTCCTGCGCGGAAGTCACCGGTGCCCGCTTTGGGTTGGATTACGCCAGGCGGGCGCGGGACGCTGGCGGTGGTTCGGCGAACGAACTGACGTTGGAGGAACGTTTTGCCCTGTTGTTCACCGCCGAGGCTCTGCAAGGCATCCGTGGCCGGTTGAGCGCCCGCCCGGCCGATTTCGGGCTGAACGAGCAATGGCTGAGCGCGACCGTGGATCATCCCACCGTGCGGCAGTTCTGTCTGGCCCAGCTGCCAGCGGAGCGGATTGCGGAATTGGGACAACTGATGCGCGCCCAGGATGGCGTAACCGGCGCCTATTTGCTGGATGACCATCACGAGATGATGCGCGAGACCTTCCGGCGGGTGGCGGAGGAAGTGGTGATGCCGCTGGCGGAAGAGATTCACCGCCATGATCTCGACATTCCCGACACGATCCTCGATCAGGTCAAGGAACTGGGCTGTTTCGGTATCTCCATCCCGGAACGCTTCGGCGGCATTCAGAGCGACGAGCACGAAGACAATCTGGGCATGATCGTGGTGACCGAGGAACTGACTCGCGGCTCGCTGGGCGCGGCGGGCAGCCTGATCACCCGGCCCGAAATCCTGGCCAAGGCGCTGCTGAAGGGCGGCACCGAGGAGCAGAAGAATAAATGGTTGCCGCAACTGGCTGCGGGCGATCTGCTGTGCGCGGTGGCGGTGACCGAGCCGAACTACGGCTCCGATGTCGCCAACATGCGGCTCAAGGCCACCAGGACCGAGGGCGGCTGGCTGCTCAACGGCGCCAAGACCTGGTGCACCTTCGGCGGCAAGGCGGGTGTGCTGCTGATTCTGGCCCGCACCAACCCCGATCTGTCGCTGGGGCATCGCGGCCTGTCGATGTTCCTGCTGGAGAAGCCGAGTTACCCCGGCCACGCCTTCGAGTTCGTACAGGAAGGCGGCGGCAAGCTGAGCGGCAAGGCGATCTCCACCATCGGCTATCGCGGGATGCACTCCTTCGATCTGTTCTTCGACAACGTGTTCGTGCCGGACGAGAACCTGCTGGGCGGGCCGAAGGGCGAGGGCAAGGGCTTCTACTTCACCATGGCCGGTTTCGCCGGTGGGCGCATCCAGACCGCCGCCCGCGCCGTGGGTCTCATGCAGGCCGCCTACGAGAAGGCGCTGAGCTACGCGCAGGAGCGCATCGTGTTCGGCTATCCCATCGGCGACTATCAGTTGACCCAGGTCAAGCTGGCGCGGATGGCGACCTATCTGGCGATTGGTCGGCAGTTCACCTACTCGGTGGGCCGGCTGATGGACCAGGGCGAGGGCGACATGGAGGCCAGCATGGTCAAGTTCTTCACCTGCAAGACCGCCGAATGGGTGACGCGCGAAGCGTTGCAGATTCACGGCGGCATGGGCTACGCCGAGGAAACCCCGGTCAGCCGCTATTTCATCGACGCGCGGGTGCTGTCCATCTTCGAGGGCGCGGAGGAAACGCTGGCGTTGAAGGTCATCGCCCGTTCGCTGGTGGACAACGCCAAAAGCAAAGCCGAGGTGGAGAAATAAATCATGAGTTTCTCGATGCGATTGAGCGAGCAGGCGGAAGTCGCCGGTTCGGTGGCGGTGAATCTCGAATGGGCGCGGCGACCACAGTACGGGCGCTATCTGGATGAATTCGTGCCGGGGCAGGTGTTCGTCCACCCACGCGGCTACACCTTCGAGCGCGGGCCGATGCTGGATTTCGCCCGGGTGTTCATGCAGTGCAATCCGCTGTATCTGAACCTGGAATACGCCAGGGCGCACGGCTTCCCGGATTTGCCGGCCAGCCCGCAGATGGTGTTCAATGTGGTGCTGTCGCTGGGGGTGCATAACGATTCCGAGAAAGCGATTGCCAATCTGGGTTATTACAACGTGCAGTTCCTGCGACCGGTTTATCCGGGCGATACCCTGCGCGGTTATACCAAGGTGATGGACCGCAAGGCGCGCGGTGAGGACAAACCGGGCATCGTGCTGATTCGCACCCTGGGCGTGAACCAGCACAACCAGGTGGTGTTGCAATACGAGCGCAAGATCATGGTCGGCTATCGCGGCGACCGTTTGCCGACCACGCCGGCGCCGGCCACGCCGGTCGAATTCCCGTGGGTGGAGCATCCGGTGGTGGAGTTGCCGATCAACGCGGGCGGTTATCCGAGCCAGTTGACCGGTCCCAACACCTATTTCGAGGACTTTTCCCTCGGCGATCTGATCGTCCACGCCAATGGCCGCACCATCACCGACGAGCACATGGCCTGGACCTATCTGGTCGGCAACACCCATCCGCTGCACTTCGACCGGGTGTACAGCACCGGCCTGTCGGGCAAGATGAGCGGCGAGCCCATCGTTTACGGCGGGCTGGTGTTCGCCTGGCTGGAAGGTCTGGCCAGCCGCGATGTCAGCGAAAACGCGCTGTGGGAACTGGGCTTCACGGAGGGCTATCACACCCAGCCAGCGGTGTCCGGCGATACGGTGGCCGCGCTGTCGCGGGTGGTGGCGACCGAAACTCTGCCCAATACCGACGCCGCCGGCATCGTGACCTTCCAGTTCATCGGCGTGAAGAACATCAGCGCCGCCGCCGCGCTGGAAACCTACGGCGCGGATTTGTTCGTCAAGGAGAACGACAAGCAACAGCTCAACAAGGAGAAGATCAGCAGCAAGATCTTCGAGATCGAGCGGCGGTTGCTGATCAAGCGGCGGCCGGCGTGAGGTGAGGAAAAGCCCCTCTCCCGGACAGGAGAGGGGTACGGAGTCGTCTGTTTAGTCATGCCAAAATTCATCTGGTCTGATTATATTCAGTATAGGGTTCAGTTGAGAGGATTTGACATCTCTAAGATTGAAGAAATATTGAGATTTTCTGATGAGAGATATTTCGACACGGTTACGCAACGAATGGTTGCGGTAGGAAAACATAATAAACTTCTTATCATGATCCCTTACGATCAAACTAAAAATGAGAGTGAGGATGTTATAATGCCGGTTACTGTTCATGCTACCAGCCGCCAGCAGATTAAATTCCGCCTAGTAAGCGGGAGGTTTTTGAAATGAGCAATACTCGAATGGTTTATTTTGAAGAAAATGACATTCTACACCTTTCTGTTTCTGATGAGCCAGAAACTGCAAGCGTTGAATTAAGCCCCAATATTACTGCTGAACTCAACGAACAGGGTGAGCTTATTGGAATTGAGATCCTTAACGCAAGTTCTTTCATACGAGATTCCATATTGGAATCGGCTCAAGCTAGGTTATTGAGTTTAGTAGAAGAGCATGGTTGAGTCAGAGATCGAAGATGATTTTCGGCCAGAGTATGATCTCTACAGCTAAGTAAGGTACGCAGTGCGTACCTTACTTTGGGGTGTGAACGCTGGTCGGTATTACGATTGCTGAGATGATGGATGACGGTAATATTGGGAACTATTGGGAATGCCAAATTTACCGAACGGGATACTGCGAAGAAAGAGATCGGATATTCTGCGAGGAGGTTTTAAGTGAATTTAAATATCGATTATGAACAAGAAGAAGATGGGCGCTGGTTAGCCGAAGTTATTGGACTACCTGGAGTATTGGCTTATGGGAATACTCCAGATGAGGCAATGGTCAAAGCGGAAGCTCTGGCTTTGAGAGTGCTGACGGAAAAATTGGAACAGGAAGAAAGCTGCCCACAACCGATCACTATTTCTTGCGTTGCCGCATGAATCGATGCTCGGATTACTCGGAGAGTGTCAGGTGAAATTCTCTGAATTGGTAAAGCTTCTCGAGGAAAATGGATTTAGGCTTGTTAAGGAAAAAGGATCAATAAGGTATTACAGCAAACCTGGTTGGGATAAATTGATTCGAGTGGATTTCCATGGTTCAAAAGAAGTACCTACAGGAACATGTCTATCAATCATGAAGGCGGCTGGAATCAAGTGACTCCAAATGAGGTGTCTGTGATGCTTGACCTATTTTATTCCTTAACTATTGAAGCTACAGATGAGCCAGATTATTTTGGATTTTATTCGCCTGATTTGGAGGGGTTCTCTGGCATAGGACATTCCATCGAAGATTGTATTTATAAAGCCAAATGGGGCATGAAAGAGCATGTTGGTTTACTTAAAGAATTAAATCTTCCTATTCCAGATTTTAACCCCGATCCCAGAATTATTATTCAGAATGAAAAGAGGTTGGCTGTTGCTTAACCTTGGCCGTAGGGATTAAGAAAAAAACCAAACCAAACCCCGAACCGCTGTCGCACATAAAGAGGCTCCCATGTCCACCCAAATCAAACGTGATAAACCCTGGCTGATGCGGACCTACTCCGGCCATACCTCGGCCAGGGCCTCCAACGAACTGTATCGCACCAACCTCAGCAAGGGGCAGACTGGCCTGTCGGTCGCCTTCGACCTGCCGACCCAGACCGGCTATGACGCCGACCATCCCCTGGCACGCGGCGAGGTCGGCAAGGTCGGTGTCCCCATCTGCAACATCGGCGACATGGAGGCGCTATTCGATCAAATCCCGCTGGGGCAGATGAACACCTCGATGACCATCAACGCCACCGCCGCCTGGCTGCTGGCGCTGTACGTCGCGGTGGCCGAACGGCAGGGCGCCTCGCCTGCCCAGTTACAGGGCACTACCCAGAACGACATCCTCAAGGAATACCTGTCGCGCGGCACCTACATCTTCCCGCCAACACCCTCGGTGCGCCTGATCACCGACATCATCGCCTACACGGTCAAGAACATCCCCAAGTGGAACCCGACCAACATCTGTAGCTACCACTTGCAGGAAGCGGGCGCCACCCCGACCCAGGAACTCGCTTATGCCCTATCCACCGCTATCGCCATTCTGGATGCGGTGCGGGATTCCGGCCAGATCGGCGCCGACGATTTCGAGCAGGTGGTCGGGCGCATCTCGTTCTTCGTCAACGCTGGCATCCGCTTCGTCGAGGAATGCTGCAAGATGCGGGCGTTCGTGGAGCTGTGGGACAAACTGACCCGCGAACGCTACGGCGTGCAAAGCGAGGAAATGCGCCGCTTCCGCTATGGGGTGCAGGTCAACTCGCTGGGCCTGACCGAGGCGCAGCCGGAAAACAACGTGCAGCGCATCGTGCTGGAAATGCTGGGCATCACCCTGTCCCGCAACGCCCGCGCCCGCGCCATCCAACTCCCCGCCTGGAACGAGGCGCTGGGCCTGCCTCGCCCGTGGGATCAACAGTGGGCGCTGCGGATGCAGCAGGTCTTGGCCTTTGAAACCGACCTGCTGGAATACGGCGACATCTTCGACGGCTCGCCGGTGATCGCCGCCAAGGTCAAGGCGCTGGTGGGCGGCGCCGAGAAGGAAATGGCCCGGGTGCAGGAACAGGGCGGCATGGTGCAGGCCATCGAATCCGGCTACGTCAAGCGGCAACTGGTGGCCAGCCACACCGAACGGATGCGCGCCATCGAACGCGGCGACCTCAAGATCGTCGGCCTCAACTGCTACAAGGAAACCGAGGAATCGCCGCTGACCGGCGGCAAGGACAGCGGCATCCTCAAGGTCGATCCGCGGGCCGAACGCGAACAGATCGAGCGGCTCAACGCCTTCCGCGCCAAGCGCAACAACGCCGAGGTCAAGGCGGCGCTGGCCAATCTGGCCGAGACGGCACGCAGCGGCGCGAATATCATGCCGGCGTCGATCCTGTGCGCCCATGCCGGGGTGACGACGGGCGAATGGTCGCAGACTTTGCGCGACATCTTCGGCGAATACCGCGCCCCGACCGGTATCGACATTCCCGCCAACGACGACAGTCGCGGCGCCCGGGCGGTGGCCATTCGGACCCAGGTGAACAAGACCGGCGAGGAACTGGGCCGGCCGCTGCGGCTGTTGATCGGCAAGCCGGGCCTGGACGGTCACAGCAACGGCGCCGAACAGATCGCGGTGAAGGGGCGCGATGTCGGCTTCGAGATCGTCTACGAAGGCATCCGCCTGACCCCGGAACAGATCGCCAAGGCGGCACTGGAGGAAGGCGTCCATCTGATCGGCCTGTCGGTGCTGTCCGGCAGCCACGTGGAAATGGTCGAGGACGTGTTCAACCAACTGAATCGGGTCGGACTGAAGGGGTTGCCGGTGGTGATCGGCGGCATCATCCCGGAGAACGACGCCAGGCTGCTGAAGGAGAAGGGCATCGCCGCCGTCTACACCCCCAAGGACATCGACCTCAACGGCATCATGGTGGACATTCTCAACCTGATCCGTAAAGCCAACGACCTCCAGCCGGTCGCGGCGGCATGACCGCCGCGCTTCCCGAACCGGCGGCGCTGGCCGCCGCCGTCAGCGGTCGCGACCGGCTGGCGCTAGCCAGGGCGCTCAACCTGCTGGACGACCGCCGTCCGGCGGCCCGCCAGCGCGCCGCCGAATTTCTGGATGCGCTGCCGACGGAAAAGCTGGACACCGGCGGCCATCTGATCGGCATCACCGGCCCGCCGGGCGCCGGCAAGTCGTCGCTGACCGCTTCGCTGATCCAGGTGTGGCGGCGGCGCGGGCTGAAGGTAGCTATCCTGGCGGTGGATCCGTCCAGTCCGATCAGCGGCGGGGCACTGCTGGGCGACCGGCTGCGGATGCACGCCAGCGGCGCCGACCGCGAGGTGTTCATCCGCTCGCTGGCCTGTCGCGGCGAGTTCGGCGGCCTCAGCGCCGAGGTCTGGCCGATGAGTCTGGCGATGCTGGCGGCCTTCGACATCGTGCTGGTGGAAACGGTCGGGGTCGGGCAGAAGGAAATCGACGTGTCCAAGATGACCGATACCACCTGCTTCGTCGCCCAGCCGGCCTCGGGCGACAGCATCCAGTTTCTCAAGGCCGGCATCATGGAAGTGCCGCACGTCATCGTCGTCAACAAGGAAGACATCGGCATGGCGGCGCGCAAGACCCTGTCCGAACTGCGTAATACCCTGCGGCGGCAGATGGACCCCGAGGGCTGGCAGGTGCCGGCGCTCTCGGCCAGCGCCGCGCTGGGCAGCGGCATCGAGCAGCTGGCCGACGCCCTGGACGCGCATCGGAACTGGCTGCTGGAGCGAGGGCGATTCACCGCCCGTCGCCGGCGCTGTCAGGCGGAATGGCTGGTGAAACACCTGCGGGATGAATTCGGCCGTTACGGCATCGGCCTGCTGGGCGGTGAAGATGCGCTGTTCGCCGCCCTGGCCGAAGCGCCGCGCCGCCGTTCGCCCATCGCCGAATACGAAGCCTTGCGCGCCCGCGTCGTCCCTTGTTTCGCTGGCCGTGCCGCGGCACCGGCGCGACCGGTCCCAAACCCAACCGAGCACAACCCTGCAACCGAGAGGACATAAAGATGGCGAAAGAGCTGTACAACCTGGGTCTGTCTCTTATACACATCT
>DGFE01000124.1:0-810 GCA_002391525.1 Competibacteraceae bacterium UBA3908
AGATCTCCTCTTCCCCCGCCGTCGGCAGTGTCAGTTGTGTATAAGAGACAGCCCCGGAAGATAGCCGCCAAGCGCCTGGCGCCGGGCATGTAAATATCTTAGCTCGGGTGTGTCGGCGGCCGGCCTGTAAAAGCGCAAGCCGGTCACGTCCGCGTCGGACAACGGTAGCTCGAAGCGGTCGCGGAAGGCCAGCAGCGCGTCGGTCTCCAGCTTCTTCTGCTGGTGCGCGCCCATCTTGCCCTGGCCCCAGTGGCCCATGCCGTAGCCCTTCTTGGTCTGGGCCAGAATGACGGTGGGTTGGCCAGAGTGATTTACTGCCGCGTGATAGGCCGCGTAAATCTTGACCGGATCGTGGCCGCCGCGCTTGAGCTTGTCGATGTCCTCGTCGGACAGGTGGGCCACGATGGCTTGCAGCTCGGGGTATTTGTTGAAGAAGTGCTCACGGTTGAATCGCCCGTCGGTGGCGGCGTACTGCTGCAACTCGCCGTCGACCGTTTCATGCAGCCGCCTGAGGATCACGCTGTCGTGGTCGCGGGCGAACAACGGATCCCAGTCCGAGCCCCACAGCAGCTTGATGACGTACCAGCCCGCGCCGGCGAACAAGCCTTCCAGCTCCTGAATAATCGAACCGTTGCCGCGCACCGGGCCGTCCAGGCGTTGCAGGTTGCAGTTGACCACGAAAATGAGGTTGTCCAGCCGCTCGCGCCCGGCCAGCGACAGCCCGGCCAGGGCCTCGGGTTCGTCCATCTCGCCGTCGCCCACGAAGGCCCACACCTTGCGCCCGGCGGTGGCGAGGATGCCGCGATTTTC
>DGFE01000124.1:1115-4825 GCA_002391525.1 Competibacteraceae bacterium UBA3908
GAGCCGCCCTTCGAGGAAGGCACGGGCGTAGACGCCGGGAGCGGAATGGGGCTGGAAGAACACCAGATCCCCGGCTTGGCCGGCGCGGAAAAAGTGGTTGAACCCGACCTCGAACAAATCCGCCGCCGAGGCGTAGCTGGCGATGTGGCCGCCCAGTTCGGTGGAGAACTGGTTGGCCCGCACCACCATCGCCAGCGCGTTCCAGCGCACCAGCGCGATCAGCCGTTGCTCGGTTTCGAGCGTACCGGGAAATGGGGGCTGGTCGGCGAGGGCGATGGTGTTGCAGTAGGGAGTGCTCCACACCGGGGGTAGCGCCACGCGCCGGGCGCGGGCGCGGTCGAACAACTGGCGCAGCAGGAAGGTGGCGCGGTCGCGGCCTTCGTTTTCGATGACGCCATCGAGCGCGTCCAGCCACTCCTCGGTTTCGGTCGGGTCCGGGTCCGGCGGCAGGACGGCCCAGTGGCCGGAGAAGCTGAACTCGGAACGGTCGGTCATGGGCGGAATCCGGAAGCTGGAAAATGCACGGGTGTCATGACGAAACTTCAGGCGAAGACATAGGCGTCCATGGCCAGCACCCCGAGCGTGACGCTGGGCAGCTCATGCGCCCGCTCAACGAGGTCACTCGAACCGGGCGGCGCGTAGCGAATCGTGTAGAGAACCGGATCGAAGCCGCCGAAATCGTACAGCGTCTCCAGACGCGGCGCGGCGGTGAGGGTCGGCGCGGCGGTTTCCCAGTGGGCCGAGACCACCAGGATCGCCGTGGGCCGGCCCAATTCCGAACCAAAGGCCCGCAGAAACCGGTGCGCGGGCTGTTCCGATTCCAGAAGCAGGCTGGGAGCGCCGTGGGACACAAAAACACTGGGAACAGACATGGCGTTCACCCTATCGTTGAATGCCCGGTAACATTGGAGAGTCGAAAAACCCCGCACCTTTTCTTGCCGGTCCTGGAGCGGAATAAACCGATCCTTCTCACCAGGTCGGCGCGAAAACGCTCGCGCCGTACCGCCGCGTAGTGCGCCTCCATGAGCCGATACATCTGCTCGAATAGATCGTCCGTCAGCGCGCCAATCGGACCAGAGCTCGCTTTCAGCGGTTCGATGAGTTCCCTCCTTTTGCTCGGGCAATCATGACATGATGGCAAGACAGGTTGGGCCGTGGCGTCTCGTCATCGATTGAGGCTTGTGGCAAACAGGGGCAACCATGTATGAGCCAAACGGATATGGCTACAACGAACAAAAACTCCAGCGTCAACCGCGACGGTTGACGGCGCGCATCGCCAGTTCGATGCGGCTGCGCGCATGCAGCTTGTCCATGATCCGGCTCACGTAATTCTTTACCGTCCCTTCGGCGAGAAACACCGAGGCGGCAATCTGCTTGTTGCTCTTGCCCTGAGCGAGCAGGTCGAGGATGCGCTCTTCCTTGTCGGTCAGCGGCTCGTCGAGCAAAAAATTAGAGGCCGTTGGTTTCGGCGCGGACGCCGGCGGCGGTGCGGCTTGCGGCCCGGGATTGACGCTGGTGATGTCCGCGGCGCTCGTGATTTCCGTGGAATCGGCGTCAGCTTTGGATGCCCGGCTGGCGAAGGTTCGGAACTGTTCCATCACCTTGCGGGCGATGGTCGGCGACAGGCGCGACTCGCCGCGCTGGACCCCCCGCAGCGTCTCCAACACGTCCGCCTCGGAGGCGTCTTTCAGCAAGTAAGCCTGCGCGCCCGCGCAGATGGCCTCGAACACCAGCTCGTCGTAGTCGTAGGTCGTGAGCACCACCACCCGGGTCGCAGGCAGCTTCGCCGTGATCTCGCGGGTAGCCACGATACCGCTGGCGCGGGGCATCTGTAAGTCCATCACCACGATATCCGGTCGGGTCGCCAGGGCTTGTTCGATGGCTTCGAGACCGTCGGCCGCCTGACCCACGATTTCGATGTCGGGTTCGGTCGCGAGCATCATCGCCAGCCCGCGACGGATCAGCGGCTGATCGTCCACGATCAGCAGCCGCAGGAGGGATGGGTTAGTATCGCTCGCCAGTGCGCTCATTCGTGTTGCTCGGGTTGCGGTGAAACGGCGCATTGCCGGGGCAAGCCCGGTTTTTCCAAACAAGCGTGCAGTTCGCCGACCAGGGCCGAAGGCAAGCGGGCGGTGAAAAAACGCAGCATGGCTGCAACCGCCAGCGCCGCTTGCTCCGGCGGCAGACTGGCGGCGCGAGCCACCGCCTGGGTCAATTCGTCTATCATGGTCGAATGCCTGTCACGACCCTGATCGCAGGGTTTTCGGGGCGAAATCGGAACAGGGAAAATCACCCTGGTGGCAATTTTAGCCGATGCCTGTTTCGCCATCACAGTAACGAAAGGCACGTCATGGTCACAATGTCCTATGACTTTAAGGCCGATTGGTCCTCCCCCCGTTTGGAGGGCGGGCAGTGGAGGAATCGGTGAGCCTCCTGCAGCGTCTCGATCCGCGACTGCACCTCGCCGCCGCCATCGGCTGGGCGGTGTTCGCCATCATTTTATTGGCGGCGCTGGCGGGAGCGAATTTGGCCGCCAGGGAAGCCGAGCGTCGTGCCCGCACCGATACCGAACGCCTGCTGACCCAGTTCGCCACGCAAATCCGCCACGCGCTCGACATGAACCTGGAAACGCGGCGGTCCATCCTCCAGGCCACCGCCGCCCAGATCGTCGCCTCTCACGACCGTGGAACCGATGCGCTCCGCCACCATATCGAAGCGATACAGGTGCAATTTCCCGAGTTTGTCTGGCTCGGCGTGGCGGACGAACACGGCCGCGTAGTGGCCGCCACGGGCGGGATCCTGCACGGTGAGAATGTTTCCGCGCAACCCTGGTTTCAGGAAGGCCGACAACGCTCGTTTCTCGGCGATGCCCGCCACAGCCCCCTTCTTGAAAATTCGCCGCCTGCCGCGCTGACGGGCCGGTCGCCGGGGTTCGTGGCCGCCGTGCCGATTTCGCAATCCTCGGGGCGCATGGCCGGTGTCCTCGGCGCGCGCCTCTCCTGGACCTGGATCGAACGCCAACAGGACGGTCTGCTGCGCGGGCTGGAGACCGACCGGCCGCTCGATCTGCTGCTGGCCGCCGCGGACAACTTCGTGTTGATGGGTCCGCAAAACTGGCTCGGCCGCACGCTCGCGGCGGATTTCGACCTCAGCGACGCGGGCGCCTACGTGGTCGGCCGGCAGGTCGCGCACGCCGAAAAAGAGGGGGGGTTGAATTGGACCGTGGTCCTGCGCCAAGACGCCGATACCGCGCTGGCGCGCGCCAGAACGACTCGTCACGCGGTATTTCTGGTCGTGTTACTGGCTGGCCTGGCCTCGGCGGTCGCGGCCGTCTTCGCAACCCGCGCGCTCACGCGCCGCCTGACCGTGCTGGCCGATCAGGCGCAAGCGATCCGCCATGGGGTGCGGCAAACCTTGTCGGTTCCCGCCGGGACCGACGAAATCAGCCAGATCGGCGCGACCCTGGCCGATCTGGTGGGACACCTCCAGCAGGAAAAGCAGGCTTTGGCGATCTGGAACGCCGAGCTGGACGCCCGGGTGGCCGAGCGAACCGCCCGTATCGAGCGGATGGCCAAGGAAGCGCGCCATGCCGCGATAGCGCGCGAACGGCTGCGGCTGGCGCGCGAGCTGCACGACACGCTGGCCCATTCGCTGATGGCTCTGCTGACGCAGATTCGCCTGATTCGAAAGCTGCGCGCCCGCCTCGATCC
>DGFE01000088.1:0-1008 GCA_002391525.1 Competibacteraceae bacterium UBA3908
GTGGACAGCTCCCGCGGGGGCAGGTTCGGCGCGACCGATTTCATCAGCGCCCCCACCCCGGCCAGGTGCGGAGTGGCCATGGACGTGCCCTGCCAGATGACGTAATCGTTCACCAGCGTGCCGCCGGTATCGGTGGCGACCGTGCTGAGCACGCCGTCCGGCTTGCCGTCGCCGTTGAGGTCGCGGGCGGTGTTGCCGCCCGGAGCCGCCACGCTGACCCAGGGACCGAAGCTGGAGTAGGGCGCCAGGGATTTGGCGATGTCCACGGCGCTGACGCCGATCACGCCCGGATAGGCCGCCGGAAAGAAGGGGATGCTGTTGGCGTCGTTGCCGGCGGCGGCGACGATCACCACGCCCGCGGCCCGCGCCTGATCGTAGACCGCCTGATCGGCTGCCGAGAAGCCCGTTCCTCCCAGGCTGATGTTGATCACGTCGGCGCGGCGCGGCGGCACGGTGCCGGAATCGTTGGGCAGTCCGGCGGCGAACAGCACCGCCTGTTCGATGTCGTAGGCGCTGCCGCCGAACCGGCCCACCGCCCGCAGCGGCATGACCTTGGCGCGAAAAGCGACGCCGGCGACGCCGATGTCGTTGCCGGTGACGGCGGCCACCGTACCGGCCACATGAGTGCCATGGAAGGAACTGCTGCCGTCCGGGTTGGAGCGGTCGCCCGGATCGTTGGGATCGGGATCGATGCCGTCGCCGTCGCCCGCGTTGGCCGGACTGCGGATGAAGTCGTAGCCCGACGTGAGTTGCCCTTGCAGATCGGGATGGCCAAGCGCCACGCCGGTGTCGATCACCGCCACGATGGCGTTCGCGCCGGTGCTCTGATCCCAGGCTTGCGGCAGATTGATCAGCGGATAGTGCCACTGGTACGAGTACAGCGGATCGGTGGGAACGAGCAGGGGCCGGCGGATATGGTTCGGCGCGGCGGTCGCCACGTCCGGGTCGAGATTCAGCGACTTGATCAGGTACAGGGTTTTCAGCTTCTCGCGCGCGGTCGCGTCGGCG
>DGFE01000088.1:1141-2651 GCA_002391525.1 Competibacteraceae bacterium UBA3908
ACTGCGCGCGGTCAGACGCATCGCCTCCGCCTGCGTCAGCAGGCCGGTGGTTCGCGCCGTCGCGTGTTCCTGGAAGCGCACGATGGCTTCGCCCGGCACGAACGCATCGCGCAGCCGCGGTCCGGCGCCGGCGGTTCCCGGCGACTGGCCGATGGTCAACACGTAGTTGGACGCGCCCCTGACCGCTCCCACCGCGATCAGATAGTCCCCGCCCGCGGCCACGGTCAGCGATTCCACCCGGCCTTGGCCGGTGGAGGCGTCGAGCAGGTTGCCGCCGGCATCGGCCAGCGCCAGATCCAGATCCTCGCTGACGCCGTCGCCGGCGATCAGCAGGGTGATCTGTTGCCCGTTCAGCAGATTGACCCGATAGATGTCGGTGGTATCGCCGGCTGCGCGCGAGCGTCCCTCCGGCCCGAAGCCGGATCGGTTCAGATAACCGCCCAGCGTGACCGGGTTCGGGACGGGTTGTGCGTCGGCGGCGGTGTCGTTGGCCCGGTAAGGCGCCACCGGGTCGTTGACATCGCTGTCGATGGCGGAGTTGGATGCGGATTGAATCGCGCCGCTCACGGTGTACCGGACGGTGGGTGGCGGTGGCGGCGGTGAGTCGTCGTCGCCGTCGCCGCCACCGCAGGCATACAGCAGGCCAGCCAGCCCCAACGCCAGAAACGTTTTCGCAAGCTCGGGTTTCACGCAGGAGTCCTCGTGCAGGATGACGAAGCCGGTTCATGATCGCGGCGGTGCTCCGAACCGATTCCGAATCGGCGTTCCGCCTGGTTCGGGCTGCTCGTCATGGTTTATGGATGGGGTTACCAGAAGTCTTCCAGTCGGGCGGGTTGCCAGGCGGCTCCCCGCACCAGCCATTCGCCGCCGCGCCGGACCAGATCGAGGTCGAAGCGGTACAGGTCGGCCCTCAGTCCCACCAGTTCATCGGCATGGGCCACTGGCCGGCCAGCCATCGCCGCCGCCACGCTGACCCGCGCGCGTTCCGGTTCGGGGAATTCGATGTCGCCGACGCGGACGAACAGGTGCACGGATCGATGGCGCAGGACGTGCAACCGGATCAGGTTTTCCACCGCCTTGCGGTCGTGGCCCTGGGCATCGGCGTAGTCGTCCGCGATCAGCGCGCGGAGCTCGCGCACGTTGCGCTGCTCGGCGGCGGTCTGGGCCTGGGCGACCAGCGCCCGGACCTCGGCCTCGGGCGAGGATTCGGACGAGCAGGCGGCCAGCGTCAGCGCCATGACGAGCCAGAGCCAGGGTTCCGGTCCAGATCGAATCGACCCGCGCGGCATCATGCCCCCCCTGTGCGCCGCCCTGGATTACAATCAGCGGGGAGCCTGTCCATCGTTTCCATCCTTTTTCACCGCGCGGAATATCCCATGAACCATCGGTTTGAAGTCCTCGACAAGTCGATTTGCTATAGCGGATTTTTCCGCATGGAACAATACCGGCTGCGACACGAGCTGTTTTCCGGCGCCTGGAGTCCGGTCATCGTGCGCGAATGCCTGGAGCG
>DGFE01000144.1 GCA_002391525.1 Competibacteraceae bacterium UBA3908
AGATGTGTATAAGAGACAGGTATGGGATATGACCTCCGTGCCTGCGAATAAAATGAGTGAAATCAGAAATTGGGTCGGTCAAATTGACTCGCTTGCTCGAGAAACTCAGCCTCGGACTATTGATGACAATCGTCCCTTTCCTTTTATTATCCAGTTCAATTCCTATCGAAGACAGGATCGGGACCCGAGAGATGACAGACCGGAGCGGACTGATACGGATCACAGGCCCTATCCCAAGCCACGTGAAGACAGTTCTCGATAACAGCAGCACAAATTCCGCCTCTTTTGCGATCCCCAACCCGGATTTATCCTTGGCTTTTTTATCGGTCCAGCACGACTCGGCCTCGCCATGAACCCAAGCAACCATGTCGCCCATGCCGAAATTCAGGCCGAGCATATCGATACGCTGTTCCGCTCGGTTCCCATCGCCATCATAGTCCATACCGTCACCGGCACCATCCTCGTCCTGATGCTCTGGGGCGTGGCGTCCCACGACAAGCTGCTGGCCTGGCTGGTTGTTCTCTACGGGCTGACGGTGGCTCGCTGGTTTCTGATGCACGCCTACCGGCGGCGGTCAACTTCGGAAACAACGGCCCATTGGGGAACGGCGGCGGCTACCTTATCGTGGATTTTTGGTCTGACCTGGGGAGCCGTTCCCATCCTGTTCCTGGATCCCGGACAGCCGACGACCCTGATCATTATCACCGTTATCCTGGCCGGACTGAATGCTCAGGCATTGATGGCCGTGGTGTCTTATCCACCCGCCTATTTCGCCTCGGTGCTGGTCTTGTTATCCCTGATCACCGTATTGCTGCTGCGTGGAGGCGCACTAGGCGCCGAGGTCGCTTTGCTGGTGAGCCTGAATCTGGTGGCGAGCCTGTTCTATACCAGAAATGTTTACGGGACGCTCAGCCATTCCCTGCGGCTGCGCTTTGAAAACACCACCCTGCGGCGGGAGACGGAAGAAAAATCGGCCTTGCTGGAGACCACCTTGCAGCACATCCAGCAAGGCATCAGCCTGATCGACCGGGAAAACCGGTTGCGGATGTGGAACCGGAATTTCCTGGATTTGCTCGGTCTCGGCGACCGCCAGATCCAAAACGGTCAGCGACTCGATACGATCCTGAACGCCGCCGACCCGCCGTTGACACAGCCTCAATCGGGACAAATGGAGTATCGGCGCTCGGATGGCGCCGTCATCGAAATCCGCCAAAGCGCCATGCCCGACGGCAGCCGGGTCCTGACCTATACCGACATCAGCGAACTCAAGCGCCGCGAAAACGCGCTCGATCTGGCCCTTCAGGAAGCGGAGCGGGCCAATGCGGCGAAAACCCGGTTTCTGGCGACCGCCAGTCACGATCTACGCCAGCCCATCCATGCCCTGGGTCTGTTTTTCGCCAACCTGGCCGACCGCGTCCGCAATACCGAAACCGAGTCGCTGATCAAACAGATCGAGGATTCCATCGAGGCCATCGACAGTATGCTCAATGCCCTGCTGGATATTTCCAAGCTGGACGCGGGGGTGATCCGCCCCCATGTGGGTCCCGTGGCCGTGGCCGACCTATTCAAGCGGCTGGCGACCGAGTATCAATCCCACGGGATAAACCCCTTCGGCGTTTTACTGGAGCGCAGGCTGTTCAAGCGGCCCGAAACCCCGCATCAACCCACCGCCAGGGAAACCGGTAATGCCCTGCGAATCCGCTCCAGTCGGGCCATCGTGCAAAGCGACCCCGCCATGCTGGAGCGTATCCTGAGAAATCTGATTTCCAACGCCCTGCGCTACACCCGCAACGGCCGGGTTCTGGTCGGCGCCCGCCGCCGCGGCGACAAACTGCGGATCGAAGTCCACGACACCGGCATAGGCATTCCCGCGGACCAGTTGGACGACATCTTTCTGGAATTTCATCAGTTGGGCAATCCCGAACGGAACCGCCATCAAGGGCTGGGCCTGGGCCTGGCCATCGTCAAGCGACTGGCCGCCTTGCTGGGGCATCAAATCACGGTCCGCTCGCGCCTGGGACGGGGTTCCTGTTTTGCCGTCACCCTGCCCATCGCCCGGGAATCGACGCATCGCGCCCTCCCCTCACCGGCCACGATCCCCGGCCGGGAGCTGCAGGGTCGGCGAATTCTGGTGCTGGACGACGACAGCGCCGTGCTGGAGGCGATGGATGGGTTACTGGAGCGGTGGGGTTGCGTCGTCATCAAGGCCGCCTCGCTGGAGGAAGCGCAGGAAAAGCTGAAAGCCAACGCCCCGCCGCCCGAATTGCTGATCGTGGATTACCGGTTGCGCGGTGAACTGTCCGGTCTGGAAGCGGTGGCGCTTCTGCAAAAAAACCTGCGCCGCTACGTACCCACCCTGGTCATTACCGGCGATACCGCTCCCGATCATCTGCGTGAGGCGGAAGCCAGCGGTTATCCCCTGCTGCACAAACCGGTCCAACCGGCCAAACTGCGCAGCGTCGTGCGCCACCTGATCCGCGTAAACGAACGCGAGCCGCTGAATTAATTCTCCTGGCTGGCGGCGGGTATCAGGCCCCGCCGTGTGGCTTTGATCACCGCCTGGGTGCGATTGCAGGTATTCAACGCCCGCAGGATGGCGGTCACATGCAATTTCACCGTGCCTTCCGCCAGATTCAAACGCTTGCAGATTCCCTTGTTGGACAGACCTTGCGCCATCAGGCGCAGCACCTCCACCTGCCGGGGCGTCAGTCCCTCGCCATTTCCCTCCTCCGCCGATGCCGTGGCCACGGGAATCGGAACGTCGTCAAGCGCTTCCAGCGCCGCCAGCAGGGCGGGCGGCACGTACACCTCGCCCGCCAGCACCAAGTGCAAGGCCGCGATCATCTCGTGGCTGCTGGACGACTTCGGAATATAGCCCACCGCACCCCCGTCCAACGCCTGCCGAACCGCGGTGGAATCCTCCGAGGCGGACAGGATGACCAGCGGCACGGCGGGTCGCAGCGCGTGGAGTTCGGGCAGGGCGGTCAGGCCGTTCAAACCCGGCAAAGTCAAGTCCAGTAAAATCAGATCCAGATCGTGATAATGAGCAGCCAGCCGAATCGCTTCCCGGGCGGTCGATGCCTCGATCACCACGGCCGTGCTGTCGAACTGTCTGAGCACATGCAAGAGCGCTTCACGGAACAAGGTGTGGTCATCGACGAGGAGGATACGCATGGCTCTTCCCTTACCTTAGCGCCAGGTCAGTAAATTACATTAGACAAAATATAATGCTTACTTGTGTTTTGAGTAGATGAACAAGCTTCTGTTGTCAATTGAATGATGCCTTTGCGTACTCATCATACCGCCATCCCCCAGGAGATGTTTCCATGACGCTTGCCCGATTTTTCGCAATTATCACCCTGGCCGTCGTCTTGGGAGCCGGCCACGCCGCCGAACCGGTCCTTTCCAGCGAGGAACACGCCTTTCGCGTGGCGACGGTAACCCGGGGACTGGAATATCCGTGGGGGCTGGCGTTCCTGCCCGATGGCCGCCGGCTGGTAACCGAGCGCCCGGGCCGGCTGCGCCTGGTCGCCGCCGATGGCACGCTGGACCCTCGCCCGATAACGGGTCTGCCGCCGACAGCCGCATACGGCCAGGGCGGACTGCTCGACGTGGCGTTGCATCCGCGTTTCACCGAGAACGGCCTGATCTATCTGTCCTACGCCGCGCGGGGCGAAGGCGGCGTCGGCACCGAAGTGGCGCGCGGCCGGCTGGTGGATCATCGGCTGGAGAACGTGGAAGTACTGTTTCGCCAGCAACCCAAATCGGGTGGCGGGCGGCATTTCGGCTCGCGGCTGGTGTTCGACCGGCAGGGTTATCTCTACATCACGCTGGGCGACCGGGGCGAACAGGAGCGGGCGCAGAAAATGGACGATCTGGCGGGGAAGATCGTGCGGCTGCACGACGACGGACGGATACCGGTGGACAACCCGTTCGTGAACCGGGCCGATGCGCGTCCGGAAATCTACACGCTCGGCAATCGCAACGTCCAGGGCGCGGCGCTGCATCCGACCACCGGCGAACTCTGGGCGCACGAGCATGGCCCCCAGGGCGGCGACGAGGTCAACGTGATCCGCGTCGGCCGCAACTACGGCTGGCCGGTCATCACTTACGGCGTCGAATACGTGATCGGCACCAAAATCGGCGAGGGCACCCACAAGCCGGGCATGGAGCAACCGCTCCACGTCTGGGTACCGTCGATTGCGCCGTCGGGCATGGCCTTTTACCAGGGCGGCCGTTTCCCCCGCTGGCGCGGCGACCTGTTCGTGGGCGCTCTGCGGGGACAAATGCTGGTGCGGCTGCGCTTCGACGGCGAGAAGCTGGTCAAGGAGGAACGTTTGTTACAAGGCGAGTTGGGCCGCATCCGCGACGTGCGCGCTGGACCCGACGGCTATCTTTATCTGCTGACCGACTCCAGCGACGGGATCATCGCCCGGCTGGAGCCCGCCGCGCCCCGCCCGCGCGCCGGCACCGGCAATTGAGTCGCGGGAACAAACCGCAAGCGCGGCGAATTCTCCCGTCCTCTTCAGGCATGAGCCGCCGCCGCGGCCTGTTCGGCATCCCGGTCGTGGGCGTGGTCCCTGGCGATCAGCATGTAGAGCGTCGGCACGAAGACGAGCGTGAACAAGGTGCCGACCGAAATACCGCCGACCAGCACCAGACCGATGGAATTGCGGGCGGCGGCGCCGGCCCCGGTCACCAGCGTCAGCGGCAGGTGGCCGGCGATGGTGGCGGCGGTGGTCATCAGGATCGGCCGCAGCCGAATCAAGGCCGCCTCGCGCACCGCTTCCAGCTTGGCGCGTCCGTCGATTTGCAGCTTGTTGGCGAATTCCACGATCAGAATGCCGTTCTTGGCGATCAGGCCCATCAGCGTGACCAGCCCGACCTTGGAATAAATGTTCAGCGTGGTGGTCCAGCCCTCGGTGAGCGGGAACGGAATCTGCGGATTCGGCATCTTCAGAAAAGTGAACAGCAGCGCGCCGAACATCGCCAGCGGCACCGAGCCGAGCAGGATGATGAAGGGATCGCGGAAACTGTTGAACTGCGCCGCCAGCACCAGAAAGATCATGATGATGGCGAACCCCATGGTCGCGAAGAACTTGCCGCCGCCTTCCAGCCGCAGTTGGCGCGACTCGCCGGTGTAATCGATCACGTAGCCCAGCGGCATCAATTTCGCGGCCTCGTTCTCCAGAAACCGCAACGCCTGGTCGAGCGGCTGGATCGCCACCCCGCTGATCTTGACCGCGTTGAGCTGCTGGAACCGGTTGAGCGAGCGCGGCTCGGTGCTGTGGCGCAGGGAGGCGACGGTGCCGAGCGGCATCAGTTGCCCGTTCGGTCCGGTCACGTAAATGTTTTCCAGTTGCTCGGGATTGAGGCGACCGACCCGTTCCACCTGCGGAATGACCTTGTAGCTGCGGCCGGCGATGTTGAAACGGTTGACGAAATTGCCGCCCACGGCGGCGGTGAGGTCCGCGCCGACCTGTTGGAGATTGAGTCCGAGCGCGGCGACCTTGTCCCGGTCGACGACAATCTCGGTCTGGGGTTGGTCGATCTTGACGTCGATGATGGGCGGGAAAGCGAACATCCCGCTCTGCATCGCCTTGGTCTGAACCTGCCGGGCGATTTCCAGAATTTCCCGGGTATCGGCGGTCGAGGCGATGATGAACTCCACCGGGAACTGGCCGCCGCCGGGCAAGGCGGGCGGCGTGACCGGAAACATCTGGATGCCGGGAATGCCCTGCAACCCCCGCTGGACCTCGGGCAGAATCTGAAAAACGGTGCGGTCGCGCTCGTCCCAGGGCTTGACCACCATGCCGCCGAATCCCGAGGTGGGAAACGTGATCTGAAACGTGAACTGGGTTTCGGGCACGCCCTGGAACACGTCGTTGGCGGCGGCGGCAAACGCGCTGGTCTGATCGAGCGTGGCGTTGGCCGAGGCATCGACGATGCCGAAGATCACGCCCTGATCCTCGCTGGGCGCCAGTTCCTCCGCCGAGAACATCCACATCGGCACCACCAGCACCGACAGCGCGCCCCACATCAGGTAGACCGGCGCGCGCGCGTTCAGGGCGCTGTCGAGCACCCGGCCGTACCAGCCTTTGAATCGCTCGAAAACGGCATTGATGTGGACCGGCAACCAGTGCCGTTCGTCCCCCGCGATGAGTAGTTTGGATGCCATCATCGGCGACAGGGTGAGCGCCACCACGCCGGAAATGGTCACCGCGCCGGCCAGGGTAAAGGCGAATTCGCGAAACAGCGAGCCGGTCAGCCCGCCTTGCAGGCCGATGGGGGTATAGACCGCGATCAGCGTGACCGTCATGGCGATGATCGGACCGATCAACTCGCGGGCGCCGAGAATGGCGGCGTCGAAGGGCGTCCGGCCTTCCCGCAGATGGCGCTCGACGTTCTCGACCACCACGATGGCATCGTCCACCACCAGACCGACCGACAGCACGATGGCCAGCAGGGTGAGCAGGTTGATCGTGAAGCCGAAGACCTGCATCAGGAAAATGCCGCCGATCAGCGAAATCGGAATGGCGATGACCGGCACCAGCACCGACCGCAGGGAGCCCAGGAACAGGAAAATGATCACCACGACGATGAGCAGCGTCTCGCCCAGAGTGGTGACGACTTCCTGGATGGCGTTGTTGATGTAGTCGGTGGCGTCGTAGGCGACCTGCGCCTCCAAACCGGTCGGCAATTCTTTCTGGACCAGCGCCATCTCGGCGCGGATGCGCTTGATCACGTCGATGGCGTTGGCGTTGGGCAGCGGAAAGATGCCCATGAACACGGCGGTCCGTCCCGAAAAACGCACTTCGGCGTCGTAGTCCTCGGCGCCGAGCACCACGTCCGCAACATCCGCCAACCGCACCAGCGCGCCGTCCTGCTGGCGGATCACCAGATTCCTGAATTCCTCGACCGAGCGCAGATCGGTGTTGGCGGTGAGGTTGACCTGAATCAGCGAGCCCCGGGTGCGACCGATGGCGGCCAGATAGTTGTTGGCGGCCAACGCCTGGCGAATCTGCACCGGGCTGACGTTGAGCGCGGCCAGCTTTTCGGGCTTGAGCCAGATGCGCATGGCGAAGGTGCGGGCACCCAGAATCTCGGCGCGCTGCACGCCCTCGACGGCCGAGAGCCGCGGCTGCACCACCCGCACCAGATAGTCGGTGATTTCGTTCTGCTGGAGGACATCCGAGGAAAAACTGAGGTAGGCCGAGGCGAATTCGCTGTCGGCCGACTCGATGTTGAGCACCGGCACCTCGGCCTCGGGCGGCAAATCGCCGCGCACCTGATCGACCTTGGAGCCGATTTCGGCCAGGGCCTTGGTCGCGTCGTAGTTCAGTCTGAGGCGGGCGCGGATGGTGGAAAGGCCCTGGGCGCTTTGCGACTCCAGATAGTCGATGCCGTCCGCCGCCGCGATGGCGCGCTCCAGCGGAGTGGTGATGAATCCGCGCACCAGCTCGGCGCTGGCGCCGACGTAGACGGTGGTGACCGTGACGCTGGCGTTGTCGCTGCGCGGATACTGCCGCACGTTGAGGGTGAACATGGCCTGAAGGCCGGCGATGATGATCACCAGGTTGACCACAATCGCCAGCACGGGCCGGCTGATGAACAGGTCGGTGAAGGATTTCATCGCACCGGCCTACGAATTCGCCGGTTTGGGTGCGAGCTGAAACGATGGAGCCAGCTTGTTGTCGACCACCACGCTCATGCCGTTGCGGAGCTTGAACACCCCGGTGGTGACGACGGTTTGATCGACTTCGAGGCCCGCGGTCACCACCACGAAATCGCCGCGCGTCTTGCCGAGCCGCACGAACCGCTGGTTCAGCACCTTGCCGGTCGCGCCGGTCTTCTCGTCCCTCTTGTCCTCGACCACGAACACCGAATCGCCATAGGGCGCGTACAGCACCGCCGTGGCGGGAATCATCAGCACCCGCTCTGTTTCGGGCAGCACGGCCTCGACGTTGACGTACATGCCGGCGCGCAGGCGACCGGCGGGATTGGCCAGCGTGGCCTGCAAGCGAACGTTGCGGGTCACCGCGTCGACTTCCGGGTTGATGGCGGTGAGCTTGCCCTCGAAGCTCTGGTCGGGAAAGGCATCGGTGGTGACGCGCACGGTCATCCCGACGCTGAGCTGGGCGAGATCCTGTTGGGGCAGCGCGAAGTCCACGTACACGGGATCGAGCGACTGGAGGGTGACGATGGCCGCGCCGTTGTCGAGGAACTGGCCGACGTTGACCTGCCGGATGCCCGTCCGGCCGGCGAAGGGGGCGCGGATCGTCTTCTTGCCGATGACCGCCCGGATGTTGTCCACCTGAGCGACTGCTTGTTTGAACTGGGCTTCGGCGCTGTCGAGATCGGCCTGGGAAACCATGTTCTTGCCGCGCAGATCGCGGGCGCGCTCCAGATTGAGGCGGGCCAGATCGGCGCTGGCCATGGCCGAACGCAGTTGGGCCTGTTCGACGGCGGTGTCGAGTTCCACCAGCAGATCTCCCGCCCGCACGGTCGCGCCCGACTCGAACGCGATGCTCTTGACCGCGCCCGACATCTCGGCGCCGAGCATGACGCCCTGGACGGCAGCGACCGAGCCGACGGCGGTCAGGGTGGGCTGCCAGTCCTCCCGTCTCACCGTGGCGGTGGTGACCGTCTCCGGCGACGGCGCGAAGCTGGCGCCTTGCGCGAACATCGTCTGGAACTGCAATCCCTTGACGCCGGCGAGCAGTCCCACCAAAACCAGCACGATGACGAGGCTGAGGATGATCTTTTTGGCCATGATTTCACTGTACCGGACGGCTTAGCGATCCCTAAAGTAGACAACGCTGTCGTTACAAAGGCTCTCGACCGTAAAATTTTTTCTCCAGGCATCGCCCGGGATCAGGCCGCCACCGCGACGCGGCCAACGGCGGGGACGGAGACCGGCGGCGCGTCCGCGCCAAACCCCTCGCGAATGTAACCGGCCAGGCACTCCGCCACCGCCGAAACCGCGCCGCCTCGATGCAGCGTGATGCTCGCCGACGGCAGCGGCGGAAAACCCTCCTCGACGCCGAGCGGACGCACGCCGGCCGGCAGCACGCTGCGGCAGAGCACGGTCACCGCCAGGCCAGCCGTCACCGCGGCCAGGATGCCGCTGATGCTGGCGCTGGTGTAGGCGATCCGATACGGACGCCCCAAGCCGCTCAGGCCAGCGAGCGCCCAGTCGCGAAAGGGGCAGCCGGACTGAAACAACGCCAGCGGCAGCGGTTCGTGCTCGTGGGCGAGATGGCGTTCGGCGGTGGCCCACACGGTCGGTTCGCGGCGCACCACCTCGCCGGTTTCCGCGCCCGGCGTACAGGTGATCAGCGCCAGATCGAGCCGGTCTTCGGCCAGCATCCGCCGCAAGTTCACGCTGGGCTCGCAGTTGACTTCCACCTGCACACGCGGGAAGGCGCGCGCGAAGCGCACCAGGATTTCGGGCAGGAAGCGGTCGACATAGTCGTCCGGCGTGCCGATGCGCACCAATCCGGCCAGATCGGGTCGGGTCAACGCGGCGACGGTCTCGTCGTGCAGCTTCAGCAGCCGGCGCGCGTAACCGAGCAGGGCCTCTCCGTCCGGCGAGAGCTGCACGCCGCGACCGTCGCGCTGGAACAACGCCCGGCCCAACGCTTCTTCCAGCCGCCGTACCTGCATGGACACCGCCGATTGGGTGCGATGGACCTGTTTCGCGGCCGGCGTGAAACCGCCGGCGTCGACGATGGCGACGAAGGTGCGCAATAAATCCGGATCGAGCTGGACGGACACGGGAAGCCCCCGATTCATAAGTGATAATGATTGATCATATCAAACTTATTCGTTGGATAAATAAATAACCGTTCGTCATACTCCGTCGCGGATCACGATTGGAGGATAAGGTCATGTTTCGCGACGCCACTCTATGCCTGAAACTCCCCGCCGAGCACCGCCTCGGCATTCGCGCCTTGCTCACCGTCGCGTTTGCCCGGCTGCGCGGCTGGTACGCGATCCATCGCCAGCGCCGCGCCCTGCTGCGCCTCGACGATACCATGCTGAAGGACATCGGCATCAGCCGCGTCGATGCGCTCCAGGAAGGCAGCAAACCGTTCTGGCGCCCGTGACGAACGCGGCGTGACCGGCCGCTTTCCAGCGATGGGAATCGGAACCGGACAATCGGAACTAGAGCGTTACGCCGGCCAAGGTTCCAGATGACGCGCCCCGGGCGTCGAGCCATTCGGCGAATGGCTCCGCCGGCATCGGAGGGCCGAACAGATAGCCCTGGGCCAGATCGCAGCCCTGTTCGAGCAGGATGCGCCGCTGATCCTCCGTCTCCACCCCCTCGGCCACGACCTTCAGTCCCAGACTGTGGCTGAGGGCGACGATGGTGGCGGCGAGGATGCGGTCATCGGGATCGATCACCAGGTCGCGTACGAAGCTCTGGTCGATCTTCAGCGCGGTGATCGGCAGGCGCTTGAGATAGCTCAGGCTCGAATAACCGGTGCCGAAATCGTCGATGGCCAGCCCCACGCCCAGTCGCCGGAGCGCCAGCAGCGTTTCCGCCGTTTGCGCGCCGGCTTCCAGGAGGCTGGATTCGGTCAGTTCCAGTTCCAGAACCTGGGGGGCGAGACCGTGAGCCGCCAGCAGATTTTCAAGGCGCCCGATGAAGCCCGGATCGCGAAAATGGCGGGCGGTCAGGTTGACCGCGACGGTCAGCGGCGGCAGCCCGGCCCCGCGCCAGACCACGAGTTGCCGGCAGACCGCTTCCAGCATCCAGTCGCCGAGGGCGACGATGAGGTCGCTGGCTTCCGCGACCGGAATGAAGCGGCCCGGCGGAATCAGGCCGTGATCGGGGTGCAGCCAGCGCACCAGCGCTTCGGCGCCGGCTGGCCAGCCGTCGGCCAGGCGCACCTTGGGCTGAAAATAGGCGCGAAGCTGGCCCACCTCGATGGCTCTGCGCAGCTCGGATTCCAGCACCAGCCGCTCGAACGTGGCGACGTTCATCTCACGGGCGTAGAACGCCCGGGTGTTGCGGCCGTCCTGCTTGGCCCGGTACAGGGCGGCGTCGGCATTCTTCAGCAAATCGGTGAAGGTTGCGCCGTCGTGCGGATAGAGGGCGATGCCGATGGACAAGGTCGCCCGCAAGCTGTGGCCGGCCACGGTAAACGGCTGGCGGAAGGCGGCCAGCAGCTTGTCGGCCAGCCGCAACGCGCCGGTCTGGCCCGTCTCCGGCAGCAACAGCACGAACTCGTCGCCCCCCAGCCGGCAAACCGTGTCCGCCTCCCGCGTCGATTCCTTGAGCCGCGCCGCCACCTGCACCAGCAAGGCGTCGCCTTCGGCGTGGCCCAGGGAATCGTTGACGTCCTTGAAGCGGTCCAGATCGAGAAACAGCACCGCCAGTTCCTCGTCCCGGCGCGCCGCCAGCGCCAGCGCCAGTTCCGCCCGCTGGGCCAGCAGCGCCCGGTTCGGCAGGTCGGTCAGGGCATCGTAATAAGCCAGACGCTCGATGCGCTGCTCGGCTTCCTTCTGGTGGGTGATGTCGGTGGCGATGCCCACGTAGTAGGCAAGCCGGTCCGCCGCGTCCCGTACCTCGCTGATGGTCTCCAGCACCACGTAGAGCCCGCCGTCCTTGTGCCGATTCCAGAATTCACCCTGCCAGGCGCCTTCCCGCGCGATGGTTTGCCATATGGCGGCATAAAAGGCTTT
>DGFE01000133.1 GCA_002391525.1 Competibacteraceae bacterium UBA3908
AGATGTGTATAAGAGACAGAAACTTGCCCTGATGAAGAAGGGATTAAGACGTCTCGCCCGCTTGCAGCCAGCACGCGCAGTCGCTCTAAAACATTGCCCTGATGAAGAAGGGATTAAGACTTCTGCGCCCGGCACGGATGCTCGCTGGGGGGGGCCTCTAAAACATTGCCCTGATGAAGAAGGGATTAAGACAAGTCAAGGTCAACGTACTCGATGTCCCATCCCGCCCTCTAAAACATTGCCCTGATGAAGAAGGGATTAAGACGCGAGTGGCGTTCATGGCGGCCATCCTTTAAAGCCTCTAAAACATTGCCCTGATGAAGAAGGGATTAAGACGCCCTCCTTGCAGGTCGGTTACTGGTCAGGTTCTGGGGCTCTAAAACATTGCCCTGATGAAGAAGGGATTAAGACCAATGGGCCACTCGGACAACGGGAAGGGGACTGGTCTCTAAAACATTGCCCTGATGAAGAAGGGATTAAGACCCACCGGCCGGGCAAACCACACCATGAGTTTGACTCTAAAACATTGCCCTGATGAAGAAGGGATTAAGACCAGCGCGTGGCCGCATTCGTGCAGCACGATTGCGAACCTCTAAAACATTGCCCTGATGAAGAAGGGATTAAGACAAGCGACCAATCTCGATAGCATCGATCAGCGGATGGCTCTAAAACATTGCCCTGATGAAGAAGAGATTAAGACGCGTGCCGCGCCGCCATCGAAGCCGCCCTAGAAGTGGAGGGCCGCGATTCGGCGCGGGTGGCGGAACTGCTCAGGACGGCCACGCCCTGGTCCCAGTGGCCGGAGCGGTTGCGCCGCGCCCTGATGGCGGCCGTCACGGAGGAAGGCGACGGCCTGGAAGCGCAAAAGGCCCGCTGGCTGCGCGGCCAACTGTTTCGGGACACCGATCCCGACTGGCCGCCGGTCTTGCCGTCCACCTTGCCGCCCGCCGACCGCCGTTTGGTCGAACGCTTGCGGATGGACCTGCTGGGCCGGACTCCGCTCGGCTGCGGGCGGACGCTCAAGGCCGCCAAGCCTGAGCGAGGTCGGTCCGCGAAAAATCTTCGCCCTTGAACAGCAGCGGTAAGCCTCTCACCTTAGCCAGCGCGTAACTGAAAAGATCACCGAAGTTCAGCCCCGCCGGATGTCCGCTGCCCTTGCCGTAGGCGACGAAGGCGGCATAGGCGGCGTTCAGTTCGGCCTCACCCGGCGGGACAAACTCGAATGGTGGCAGCCGCAACACATCGTCCAGCAGCACCACCGCGCGCTGGCCGCGCCGCCCGTGCACCACCATGCGCGTTTCCAGCACCGCGACCGTGCTGATCAAGGCGCGTTCCGACCGCTGGATGATGCCGACGAACTCCTCACGCTCGGGTTCCGCGAAGGCGATGGCGACCAGCGCCGAAGTGTCGACGACGATCATTTCGGCAGACCCAGATCGTCCCACTCCAGCGGGTTATAGCCGTCCGCGCGGTCGGGAATGCGGTCAAGCTGCGTCAGCAGGGCGATAAGCCGTTCGGCGGGCTCCAACCGGCCCTCTGTTTCGCGCAGCAGCCGGTCGACGGCCCGCTCGACGGCGGCGGTCTTGGTCAGCCCCGTGGCTCGGGCCAGCCGTTCGATTTTGCCGACGACGGCCGGATTGGCAATTTGCAGCGACATGGCGGCCCCCTGTGAATGTATATATGAATGTTATCAATATACATCGCATGACTGCTGTTCGCCAACCACCGGTTTCAGCTTGCTTGGCGCGATCCGCGTGCTATCGGCAGTGAAGGCCGCGGCGCCGCTACCAAAACAGTCCCCGCCGATAACCCCACGGATAGCCGGGGCCGTACCAAAAGGGATCGGGCACGTAGAGCACCTCGGGCGCGCGGCGCTCCGGCCAGAGCCGGTGGCGCTCCACGGTCACCACGGGATAGGTGGTGCGATAGTCGCCGACCTGACCCGGCGCCGTACCGGTGAGGGTGATCGACCGCCCGACGGCGTACCGGCGTCGATCTTTCGACCTTACAACGGATCAGTGGACATAGAACACTGGCGATGGTGGCGCGCTACAGTCACCAGTCCGGGGAGCATATCGCGGCGGCGATGGACCGTTTGCAGGAACGGGTTACGCAGGAATTACGCAGACATGAAAAAAGCCCGGCCGTTTGATGCGCCAAGGCTTTGATTTTATAGTGGGCCCTGTAGGACTCGAACCTACAATCAAAGGATTATGAGTCCCAAAAAGCGCCAAAAACCTCGTTGATTTATCGTAATATTTTCAATATTTATCAGTATATTGTAAATGACGACAACTGACGATAACTCAAAATAACGCTGTTTTTTGCTGGTGAGTGGACAATCAGTGGACAACGGTGCGACTTTCCCCCGCTCGATTCCAGCCAACTCCTTTCCCGTTCAGGTTCCGACCGCCCCGCTTCATCACCCTGGCGCAACCTCGCCAAGCCGACCTCAAAAATCTGCAAAAATCAGCGTTCAATTGGGTGGATTTTTCCAGCGATGGACATTTTGTGGACAATAAATCACTCACTTTATTTTAATATATTGATTTTAAATATTATTATTCACGAAAGCATCGGATATTAAATCCCCTGTTGTTATTTATCGCTGATTACCGTAAATTTTCATTATAAACTGAACCTTAAAGGAACGGCGATGGCGAGCGTCAACAAGCACACGGCGAACGATGGCAAGGTGACTTATCGTGTCCGCGTTCGGATGAAGAGCTATCCGGTTCAGACCGCCAGCTTCGACCGGCTCACGGATGCGCGGCGCTGGGGGCAACAGACGGAAGCGGCGATTAAGGAGGGGCGGCACTTCAAGACTTCGGAAGCCAAACGGCACACCTTGGCGGAACTCATCGACCGCTACGCCAAAGACGTGCTCCCCCGCAAGCGAGACGCCATCCACACGGAACGCCAACTGAGGTGGTGGAAAAACCAGCTTGGAGTTCGCGCCCTATCCGATCTGACCCCGCCGCTTATCGCCGAATATCGGGACAAGCTGGCGTCCGGTCATCCCGGCGATACGCCTCGCGCCCCCGCAACGGTGGTGCGGTATCTGGCGGCCCTGTCGCACTGCCTGACGATGGGCGTCAAGGAATATCAGTGGCTCGATGACTCGCCCATGCGGAAAGTCGCCAAGCCCAGCGAACCGTACGGGCGCGTTCGATTCCTGTCCGAACAGGAACGGGCGGCCCTGCTCTCCGCTTGCGAAGCCAGCGCGAATCCCTACCTGCTCCCCGTGGTGGTGTTGGCTCTGTCTACCGGGATGCGCGCGGGCGAAATCATGAGCCTGGAATGGCGCGATGTAGACCTGGCGCGCGGCTGGTTGACCTTGCGCGAAACGAAGAACGGAACCATGCGCGGTGTGCCCCTCGCGGGCAAGGCGCTCGAACTGTTGAAAGAACACGCCCGCACCCGGCGCCGTCTGGATACCCCGCTGCTGTGGCCCGGCGTTCATCCCAACAAGCCGATGGACTTGCGCCAGCCATGGGAGAAAGCCATGAAACAGGCGGGCATCGAAGATTTTCGGTTTCACGACTTGCGCCATTCGGCGGCGTCCTATCTCGCTATGAACGGCGCCAGCCTGAACGAAATCGCGGACGTGCTGGGGCACAAAACCCTTGCGATGGTGAAGCGATACGCCCATCTTTCCGAGTCGCACAAGGTCGGCGTGGTGGAGCGGATGAATTCCGCGATATTCGGCTGAACCGGCAAGACGTAAACGGAGTGGCGACGCCGTGAAGACCCTGATTTTTCGGGAACACGCCTTGTTGCGCATGGCCGAACGCGGGATAAGCCATCAAGATGTGAAGGTGGCGCTGGAACAGGGCGAAGTCATCCGCCATTACCCGGAAGACACGCCGTATCCCAGCCGCTTGTTGCTGCACTGGATTGAAGGTCAACCCCTGCATGTGGTGGCGGCGCCAGCCGGCAACGATACTGAAATCATCATCACGGTCTACCGCCCGGAGCCCGCCCTGTGGGAGCCCGATTTCAAGAGGAAGCGGCCATGAAATGCGTGATTTGCAAAACCGGCGACCTGCAACCCCGACCGGTATCGGTGACAGTGGACCGGCAAGGCGCGTTGCTGGTGGTGGAAGGCGTTCCCGCCCTGGTGTGCGACAACTGCGGGGAGCGGTACTTCGACGACGCGGTATCCGCGCGGTTGCTGGAGTTGACCGAACAGACCTTGCAACCGGGCGTGCGCTTGGACGTTCGTCAGTACCGGCGACAAGCCGCTTGACGGTGGCGTCATGCGGCCCGTAGACGGCCTACAGGGCGCGCGGCGGGGAAGGTGAAGGGGAAAAGAAACGGCGGCATAGAAACGAGTTGGGGCGGCCCTGGTGGAACAGAAACCGTCCCCTTGTCATATCGGCCTTGGAAAATGCTTGATGACGGATTCGAGTATACCGGATGTTCCGGCGCTCGCGGATGCGCTTTCGCCTTTGGAGCGGGCGAAGCTTGGCCTACAGGATGAGCTATCCGTTTTTGAAATCGGGCTGTTGACCTATCCCGGCGACGATGACCGGAAGAAATGGGCGCGGTTGACTGATTTCCTGCTCGAAGCCATCAAGACCGGGGTGCTGGCGGCTTATGGCGACCCAGATGACGACCGGGCACGAGGTGTTCCTCCGGGATGGGCGTGTGCTGGCGGCTTATGGCGACCCAGATGGCCGGTATGCCCGCGTGAGCCGTCCTAATCCACAGCCGCTCTCCATGCGCATTCTCGCAAGGAATCGTGACTCCATCATGAACCTTCGTCCAATTGCGCTTGGCGAACAATGGGAGCGGTGCAACCCACACGAGGGAACGCGTATCGTTCGCGGCGTTTGGAAGGGCTCTCATGCGATATTCGACGATACGGACTTTAACGGCGATAACTGCCTCATCCGGCGCGCGGATTATCTGGCCTTGCTCGCAACGCCAGCGGCGCTCGACATTCCCAAGCCGGACGGGTGGAAAGCGCCCCAGGACGAACCGGCGCCAATCCCCCAGGGCGAACCGGACAAGTCCGAACAGGGCGCGGCGGCACTCTCAACATGTGCTCGAAAGCCAGCCCGCAGACCGATTCCGGCGGGCGCTGGCGGAATTGCTGGCCAGTGGCGCGGCCCATGTGGAACCCCTAGAGGCGGATGGAGGTAAGGCGTTCGCCGATGAACCCTTGCGCGGTCCCCGGATCGGCTGGCACAACGAGGCCAAGGGGGAGCTTTACCTGTTGTCCGCTCCGACCTTGGAGGCGGTGAACGAGTCGCTGCGCAAGGGCGACACCGGCTTGAACATTCGGCCCTGCGCCTTGTGGCGCCAGTGCCAGCAACGCGGCTGGTTGCTGTCCGGGAACTGGACCGGGAACGGACAGGAGACGACGCGAACGGTGAAGATTCTCGGCAAACCCGAGCGGGTACTCGTGTTTCATGCAACTGCTCTAAAAAGTTAGAACTCTCTAGGTATTGAGAATCCGTAACTTCCGTAACTTCCGTAACCGTAAAAAAAGGCGCTTCCATTCAATCGGTTGCGCGCACCGTCCGGTTACGGATTCGCTTTCAATTCCGTAACCGGAACCTTCAATTCCGTAACCGGCTCTTGGTTCGGGAGATAACCCCCGACGATGCGGTTACGGAATCGGTTACGGATACGGAAGTTACGGAATTTCAGACCCTAGAGAGGAAGAAACTTATGAGCGGTGTTGTTGATGATGGTGACGTAGTGGCGGTGGTGCTGGCGTTCGGACCCCGGAAATGGCACGTCATGACGCCCGCGTGTACCTGCTATGCCGGAACCTACGACTGCAAAGGTTCGCGGGTGGCGGCGACGTATCACGCTCCGACCAGGCGGTTGGCGCGGGATGATGGAATCGAACTGAACGAGGGCGACGTGTGCGGCCTATGCCGGCGCTCCCTCAAGGTCAATCGTCGGTGCTTTTCAAGCAGTGGACAACCAGTGGACAACGGGCAAAGAGAAAGGGGCTAGGCTTTCGCCTAACCCCTTATTTTATCTGGTGGGCCCTGTAGGACTCGAACCTACAACCAAGGGATTATGAGTCCCCTGCTCTGACCGTTGAGCTAAGGGCCCCGCACAGCCAGGATTTTATCCGCCATCCCGCTCTCATGCCAGCCGGCGTCATTCCAGATCCAGGAAACTGCGCAATTGCTCGGAGCGATTCGGATGCCGCAGCTTGCGCAACGCCTTGGCTTCGATCTGCCGGATACGCTCGCGGGTCACGTCGAACTGCTTGCCGACCTCCTCCAGCGTGTGGTCGGTGGACATGTCGATACCGAACCGCATCCGCAACACCTTCGCTTCGCGCGGGGTGAGCGTCGCCAACACCTCGCGGGTCGCCTCGCGCAAGCCTTCGACGGTGGCGGCTTCCACCGGCGACAACACGCTCAGATCCTCGATGAAATCGCCCAAATGCGAATCCTCGTCGTCGCCGATGGGTGTTTCCATCGAAATCGGCTCCTTGGCGATCTTCAGCACCTTGCGGACCTTGTCCTCCGGCATTTCCATGCGCTTGGCCAGTTCTTCCGGCGTCGGTTCCCGGCCCATCTCCTGCAACATCTGTCGGGAAATCCGGTTCAGCTTGTTGATAGTCTCGATCATGTGCACCGGAATGCGGATGGTTCGGGCCTGGTCGGCGATGGATCGCGTGATGGCCTGCCGAATCCACCAGGTGGCATAGGTCGAGAACTTGTAACCGCGCCGGTATTCAAACTTGTCCACCGCTTTCATCAGGCCGATGTTGCCCTCCTGGATCAAATCCAGGAACTGCAGGCCCCGGTTGGTGTACTTCTTGGCGATGGAGATCACCAGCCGCAGGTTGGCCTCGACCATTTCTTTCTTGGCGCGACGGGCCTTGGCTTCGCCGATAGACATGTGGCGGTTGATGTCCTTGATTTCGTGGATCGACAGCCGCGCTTCCCGTTCGATGGCCTGGAGCCGCCGCTGCGCCGCCAACACCTCTTCGCGGTGATCCACCAGCGCGGTCGAGTATTTCTTGCCGGCCTGAATCTGCTCGTCCACCCAGTCCAGCCGGGTTTCGTTCTGGGGAAACGAGGTGATGAACGTCTTGCGCGGCATTTGCGCCTTGTTGACGCAGATGGTCATCACTTCCTTTTCGTGAGTGCGGATGCGCTCGGCGATTTCATGCAGGTTGGCGATCAGCAAATCCAGGGTTTTGGGCACCAGCCGGAATTGCAGAAAACGCTCGCCGAGCTGCTGACGCAGGGCCTGGGTCTGAGGATGCGGGAGACCGAGTTCGTCCACGCTGGCCAGGGTTTGTTCGTACAGCGCGCGCAGATCCGAGAAGCGACGGGCGGTCTCCTCCGGATCGGGTCCGTTTTCCACCACGGTCTGCGCGCCGTCTTCGTCGTCCTCGTCGGGAACCACCACCACTTCGTCCTCGCCTACCACCGCGTCAGGATCGTCCGCGACGAGCAGTATCTCCTCGTCCGGTAGCGGAGGAGTGGCTTCCTCGACATCCTTGAAGCCGCTGATCACGTCGGCCAGCCGCGTGCCGTTCTCGCTGATCGAATCGTAAATCCGCAACAGCCCGCCGACCGTCAGCGGATAGCTGGCCAGCGCCGACAACACCTGGGTCATCCCTTCCTCGATGCGCTTGGCGATCTGGATTTCGCCTTCTCGGGTGAGCAATTCGACCGTACCCATCTCGCGCATGTACATTCGCACCGGATCGGTGGTGCGCCCGAATTCGCTGTCCACGGCCGCCAGCGCGGCGGCGGCTTCCTCGGCCACCACGTCGTCGTCGGCGCTGACCGGGTTCTCGTTGAGCAGCAAGGTCTCGGTGTCGGGCACGAATTCATGCACCTCGATGCCCATGTCGTTGATCATGGCGATGATGTCCTCGATCTGTTCAGGATCGACGATGTCATCGGGCAAATGGTCATTCACCTCGGCGTAGGTCAGGAACCCCTTTTCCTTGCCGCGGGCGATCAACTTCTTCAACTGCGACTGTTGCTGCTCGCTCATGACCTGTTCACGTATCGGTATGAAAGTAAAAAATTAAACATATAATAATATCACGAAATTACTACATTCGAATATAATATTAGATTTTTTGAGATTTACCGAGGTTCCGCAAAAATTCTCGCTCCTCGGTGCTGAGCGCACGCGGCGTACCCCGGCGCAGCAACATCTCCGGCAACCGTTCCCGTGGATCGTCGCGCCGCCGCAGCGAGGCGAGAATATCGCCGAATTCCTGGTCGAACCGATAGTCGTGCTCCGGTACGCCCGGCTCCCAAGTCGCCAGTCGTTCCAGGATCGCGCCCTCGCGGGTATCGCGATAGCGTTCCAACAGAGCGGCGGTGGTGAGTTGGGGATTGGCGCGTAGCACCGCGAGGATGTTCGCCAGCAGTTTCAGGCCCGGCTCATCGTCGTCGCGGAGGGCGAGATCGCCGTCCGTCACCTGTAGCGCCAGCTCCGGTCGGTACAGCAGCAAGGCAATGGCCTTGCGCAACGGGGTTCGGGTCAGGCGCAGGTTACGGTCGGCCGGACTGATGGGAGTCGTTGCGGGAGGCCGCAGCCGGGTGCTCACCACCTGCGCTTCCTGCCGCAGCCGTTCTTCCATGAGATCGCGAAAGTGCCCATCGGGCAGTTTTTCCAGCAGCGGCCGGGCCAGTCCGGCCAGGCGGGCGCGACCGGCCAGCGTGTTGGGATCGACCTGGGCGCGCAGTTCGGCGAACAGGTAATCGGCCAACGGCATGGCCTGTCCCAGCCGCCGCTCGAACGCCGCCTGGCCTTCCCGTCGGACCAGCGTGTCCGGATCCTCGCCCTCGGGCAGGAACAGAAAGCTGACCTGGCGGCCATCGCGCAGGAACGGCAGCGTCACTGCCAATGCCCGCCAGGCCGCCGCGCGTCCGGCCCGGTCGCCGTCGAAGCAGAACGCCAGATCGTTGACCACCCGGAACAGCCGCTCGACATGCTCGGCGGTGGTGGCAGTGCCCAACGTGGCGACGGCATATGGAATATCGTACTGAGCCAGCGCCACCACGTCCATGTAACCTTCGACCACCAACAGTCGTTGCAATTGCCGATTGTGGGCTTTGGCCTCGTAAAGACCATAGAGTTCGGAGCCCTTGTGAAACAGGGGCGTTTCCGGAGAATTGAGATATTTCGGCGTGTTATCGCCGTCCAGCGCCCGCCCGCCAAAGGCGATCACCCGGCCGCGGCGGTCGCGGATCGGAAAGATGATCCGGTCGCGAAAGCGGTCGCGCAACCGGCCCTGCTCGTCGCGGCTGGCCAGGCCGGCGGTGACCAAATCGTCGACTTCGGCGCCGGCCTCGCGCAACGCCTTGCCGAGATTCTCCCAGCCGGGAGGCGCATAGCCGATGCCGAAAGTACCGGCGATCTGACCGGTTAGACCACGTTGGCGCAAATAGTCCACCGCCCGCTGCCGGAGGGGATGTTCGCGCAATTGCTGGCGAAAAAAGCGGTCGGCTTGGGCGAGCCATTCCAACAGGGGTCGGGACGGGGAGCCACTCTCGCCGCCACGGAGCTGAGGCAACTCCAGCCCGGTTAGTCGGGCCAAATCCTCGACCGCGTCGAGAAATTCCAGCCGCTCGTAGGCCATCAGAAAGCCGATGGCGTTGCCGTGGGCGCCGCAGCCGAAACAATGGTAAAATTGTTTACTCGGGCTGACCGAGAACGACGGGGTTTTTTCGGCGTGAAACGGACAGCAGGCCATGAATTCACGGCCCGCGCGACGCAGTGGTACCCGGGCGTTGACGATCTCGACGAGATCCACCCGGCTGAGCAACTGATCGAGGAACTCCTGGGGTATGCGGCCAGCCATAACCCAAAAGCCTAGCGGATAAACGCCCGGTCGTCAGTGACCGAACGCAACAAGAAAGGCAGGTGGCGAAGGTGGCGGCGACAGGGGCCGTCGGGGTTGGCGGCGGGGTTCAACCGCCGAAACGGGCCTTGACCCGGGCGCCGACCGCCGCCATGTCCGCTCGACCTTGCGCCTGCTCCTTGATCAGCGCCATCACCTTGCCCATGTCGCGCACGGACTGGGCGCCGGTCACGGCGATGGCGTTGGCGATCAGCGCGTCGATTTCGGCCTCGCCGAGCGGCGCCGGCAGATAGGACTGGATCAGCTCGATCTCGAAGGCTTCCCGGGCGGCGAGGTCGTCCCGGCCGGCGCTTTGGTACTGCGCCAGCGATTCCCGACGCTGCTTGATCATTTTCTCCAGCACGCCGAGTACTTGGCTGTCGTTCAATTCGATGCGCTCGTCCACCTCGCGCTGCTTGACGGCGGCCAGGATCAGGCGGATCGCGCCGAGACGTTCTTTGTCCTTGGCGCGCATGGCGGTTTTCATGTCATCCTGAATGCGGTCCTTGAGAGACATCACGGAAGGCTCGCGGGCGGAGGGGGAGAGGCCGGCTTCAGAACATACGGGTGCGGCGGGCGACTTCCCTCGAAAGCTTCTTCAGATGGCGCTTGACGGCGGCGGCGCGCTTGCGTTTGCGTTCCTGGGTGGGTTTTTCGTAAAACTCCCGACGGCGGACCTCGGACAGCACACCGGCTTTCTCGCAGGAACGCTTGAAGCGACGCAGGGCCACGTCAAACGGCTCATTCTCTTTGACTTTCACGGAAGGCATTAAACCATCACCTCATTCATGATCTGATCGGTTAGCAGGTAAATGTTGGACGATTGGAAAATGGTAAATTGTAATCACGGCCGTTGCCAAATGCAAAACAGGGAAGCGATATGTTGATTTTGGGTATCGAAACCTCCTGCGACGAAACCGGCGTGGCACTCTACGACAGCGAGCGTGGTCTGCTGGCTCACGCCCTGCACAGTCAGATCGCGCTGCACGCCGAGTATGGCGGCGTGGTGCCGGAACCTGTCTCTTATACACATCC
>DGFE01000192.1 GCA_002391525.1 Competibacteraceae bacterium UBA3908
AGATGTGTATAAGAGACAGAAACCCTTGACTTCGGTTACCGTGATGCCCTGCGCGCCCACTTCCGAAAGCGCTTCCCGGACATCGTCCAGCTTGAACGGCTTGATCACCGCGGCAATCAACTTCATCTCGAATTCTCCTGTGTGGCTTGGAACACCCCGAGGGGCGCTACGTGTTATTCCGGCGTTCCGAATCCTTTTCGCGCGTCAACGCCGATCGTGTCGCCAGCGAAAGGCATATCGTGTGCCATCATAAATTTTAATTTTAAAAACAATAATATATAAAAAAATCATTGGCATTGTCCCGCGCTGGCCGGTCCGTGCCCGCGCGGATCATCGAACTCATGCACCGCTTTAGTGCGACAGTATCCACACACACAAACCCGAAAATCCCGTTAAACTAAAAACGACGACAACCCGTATTCCGGAGGAATGGCGATGATCGACCCCAAATCGTTCGATGACCTGGCCAAGCGCTTCGCGGAAGCTTTGCCACCCAGCTTCCGACAGTTCCAGGCGGAAATGGAAAAGAATTTTCATGCCGCCCTGCAAGCCACTTTCGCCAAGCTGGAATTGGTGACGCGCGAGGAATTCGAAGTGCAGCAGGGCGTCTTGGCCCGTACCCGCGCCAAACTGGAAGAACTGGAAAAGCAGCTTGCGGAACTGGAAGCCAGGACCGCCGGCGGCAAGCGGCGCAAGAGCACGGACAAGCCGGCTGAAACGGAAAGTGGCGACAGCTGAATCGGCGGGTCGAGGCGTCCGTTCGCGCCGCCGCGACCGGCGCGACCCGAAATACCGGCCAACCGGTTTGAGAGTCCGCAATGCACGGAAACAGTGCAAAACCGATTTGCCGGCGCGCGCCGAAATCGGGAAACCGTAGGTACTGAGCCACGCGGCCGGCCCCCAGGATTGCCATGTCGCTCGCCCTCGTCTACACCCGCGCCCAGATGGGCATCGACGCCCCGCTGGTCAGCGTGGAAGTTCACCTGTCCGGTGGCCTGCCGGGACTGTTCATCGTCGGTCTGCCGGAAGCGGCGGTGAAGGAAAGCAAGGATCGGGTGCGCGGCGCGATTCTGAACAGCCAGTTCGAATTTCCCAGCCGCCGCATCACCATCAATCTGGCCCCCGCCGATCTGCCCAAGGAAGGCGGCCGCTTCGATCTGCCGATTGCGCTGGGCATCCTGGCCGCCTCGGGACAGATCAACCGCGAACGGCTGAAACAATACGAGTTTCTCGGCGAACTCGCCCTGGGCGGGGAAGTGCGGGGTATCCGCGGCGTGCTGCCCGCCGCGCTCGCCTGCCGCGACGCCGGGCGCATCCTGCTGGTGCCCCGCGACAACGCCGGCGAGGCGTTGCTGGTGAACGGCGTCACCGTGCTAGGGGCGGCGCATCTGCTGGACGTCTGCCGGCAGCTGGCCACCGGCACCGCGCTGCAGCCGCCCACGCTCCAACCACCGCCGCCGGAATCCCGCCTGGAGCGGGATTTAAGCGACGTGCGCGGCCAGCGGCACGCCAAGCGCGCGCTGGAAATCGCCGCCGCCGGCGGTCACAACCTGCTGCTGATCGGTCCGCCCGGTACCGGCAAGACCATGCTGGCCAGTCGGCTGCCGGGTATCCTGCCGCCGCTGAGCGAAGCGGAAGCGCTGGAAACCGCCGCCATCGCCTCGGTCAGCGCGCAAGGGCTGGATTTGAAGCAATGGGGCGTCCGGCCGTTCCGGGCGCCGCATCACACGGCCTCGGCGGTGGCGCTGGTCGGCGGCGGTGGCCAGCCGCGACCCGGCGAGATTTCGCTGGCCCATCACGGCGTGTTGTTCCTGGACGAGTTGCCGGAATACGACCGGCGCGTGCTGGAAGTCTTGCGCGAGCCGCTGGAATCGGGACGGATCACCATTTCCCGCGCCGCCCGGCAGGCCGATTTTCCCGCGCGATTTCAGCTGGTGGCCGCCATGAATCCTTGTCCCTGCGGTTATCTGGGCGACGCCGAGCGGCGCTGCGCCTGCGGGCCGGAACAAATCCGCCGTTACCGGGCGCGGGTGTCAGGGCCGCTGGTGGACCGGATCGACCTGCATATCGAAGTGCCCCGCCTGGCTCACCGGGTACTGCGCGGCGAGACCCCGGAAGAGAGCAGCGCCACGGTGCGCGCCCGGGTTTGCGCCGCCCGCGACCGGCAATTGCAACGCGCCGGCAAACCCAACAGCGCGCTGAACACCCGCGAGATCGAACGCTACTGCGCCTTGGGCGAGGCCGACCATCGCCTGCTGGAACAGGCGTTGGAAAAACTCGGGCTGTCGCCGCGCGCCTATCACCGGATTTTGAAGGTCGCCCGCACCATCGCCGATCTGGCCGGCAGCGACGGCATCAAAACGCCGCACCTGACCGAAGCCCTCAGCTACCGCGCGCTGGATCGAACCCTGATTCGCTGAGGCAATCCATACCGTTATCCAGTCGTTCCGTCGCCAGCGAGGGCGTCATGCCGCACAGTGACCGCAATCTCAAACCTGTTTCGCCAGCCCGCTCCCGGCATCGCCCGTCTTGGTTGAGCGGTTTGTTGTTGCTGCTGTGGATCGCGGCGCCGCCCGCCCACGCGCAAATCTCCGACGCCAAGGTGGACGCGCTGGTGGAAGCCTTGCGGCTGTCGGCGCCGGACACGGGAACCGATTCGGGCCTTTACAGCGACTGGAAAATCAAGCCGGACAACATCGGGCGCTGGTCCAGGCGCTGCCTCAATCAGGACGTGACGCCGGACCGGTTCGCCGCCGACGAGGCGCTGGCCCGACAGGTGGTGGCCTGCGTGATGGGAAAGGTGTTGCGCGACGAATTCGCCGCCAGCAATCAAAACGAGATCGTCGCCGTGCAGCGCGCCGCCGCCTGGTGGATGAGCGGCGACCCGACTCAGTACCGCAGCGGCGCGACCGGCGCTTATACCCTCAAGGTGCTGGAGGCGTATCTGAGATTCTTCTGAGGGCGGTCATCGCGCGTGGCGGCTGATGCCGCGTGAAAAAAAAGGTTTGCCGGTCGTAGTCCCATTCAAAGCGGCATGCTGGCCGAATCTGAAGACCAATCCCCCACGTCGGCGAACAGTTGAGTGACGAAACGTGCCGGGTCTATAGTGCCGTCCACGGACAACGCCAACTTCACCCGGGTTGGGCTTTGACCATGGATCTCACCGACTACCACGCCAAATACTTCGCTTACGAACTGACCCGCCGCTGCCCTCCTGATAGCGCGGAAAAGCTCGCCGGGGCGGTGGTCAGCGCACAAGTCGACCTGAACCCTCATCAGGTCGACGCCGCCCTTTTCGCCTTCAAATCGCCGCTTTCCAAGGGCGCCCTCCTGGCCGATGAAGTCGGTCTCGGCAAGACGATTGAGGCCGGGCTGGTGCTGTCGCAGAAATGGGCCGAACGCAAGCGACGCATCCTCGTCATCACGCCCTCCAACTTGCGCAAGCAGTGGTTCCAGGAGCTGACCGAAAAGTTCTTCCTGCCTTGCCGCATTCTCGAAGCCAGGTCCTACAACGCCGCCATCAAGCAGGATCAAAGCCGACCGTTTGAGGCGCCGGAGATCGTCATCTGTTCCTACCAGTTCGCGAAGAGCAAGGCGGACGATGTCCGCACCATCCCGTGGGACCTCGTGGTGATCGACGAAGCGCACCGCCTACGCAATGTCTACAAGCCGGCCAACGTCATCGCCAACACGTTGAAGAGAGCTCTGGCCGGCAAGCACAAGCTGCTGCTCACGGCGACGCCCTTGCAAAACTCGCTGCTGGAGCTTTTCGGCCTGGTGAGTTTCATCGACGAGCACGCGTTTGGTGACTTGAAGAGCTTCCGCGAGCAGTTCGCCAATCTGAATCAGGAACAGGTGTTCCAGACGCTCAAGGCGCGGCTCAAGCCGATTTGCCATCGCACGCTGCGCCGGCAGGTCACCGCTTATATCCCCTTCACGCGGCGTCTGCCGCTGGTGGAAGAATTCACGCCGGAGGAAAGCGAAGACCGCCTCTACGCCCTCGTCTCCGAATATCTGCAACGGGACAACCTGCAAGCCCTGCCAGCCGGCCAGCGTTCGCTCATGACGCTGGTGCTGCGCAAGCTGCTTGCGTCATCGACGTTCGCCATCGCTGGCGCGCTCACGTCGATTTCCAACCGGCTGAAGGCCAAGCTCGGCAAACGAGAGGCAGCCGAATCGTTGGAAGAAGAACTGTACCAGGACTACGAAGCACTGGACGAAACCGCCGAGGAGTGGGCCGATGATGAGTCGGCGGAGGTATTGACCCGAGCCGACCGCGCCGCCATCGAGCGGGAGATTGTCGACCTCGACGACTTTGCGAAGCTTGCCGCTTCCATCGAGCATAACGCCAAGGGCATGGCGCTGCTGAAGGCGCTGGACGTTGCCTTTGCCAAGGCCAAGGAACTGGGCGCCGAACGGAAAGCCATCATCTTCACGGAATCGCGCCGCACGCAGAGTTACTTGCTGCGGGTGTTGGCCAACAGCCCTTATGCCGATGGCATCGTCCTCTTCAATGGTTCCAACACGGATGAACACTCCAAGCTGATCTACACCGCATGGCTCGAACGCCATCAAGGCTCGGACCGCGTCACGGGCTCGCGCAGCGCCGATATGCGCTCGGCTCTGGTGGACTACTTCCGCGAGAAGGGGCGCATCATGATCGCCACCGAGGCCGGGGCCGAGGGCATCAACCTTCAGTTCTGTTCGCTGGTGGTGAACTACGACTTGCCTTGGAATCCGCAGCGCATCGAACAGCGTATCGGCCGTTGCCACCGTTACGGCCAGCAGCACGACGTGGTGGTCGTGAACTTCCTGAATCGCAAGAACGCCGCCGACCAGCGCGTCTTCGATCTCCTGTCTGAGAAGTTCCACCTTTTTGAAGGCGTGTTCGGCGCTAGCGACGAAGTACTCGGCGCCATCGAATCCGGTGTGGACTTCGAAAAGCGCATCGTCACCATCTACCAGCGTTGCCGCAAGCCGGAGGACATTCAAACGGCCTTTGATCAGCTCCAGCTCGAACTGAGCCTGGAGATCAACGAATCCATGACGCGTACCCGCCAGAAGTTGCTGGAGCACTTCGACGACGAAGTGCGGGAAAAGCTCAGGGTGCGGGACGAAGCCTCGAAGGCATATCTCAATCGCTATGAGCGCCTGCTCATGCAGCTCACCCGCCACGAACTCGACGGACACGCAGAGTTTCTGGGCGACGCATCGTTTCGCTTGAAGGACCTGCCGTTCTCGGAAAAGGCGGCTGATATACCGCTCGGCTTGTATGAACTGCCGCGCCGCTCCGGCGACGCACACCTGTACCGGCTCAATCACCCGCTGGCTGAGGCTTTGGTGGCGCGGGCCAAAGGGCGCGAACTGCCGCCCGCCGAGATTCACTTCGATTACGGACAATACGAGGGCAAGGTCAGCCTGCTGGAGCCACTCATCGGCAAGTCCGGCTGGCTTTCCGTCTCGCTGTTCAGCGTCGAATCACTCGACCAAGCCGAGGATCATTTGATCCTGGTGGCAACGACGGATGACGGCGAGCCGTTGGACGAAGAAGCGGCGGCTCGCCTGATCATGCTTCCTGGTCGTCTGAACGGCGGTGTTCGGTCCATGCCAGTGCCGAGGGTGGAGCATCATACCCAGCAGCGGCAGGCTGCGATTCAGTGTGAAATCTCCGAGCGCAACGCCCGCTTCTTCGAAGCCGAGGCAGAGAAACTCGACGGCTGGGCAGATGACCTTAAGGTCGCGCTGGAGCGCGAAATCAAGGAACTCGACCGCCAGATCAAGGAGGCGCGTCGAGCCGCAACGGCGGCGCTCACTCTTGATGAAAAGTTGGTGGGGCAAAAGCAGGTAAGGGCGCTTGAGGCGCAGCGCAACCAGAAACGCCGATCACTCTTCGATGCCCAAGATGAGATTGATAAGCAGCGGGAAGAGCTTATCGCTAATATCGAAGGCAAGCTCACTCAGACCGCGACTCGTTCTGCTCTCTTCACAATTCACTGGAGTCTCACCTAAACGCTATGGACACACCATCACAAATCCTTGCCAAGAAAATTGTTGACCGGTTGGTCAATGAGGGGTTGCTGACCGCTGATGCAGCCAAGAGGATTCACTCCAAGCTAGCTGAAGGAAAGCTTCGGCCGGAGGACTGGCGGCTTCCAATCGAACTGACGTGCAAGACGGAGGTAAAACCATGAGTGCTTCCGGACTGAAGAATCTTACGATAGAACACTTAAGAGGATCGGTGTCTCCATTTGGCTTGCCATTTGAGAAGGGCAAGAAGCTGACAGTTGTTTACGGAGAGAATGGTACTGGAAAGTCCACCATTTGCGACGCTTTTGACTTTCTGGGAAAAGGCAAAGTTGGCTCGCTTGAAAATCGCGGTCTTGGAAGACTGAACAAATACTGGCCATCGGTCGGAAAGAAGCCTAACAACGTATCAGTTACATTGGAGACCTTTGACGATGCATCGTGGCGCGCAAGCATCGTCAGAAGCGACGTTGTAGTGAACCCGGTGGCCACCCGCCCGCGCGTAGAAGTCCTACGACGCAGTCAGATTCTCTCTCTCGTCGAGGCAAAACCTGCTGACCGCTACGCTGCCATCAGCCGCTTTATTGACGTGTCTGGCGTTGAGACGTCGGAGGCAACACTTCGCGGATTGATCCGTGATCTCAAGCAAAATCGTGAGGTCGCCGTTGCTCGCGTTCAGGAAAACCAAGACGCCATCCGGCAATTCTGGGAATCTGCTGGAGAGGTCGGAAGCGATCCTCTGGCTTGGGCGGAAGCAGAATCGAAACGCGATCCCGATGCGTCGGATGCTGAAGTCACCGCGCTGGCCACGCTCCAAGCCGCGTACTCAAAGCTTCTGGATTACCCGCCCCGTCTGAACGCAGCCGCTCAGTCCGTGGTTGCGGCAAAGTCCTCGGCGGCAGCGGCGCAGCAGAAAACCCAGGAATGCATTCAGACGATTGCAACAGACGCTGGCGAAGTAGTAGGCGTGCTGGAAGCGGCACGGAACTACCTGCATGAGAACCCATCGCCGGCAGCGTGCCCCCTATGCGAAAGCGCGGAGAAAATCCAAGGTTTGGGCGAACGAATCTCTCAGCGCCTCGCTTTGTTTGCCGCACTCCAGAGTGCGCAAGCGCAGGTCAGGACGACCACCAATGGTGTCCAGCACTTTGAACTGCAACTGGAGATGTTGCGTGAGGAGGCGACAAAGCACTCCGCCGCATTTGAGAAGGTACGGGCCACATTTAGCTGGCCGGGGGACTGTCCTATGCCAACGACTCCCGCGCCTCAGGATATCGGCGCACTAGAGTCTTGGCTTACCGCATCAGCGCATCTACCTTCGGAATGGAAGAAGGCGGAAACAGCCCGCCAGGATAAGAAACAGTTCATTGCCGCGCTGAAACGGGCACTCAAGACCTACACGGAGAACGTGCAGGCCCAGAAAGATCTGGATGTCTTGCTGCCCAGACTCACGCGCGCGTTGGAGATCGTCGAGGAGGAGCGCCGGAGGTTTTCGGATGACATTCTCGCGAAAATTGCCGCTGAAGTCGGGCGCATCTACGAGCTTGTTCACCCTGGCGAGGGTCTGAACAAGATAAGCCTCGAGCTCGACCCCAACAAACGAGCGTCTCTGGAGATCGGCGCCAGTTTCTGCAGCGAGACCGGTGCTCCACCCCAAGCTTATTTCAGCGACTCTCATCTCGACACCCTCGGGCTCTGCGTGTTCCTAGCGCTCGGCGCGTTGGACGGCCCCGAGAACACCATCCTTGTTCTTGATGACGTGCTTGCTAGTGTGGACGAGCCCCACGTAGAACGACTAATCGAGATGCTCTACGCAGAAGCGATCAAATTCCGACACTGCCTCATCACGACCCATTACCGTCCGTGGAAACAGAAGCTCCGCTGGGGTTGGCTGAAGAACGGACAGTGCCAATTTATCGAGCTGTCGAAGTGGACCAATACGCATGGTATGACGCTCATCCGCAGTATCCCAGACGTCGAACGCCTCCGGCATCTGCTTGCGGAAACTCCGCCGGATCCACAGCTTGTCTGCGCCAAGGCCGGCGTTATTTTGGAGGCGGCTCTAGATTTTCTCTCTCTGCTCTACGAATGCTCGGTGCCCCGACGTGCCGGTGGTCTTCACACCCTTGGCGACCTCCTGCCCTCAATTGACAAGAAACTGCGCAATGCTCTGCAAGTCGAAGTGCGGGTGGTAGACGCTTCCGGCATGTCGAGCTACCAGACAAAGAGCCTAGGCCCGATTCTGGATGAATTGATACGCATCGCGCAGGCCCGCAACGTTTTCGGCTGTCATTTCAATGCCCTATCCTTTGAACTGCTAGACAGCGATGCGCTTGCCTTCGGGCATAACGTATTGGAATTGATTGAGGCAATTACTGATCCCGAAGCGGGCTGGCCCAAGAACGACAAGTCAGGCAAGTATTGGGCAAATTCAGGTGAGACCCGCCGTCTGCATCCACTGCAACGGCCCAAGTGAATAGCGTGACCAAGAACCAAAAACTCGAACTCACCTGGATCGGCAAGGAGAACCGGCCGAAGCTGGAGCCGCGCATTCTGTTGGAGGACCCGGCGAAGTCGTATCACGCGAAGCATCGGGTGACGGAGGGGGACATTTTCGACAACCGACTGATCTTTGGCGATAATCTGCTGGCGTTGAAGGCGCTGGAAGCGGAGTTCGCGGGCAAGGTGAAGTGCGTCTTCATCGATCCGCCGTACAACACCGGCAGCGCATTTACGCATTACGACGATGGGTTGGAGCATTCGATCTGGCTGTCGCTGATGCGGGATCGGTTGGAGATCATCCGGCGGTTGCTGTCGGAGGATGGTTCACTGTGGATCACCATCGACGACAACGAAGCGCATTACCTGAAGGTGTTGTGTGATGAGGTTGTTTGGGCGTCAGAATTTTTTGGCAACTATCATATGGCAGAAGGTCTTTGCGCCGAAGAATACGGCTCGCCATTTCTCCGAGGACCATGATTTTATCATCGTCTACGGGAAGTACGCAGAATCTTGGATGCCGAACCCAATGGAGCGGACGGAGAAGCAGGATAAAGCGTATCGCAACCCAGACGGCGATCCAAGAGGTCCGTGGAAGCCAAGTGATGTTGCTGCGCGGAACTATTACAGTCGCGGTACTTATGCGATCAAGTGTCCCGGTGGACGTGTGATTGATGGGCCGCGCCCTGGTACGTATTGGCGCGTTTCTGAAGACAAATTCTGGGAGCTTCATAAGGATAATCGAATTTGGTGGGGTAGCGATAGAAATCGTTTGCCGATGATCAAGCGATTCAAGTCGGAAGTGATGGCTGGCCGGGTTCCGCAGACCCTGTGGCTGTATAGTGATGTCGGGCACACAAAGGAAGCGAAAGAGGAGGTAAATGCTGTAATTCCTAATGTGCCGGAGGTTTTTCAAACGACTAAACCAGAGCGTCTCCTAAAACGAATCCTTGAGATTGCAACGCGACCTAACGACCTCGTCCTCGACTCCTTCGCCGGTTCCGGCACCACCGGTGCTGTGGCCCACAAGATGGGCCGGCGCTGGATCATGGTCGAATTGGGCGAGCACTGCCACACCCACATCATCCCGCGCCTGAAGAGAGTCATCGACGGCGAAGACCCCGGCGGCATCACCAAAGCGGTGAACTGGCGGGGCGGCGGCGGCTTCCGCTACTACCGCCTCGCGCCCTCGCTGCTGGAACGGGACAAGTGGGGCAATTGGGTCATCAACAAGGACTACAACGCCGCGATGCTCGCCGAGGCGCTGTGCAAGCTGGAAGGCTTCACCTATGCGCCGTCGGATTCGGTGTACTGGCAGCACGGCCATTCGACGGAGCGGGACTTCATCTACGTCACCACCGCCGCGTTGAACCACGAGCAACTCCAGCAACTCTCCGACGAAGTGGGGCCGGATCGCTCGCTGCTGGTGTTATGCCCCGCCTTCCGTGGTCGCGGCGAATACCCCAACCTGACGGTCAAGAAAATCCCCAAACAGGTTTTGAACCGCTGCGAATGGGGCCACGATGACTACAGCCTGCGGGTGGAGAACCTGCCGCAAAAACCGCCTGAGCCGGGGCAGCAGGAGTTGTCGCTATGAGCAGGAAAAAGGTCACGGCCGAGGCCAGTGCGACGGCGATCGGCGAACTGCTGCAACGCATTCGCCAAATCTGGGAATCGGCTCGCTCGCAGGCGGCGCGCTCGGTCAATTCGGCGTTGGTGCAAGCCAACTGGTTGATTGGCAGGCAGATCGTTGAGGCGGAGCAAGGCGGAAAATCGCGCGCTGCCTACAGCAGCCGGCTGCTGGAAACGCTGTCCGAGTCATTGGAGAAGGAGTACGGCAGTGGCTTTTCAGTGACGGCGCTGAAATACATGCGTATGTTTTATCTGGACTATCCGGAGTTGCTGGAAATTCGTCACGCGGTGCGTGACGAATTAGAGTCGGCGAGCGCGGAAGCGAAAGGTCCCGCAGTGCGTGACTTTTCCGCAACGGCCGCCGAGACCGGCTGGCAGCCGGGCCGTTTGCATGCCGGCCTATCGTGGACCCATTACCGAACCCTGCTGAAGATCGAGCGCCGGGAAGCGCGCGACTTCTACGAAATCGAGGCGATCCGCAACGGCTGGTCGGCACGGCAACTGGAACGGCAGATCAATACCTTCCTGTTCGACCGCCTGCTCAAGAGCCGCGACAAGGCCGGCGTCCTGGCGCTGGCCAATGAAGGACTGCTGCCGGTTCGCCCATTGGATGCGATCAAGGATCCCTACGTGCTGGAGTTCCTCGACCTGCCCGAGTCGCATCGACTGGTCGAATCGCGCATCGAAGAGGCACTGATTTCACGCTTGCAAGACTTCCTGCTGGAATTGGGCAGCGGCTTCGCCTTTATCGGCCGGCAGGTGCGGCTGACGCTTGATGGCGACCATTTCTACCCGGACCTGGTCTTCTATCACGTCAAATTGAAGTGCTATGTGGTGATTGACCTCAAGGTCGACAGGCTGACCCACGGCGACCTGGGACAGATGCTGATGTACGTCAACTACTACGACCGCGAGATTGCCGCACCGGACGACCAGCCGACTATCGGCCTCATTCTGTGCGCGGGCAAAAACGACGCGATGGTGCGGTACGTACTCGCCGACAAGACAGAGCAAATATTTGCGAGTCGCTACCAATTCCAGCTACCCAGCGAAGAGGTTCTACGCGCCAAGTTGCGGCGTGAGCTGGACGAACTGCAAGGGCCGGGAGCCGATTCATGAACCGCCACCTCAACGCCATTGCCGGTCGTCTGAGTCTGCGCCCGCCGCAGCGCCGCTCGCTGGAAATTCTCGACCGCATCATCGAGATCGCCCCGCCCGGCAAGGGGGCTGACACCGCCGCCGTGCTGGAACTCATCCGCGGCGAGTTTCCCTCAGTCACGGATTTCGAGCGCGAATTTCCCTCGCTGTGCTTCGCGCTCGCCACCGGCGTGGGCAAGACGCGGCTGATGGGCGCTTTCATCAGCTATTCGCACCTGGCGCACGGCATCAACAATTTCTTCGTGCTGGCGCCCAATCTCACCATCTACAAACAAGCTGATCGCCGACTTCACGCCCAACACACCGAAGTACGTGTTCAAGGGCATCGCCGAATTCGCCACCGACCCGCCGGAAATCATCACCGGCGATACCTACGAGGCGCGGGCACGGACCTTGTTCGACGAGACGATCCGCTGCAAGGTCAACATCTTCAATATCTCCAAGATCAACTCGGAGGTACGCGGCGGCAAGTCGCCCCGCATCAAGCGGCTGTCCGAATACATCGGCGAGAGTTACTTCGACTATCTGGCCGGCCTGCCCGATCTGGTATTGCTGATGGACGAATCGCACCGTTATCGGGCCAGCGCCGGGGTGCGGGCGATCAACGAACTCAAGCCGATCCTGGGGCTGGAACTGACCGCCACGCCGTTCGTGGAAACCGGCAAGGGCGCGGTGGCGTTCAAGAACGTCATTTACGATTATCCGCTCGGCAAGGCGATGGCCGACGGCTTCGTGAAAGAGCCGGCGGTAGTCACCCGCAAGAATTTCAACCCGGCCGGCATGTCGCCGGAAGAAATCGAGCGTCTGAAACTGGAAGACGGCGTGCGCCTGCACGAAAGCGTGAAGGTAGAGTTGGAGACGTTCGCCCGCGAAAGCGACCACCCCATCGTCAAGCCTTTCCTGCTGGTGATTGCCCGCGATACGACGCACGCAGCGCAGCTACTCGCGCTGATTCAGTCCGACGGGTTCTTTGAAGGCCGCTACCAGGAGAAGGTCATCCAGGTCGATTCCAGCAAGACCGGCGCCGAAGAGGAGGAGATGATCGCGCGGCTGCTGAAGGTGGAACACACCGAAGAGCCGACCGAGATCGTCATTCACGTCAACATGCTGAAGGAAGGCTGGGATGTGACCAACCTCTACACCATCGTCCCGCTGCGCGCCGCCAATGCGCGCATTCTCATCGAGCAATCCATCGGTCGCGGCCTGCGTCTGCCTTACGGCCAGCGCACCGGCGTAACTGCCGTGGACCGACTGAACATCGTCGCTCACGACAGATTTCAGGAAATCATCGACGAGGCCAACCAGCCGGATTCCGCCATCCGGCTACAGGCGGTGGTGTTGGATACCGACCAACTCGGGCAGAAGACGGCGACGGTTGTGTCGCAATCACGACTCGCCAACAAGCTCGGCATCACGCCCGCTCAGGTGACAGGCAGCACCACGCTCATCGGACAGAACGAAACACCCGCATTCACCCAGCCGGAAGAGCAAAAGCTGGCGCGGATCGCCTACGAGATCATTCACCAGCTCGAAAACCAGCCTCAAGCCGTACCGACCATCGAGCACCTCAAGAAACCGGAAATCCAGGCCGCCATCGTCAAGGCGGTCGAAGAACAGCGTGCGCCAGCGCAGATGGAACTCGAAGGCGTTGGCGAGAAACCGGATATCGCCGCCGTGGTCGCGAAAACGGTGGATCTCGTCATGCAACAGACCATCGATATCCCCCGGATTCTCATTGTGCCCAAGGGTGAGGTGAGGTCGGGTTTCAAGCCGTTCACGCTGGAGCTTTCAATGCTGCGGTATCCGGCGGTTTCGGAGGAGCTTTGGATTCAGCATCTGCGCACCCACCAGCTCGAAGTCGTTGCGCTGGGTCGTGGCGGTATCGAGGAGACGCGCTTGGAGGATTACATCGTCAGCGGTCTGGTGAACTTCGACGATATTTCCTACGACGACCACGCGGACTTGCTCTACGACCTCGCGACGCAGACGGTACGGCATTTCGAAAGCTATCTCTCCACGGACGACACCCGAAAGGTTCTGCGCTGCTACCAACGGGACATCGCGCGTTTCATCCACGCGCAGATGCAGGCCCATTATTGGGAAGACACGGCAGGCTACGAAGTGAAGATCAGCAAGGGTTTCACCGAGTTGAAGCCGAGCGCCTATACTTACTCGGTTCGAGAGCCGCCCGCCGACTACCGTGTTGCGCCTGAAGACAAGAGCAATATGGCGAAATACCTGTTCGGTGGCTTCCAGCGTTGCCTCTATACCGTGCAGAAATTCGATTCCGACGCCGAGCGCAAACTCGCGGTCATTCTGGAGCGCGACGCCCTCAAGTGGTTCAAGCCCGCCAAAGGCCAGTTCCAGATTTTCTACCGACAGGGTAGTGACCATCTGGAGTACCAGCCGGATTTCGTGGCGGAGACCGCCGATACGATCTACATGCTGGAACCCAAGATGCACAAGGAGCTTGAGGATTCAGTCGTGCTGGCCAAGAAGCAAGTCGCGGTCGACTGGTGCGCCAATGCCTCGCGCCATGCCGAGTCCCATGGCGGCAAGCCTTGGCGATATGTGCTGATTCCCCATGACGTCATTTCGGAAAACATGACCCTTACCGGGCTTGCCGGCCAGTCCGGATTGTAGCCGAGGACGACGGGGTACTCCCTGCTCGAAGGACAAAGGATAAGTTAATCCAACCACCTGCGCGAACGCATCGGATCCGGGATGATCTTTAGTTTCATCAAGCCAGAGTTTACCTTGGCGTGATTCCCGATTCACCGCGCGTGACGGCTGATGCTGCGCGGAAAAAAGGTTTGCCGGTCGTAGTCCCGGAAACGATAGAGCCGCGCGGGTCGACCGGAGCCGTCGCGCAGCTTGCCGGGAATCTCTTCCAGCATGTCGGCCTGGGCGACCCGGCGGCGGAAGGAACTTTTGTCGAGCGATTGCTGCAAAATGATCTCGTAGGTCCGCTGCAATTCCGGCAGGGTGAATTCTTCCGGCAGCAGATGCACGGCGATGTGGGTATATTCCAGCTTCGAGCGGAGCCGCTCCACCGCGTCGGCCAGGATGCGGGCATGGTCGAACGCCAGTTCGAATGTCACGCCGTCACCTCGCACCGGCGCCCAGCGCACCGCTTCCTGATTACCCCCCAACCGCACCGAATCCGACGCCATCAGCGCGAAATAGACCGTGGTGACGATCCAGCCGCGCGGATCCCGGTCGCGGGAACCATAGGTTTTCAACTGCTCCAGATACGGCGCGCGCACCCCGGCTTCCTCGACCAGCTTGCGTACCGCGCAGGCTTCGACCGACTCGTCGCGGCACGGATCGAGAAACCCGCCCGGCAACGCCCAACACCCTTTGGCCGGCGGCTCGGCGCGTTTGATCAGCAACACCTGCAATCGTTGGTCGCGGACGGTGAAGATGACCAATTCTACGGTGAAGGATGGTTTTTCGTACCAGGAAGCCTCGCGGCGGCGGAGCGATTCCGCTTCGCCCGCGGCGGTCGGGGATCCGTTCATCTCAATTCGTTCTCACGAACACACCCAAACCGAGATCGTCGAGATTGAACAGCCGTTGTCTGCCGTACTCGATCAAGACCTCATGCAGACGGAGCTTGACAAAGTCGTCGTTGGGGTCGTGGAAATCCAGCAGGGTGCGCGCCACGTCCAGCACCGCTCCACGTTCGCCGGTATCGACGTTCATGAAAGAAGCAAGGCCATCGGTGGCAACCGCCACGACCGGGAACGTCGCCAAGTCGAAGCTGAACACGGTGGGCGCGGCGAAGTGTTCCCGCCGGGTCGATTCCCCGGTTTCACCGAGGTAACGAACGCTCTGCGCCGTCGCCGGATCGCCGATGGCTTCCCGATAGAATGCCCAGCGCTCCGGGTCCAGCAGATAGGAAAGATAGTAGGGCGCGTTTTCGGCGTACTCGATCTGCACGACCGACATCGCTCCCGCCACGCGGCGGACGGCGATGCAACCATCCCCGTACAGATGCGCGTAAACCGTCGCTCCATCGCACCAGGCGATCAATAGCGTGGCGTCGAGCGCTTCCGGTCTCAATCCCAGTTCCCGCGCCTGCCGGGCGGCGCGGCGCACGATTTGCCGACCCAGCCGCCAGTGCGGCGCGGCCTGTCCGGCCTCGCCGGCGGCGGTGAGCGCGAATCGCGGCAGCAGGCGGCGGGCGTTCAGCGTCAGCAGCCGCGCCCCGACGTCGCTGTCCGGCGAAGCGGAGCAGCCATCGGTCAGGATCAGGTGAGGGAATGGCTTCCAGCCGTGGCAGACGTAATCCTCACAGTACAAATGCAGCTTGCCGATGGTGTAGTGCGCATCCAGGGCGATAGTCATGTCGGCGCCATCATCCGCTACGTACCGGTCAGCACAAGAAGTCCGCCGCCCTGGCGGTCCGCATCCCGCGCTGCCGCATGTCCGTGAGAAACTGGCGGGCCAGTTCCTCGAAACCCGGCACCGGCGAGCTGGTGTCCTCGATCAGCACCAGCTTGCGGACGCTCTCCCGCCCGAGATAATCGGCGATGTCCCGGACCGTGTTGGCGACGCAATGCGACAAGGCCTGTCCCGACAGCGCCACCACGTCGGCGTTTTCCAGGGTCTTGATCAACCCGACATTGAGTTGCGTGGTCGGATCGGTCGGGTCGGGCACGTCGGCCTGCACCGCCGAATAATGCTCGGTCCAGGGATTGTGGCCCTTGGTCACGTAATCCACCCGCTTGAATCCGGCCTCTTCCCAGCGCCGCAGCGCGCCGGCCACCACCGGAATGACATTGTGGCCCCAGGTACCGATCAGGCAGTGCGGCGGCCAGATGGTCAAGGTGTAGCGACCGTTGTCGCGCAAGGCCCGCACGTAATCCAGCGCCCGCTGCTGAAACCGTGGGTCGAAGGGACGCCACACCTCTTTCTCGACATCGGCGACGGTGATTTGGGTAAACGGCGCCGGTGGTTGACCCTCGCCATTCCGCCAGAACACCGGATGGGCGATGTCCACCAGTTGGTGGGTATCGAGCGTGACGTGGATTTCGTCGATCCGGCCATCGAGCCGATCCAGCAGGCCCGCCAGCCGTTCGGCATCCGCGCTGGCGCCCGGCACCGGCAAGGCCGCGCCCGGCGTATCGCTAAAATCATTCTGAGGATCGATGATCAGCAGTTCAAGACGCATGGCGATTACCCCCGGCCTGGTTCGCGAGTGACCCGCAATCCCCCCGGCGTTGCAGGCTCACTTAGTTGCTTTACGCCACTATTATGGTTCTTTTAGTTGCGCAATACAACTATTATGCGAGCGTCGCTCCAGGGCCATTGAGTCGTTGCTCGGGAATGGACATGCTATGCTGATCCGGTCTTCAGCAGCCGGAGACTCGCCGCCATGAGCGCAGCCCCCCTTCCCGCCGAACTCGTCACCCGCCTGCGCGCCGCCCGGCGGGTCGCCGTGCTGACCGGGGCCGGCATTTCCGCAGAAAGCGGCGTGCCGACCTTCCGCGAAGCCCAGACCGGCCTGTGGGCGCGCTACAACCCCGAGGAACTGGCCACGCCCGAAGCCTTCCGGCGCAATCCGAAGCTGGTCTGGGAATGGTACGCCTGGCGGCGGGAGCGGGTGCGCCAGGCCGAACCCAACGCCGGTCATCGGGCGCTGGTCGAAATCGAGCGCCGCGTACCCGAATTCACCCTGATCACCCAGAACGTGGACGGCCTGCACCGGCGCGCCGGCAGCCACAACATCCTGGAACTGCACGGCAACCTGTTTCGCGCCAAATGCTTCAGCGAGGATCGACCGGTGGAGAGTTGGCCGGACGGCGACGAGAGCCCGCCGCGCTGCCCGCGCTGCGGCGGGCTGTTGCGGCCGGACGTGGTCTGGTTTGGGGAAACGCTCCCGGCGGGTCCGCTGCGGGCGGCGGAGCACGCCGCCGCGACCGCCGAAATCTTCTTCAGCATCGGCACTTCGGCCCTAGTCTATCCCGCCGCCGATTTGCCGTTCAAGGCTCTGGCCACCGGCGCGGCGGTGGTGGAAATCAATCCGCAACCGACTCCGCTCAGCCCGCATGTCACCTTCAGTTTGAATGGGGCCGCCGGCGAAATCCTGCCAGCTCTGGTCGCACGGGTCTGGGAACCCGGCGGACAACAACGTCCATGAGCCTGTTCGGCGTTCGCCCCGACCGGCTGACGCTGACCGACGGCGCCACCCTCGCCTATCACCGCAGTCCGGGGGCCGCGCCGGGCGTGGTGTTTCTGGGCGGCTTCACCTCCGACATGACCGGGGCCAAGGCGACCACGCTGGAACGCTGGTGCCGGGGACGCGGCCAGGCCTTCGTGCGCTTCGACTACTCCGGCCACGGCGCATCCGGCGGCCAGTTCGCGGACGGCACCATCGGGCGCTGGGCCGACGAGGCGCTCGCGGTGCTGGACCGGTTGACCGAGGGACCGCAAATCCTGGTGGGGTCGTCGATGGGCGCGTGGCTGATGCTGTTGACGGCGCTGGCCCGACCGGAACGGATCAAGGCGCTGCTGAGCCTAGCCTGCGCCGCGGATTTCACCGACTATCTGCTGTGGGAACGACTCGACGAAAACCTGCGGGAACGCTTGCGGCGCGAACGGGTGATCAGCCTGCCTTCGTCCTACGGCGAACCTTACATCATCGCGCTGAACCTGATCGAGGAAGCGGAGCAACACCGGCTCTTGAACCGGACGGAATTGCCGATCACCTGCCCGGTGCGGCTGATCCACGGCATGAGGGACGCCGATGTGCCGTGGCGGATCAGCCTTCAAGTGATGGAACGGCTGACCGGTTCCGACGCGCGGCTGATCCTGGTCAAGGACGGGGAACACACCCTGTCGCGGGAACAGGATTTGCTGCTGCTGACCCGCACCCTGGGGGATTTGCTGGACGGCCGCTGAGCGGCGTTCAGGGATTCAACTGCTGGTAAACGGCGTGGGCGACCTGGTCCAGCGCGGGCCGTTCCAGATCGCCGGCAAGGGCGTAGGCCAACTCGCCGTCCACCCAGTAGAAAGCGCCAATTCCATCCTGTTCGGCGAAACGGAAGGCGGTTTCGCGGTTGCCGTCCAGCCCCCGCCGGACATAGAGGGTCAGCCGCCGGCCACCGGCATCCTGATACATGAACTGCGCGGCCGGTTTGCCATCGGCTGGAAGCAGCCGGCCACCCAGCAGTTGGAAGCTGAGCGCTTCCAACGCCGGGGCCTGAACCGTCGCGCCCAGCCGCTTGGATAGCCAAGCCACCAGATGTTGCTGCTGGCCGGCGTCCACTTCCACCGGATGGCGAACTTCGGGCACATAGACGACATGCGCCGCCAGCGCCTGCCGCACGAACGCGCGGTCGGCGACGAGCGGCTGCCGCAGCTGTTCGTTGGCGAACCAGCCCAATGCACCGCCGAACAGCATGAAACCCGCCGCGACCGCCGCCCGCGCCAACCAGGCTCGAGGCGTCCACCGCCGCGCTGGCGGCAGTTTCAGACTGGCCGGAACCGGCTCGTTCAGCGCCGGATCGAACAGCCGATGCAATTCCGCGTCGATGGCTCGATAGTCCGTCAGCCGTTGCCGTTCGCTGGGATTCGCTTCCAGATACGCCTCCACCGCCGCGTGGCGCGCGGGTTCCAGACGACCGTCCACCCAGGCGTGCAGTTCGACTTCGTTGACGGGTGGTTCGGCGCTCATCTACTTGACCCTCCGCAAACGGGCGCGGGGCGGTTCCCGCAATGCCCGCCGCAGCGCCTCGCGGGCGCGCGCCAGCCGCGACATCACCGTGCCCGGCGGTATGTTCAAAACCGTCGCCACCTCAGCGTAATCCAGTTGTTCCAGCCCGACCAACAGCAGCACCTCGCGCTGTTCCGGACTCAGACAAGCCAACGCCCGCTCCAAATCCCGTAATTCCAGCGCCGCCTCGTGCCGGGAGGGCGCCAGCGCCGGGAGATCCTCTTCCGGCAGCGGCTCGAACGCCGGCGCGCCGGCCTGGCGGCGCACGCTGTTGGCGTAGAGATTGTGCAGAATGGTGAACAACCAGGCGCGCAATTCGCCCTGGCCATCCCACAGCCCTCGCCGACTCCAGGCCCGCTCCAGACAATCCTGCACCAGATCGTCGGCCCGCTGCGTCCCCACCAGCGCCCTCGCATAGCGGCGCAGGCGGGGAATTTGCTCGGTCACGAGCCGGGCGAAGTCGGCCATGGCCCGGTCCGCGTCAGACAGCCTTGCGACCCATCGGGCAGGTGTTGAAACCCAGCAGCGTATACAACGGGCACCAACTGATCAGACCGGTCAGCAAGGGAACCAATCCGATCCAGCCCCACGGCGTTCGCGGTCCGACGAAGACCAGCGCCAGCAAAATCAATCCCACTGCGATGCGCGCGATGCGATCAACGTTACCCACGTTCTTGCCCATGACCAGTGTCCTCCGGTTCAGCCAGCCAGATTCGGATCGATTTGCCAGATTTCGTTGACGATCTTGCCGTCGCGATACGTCAGCACGTAACGGACCTTGATGTCGTTCTTGCCGCTGAACACCACGTTGGCAGTCACGGTCGCGCCCTTGGGATTGGCGCTTTCCTGGACGTTGGAAACCTTGAAGGTGAGTTCGCCCTGGGCCTTGGCGAACTTGCCCCACACCTCGCCCAGTGCGGTCTTGCCGGCATAGTGGCCATCCAGCGGTCCGCCGACCCATTCCAGCGCGGCGTTGTCGGCGTAGTGGTTCAACAAAGTCTCTACTTGACCGCCGGCAATGGCGCGGAAGTGCGCCTGGGCGTTGTCGCCGGCGGGACCGGCCAATGCCGCGCCCGCGACGAGCAGTAGCATGGGGACCCAGGATAAACGAATCGAACGATGCATGGCGGTGTTACCTCGGCTGTTGAAGGGTTGTCGAACGACCTGCAACAGGGTAAACACGCGGGATGCAAAATTATTCCGGGGGACGCGAGTTTTTTAACCAGTGCGGGGGCTTACGCGGTTCGCTCTTCTTGTTGGTCCCGACTTCGGGTAGTAAAGTGAAAAAGTAATGCATTCATACTGGGAGCTCTTCATGGCCGCCATCGCCAAAATCACCGCGAAGGGGCAAACCACGGTTCCACGGGACATCCGCGCCTTGCTGGGCATCGAGCCAGGCGACTTGATCGCCTGGGAGGTCGAGGCAGATGGTCATGTTGCGGTACGCCGCGTAAGGCCGTTCGATCTGGATTATCTCCGGTCCGTGCAGGGTACGCTCGGCGAGTGGGAATCCGCCGAGGACGAGGAAGCCTATCGTGACCTTTGAGCGTTTCGACGTAGTCCGCGTGCCCTTTCCCTTTACCGACCGGCAGGCGCACAAGAATCGGCCCGCGCTCGTTCTATCGCACGCGGCCTTCAATGTGCCGGCAAGACACAGCGTCATGGCGATGATTACGTCGGCCAGGCATTCCACCTGACCTCTGGACATACCCATCGTCGATCTTGGCGCGGCTGGCCTGCCCGCGCCCTCTCTGGTTCGCTTCAAGTTGTTCACGCTCGATCATCGGTTCGTTCGGGGCCAACTTGGCCGATTGGCGAAATCCGATCAGATCAAGGTTCGCGAGGCGCTCGCTGGCGTGTTGGGCTCAAGCAGCCAACACGACGGAGGTTCAGGCGCGAAACCGGCGCACCAGCCGCCGCAACCGGCGCACCTCTGCCAGCGGGGCGGTCGGACCGTAGCGCAGCGCTGCGTAAAGCTGGCCGATTTCCCGAGCCGGCGTCGCCAGTTTCGACCGACTGGCGGCCACACGCTCGGTGAACGCCACGGGACCTTCATGCGCGCCGCGCGCCAACCCACGCCGGGCCAGTCGCGCGCAGAACCGCTGCCAGGCGCGCGCCACCGGATCACGGGCCAGACGCCCACGCCAGCGCAACCCCGCGAACCCCAGACCGAGGACAGTCAACCCCGCCACCATCGCCACCGTCATCCCGCCCCAATCCACCGGCCCGAATCCCAGTCCCGACAGGAATTCCTTCTGCCGATCCGGCCCGTAGGCCAATACCCATTCGTTCCAGGAATTGTTCAGTGAATCCCAGCCCATCGCCAGTTGGCGCAGCCATTCGCTGTCGCCACCGCGCCGTACCAGAAACGGCAGCTCCAGTGGATCGGCTACGGCGGCATAGAGTCCTTGCTGAATCCGGTTCGGCGCCACCGCCGCCGTGGGATCAACTCGCGTCCAGCCGCGTTCCGCCAACCAGACCTCGGCCCAGGCGTGGGCGTCGGATTGGCGGACGATGAGATAATCGCCCAGTTCGTTGCGCTCCCCACCCTGATAGCCGGTCACGACCCGCGCCGGCACCCCCGCCGCCCGCATCAGAAACACGAATGCGCTGGCATAGTGTTCGCAGAAGCCTCGCCGGGTGCGGAACAGAAAATCGTCGACGCTGTCACTACCGCCCAGCAGCGGCGGGTTCAGGGTGTAATAGAAGGCCTGTTCCCGGAACAGAGCGAGCGCCGCGCCGACCCGCGCCTCGGGCCGGGAGTCGCGCTCGCGCCACTGGCTCGCCAGCGCGCGCGCGCGCGGATTGCCGCTCAGCGGCAAGCGCAGGGCGCGGAAGCGTTCTCCCGCCGTCAGCTCACCGGTCCGATAGTTCGGATACGACCGCATCTCGTAGCGGTAAACTTCGTTGACCGGCTGTTCGCGCAGCAGTTGAAACGAAGCGGTCATGCCGGCGCGGGGAGGCAGGCTGGCGGGCAAATCCAGCGCGAACAGCCAGCGCCGGTTGCTGGGCTCCAGAATGACTGCGTAATTCACCGCCGCGCCTTCGGGCAGGAACGCCACCGGCGTGTTGGCTGGCAGTTCCTCGCTGCGGGTCCAGCGGCGGCCGTCGAAATTCCACAGGACCGGTCCGCGCCAGTAGCGTTTGCCCTGCTCCGGGATAGCACCGGAAAACCGTACCCGGAACGCCACCTCGTCGGACTTGCTGAGTTCGCTGACCGTTCCCGGCATCATCTCGTCGGACAAACCGGTGCGGCCCTTGTAGGCATCTTTCGGCAATCCCCACAGCGGTCCGGGAATGCGCGGAAACAGCACGAACAGGATCAGCATCACCGGAATCGCCTGCACGACCATCCTGCCCACCAGCCGCAGCGCGGCGAGCGCCGTCAGGCCGGCGTGCTGGCGGTGGATCATCACCTGGGCCGCCAGCATGATGACGACCACTCCGAACAGCCAGGCGATCATCGGGATTTCCTGGCTGTAGAGCAGATTGCCCATCACCAGCAGATAGCCCAGAAACACCAGCACGACACCATCCCGCAAGCTGCGGGTTTCCAGCAGCTTGCAGGCGGTCATCGCGGTGAGCAGCGCCACCCCGGCATCCCGGCCAAACAGGGTTCGATAATCGATCAGCACGCCGGCGCCAGTCAGCACGGCCAGGACCAACAGCAGCCAGCGTGGCGGCAGCGGCCAGTCGCGGACCGCGATGAACCCACGCCAGCCGATAACGGCAGCGAACAACAGCGTCAGCCAGACTGGCAATTCGCGGCTGTGCGGCGCCACCGCCAGCGCCAGCGTGACCAGCAGCCAGATCAGCGCCGGTGCATTCAGCGGTTCAACCGGTGGCGGAATCGGTTTGATTTGCTTTCGCCCAGCCTCTCGGCTCCACAACATCGTGCACGATTATTAATTTTCGATTTCCCGGTAGATTTCGTCGGAGGCCGCCAATATTTCAGCATTTAGGTAAAGGCCAATAATCTCGGCTGTTTTGAGATTGATGGCGATGGTTGGGCCTTCCTCGAATACCTGGTTGAGTTGCCGCGGCTTGGCGCCGTTGAAAATCTTCGCCATGGAGATCGCCAGGAATCGCCCGACAGGCCCGAAGCCACCCTCGCGGGAAATGCTTAACAATATCCCCTTGCTTACCTCGTCCGAACCCTGCTGGGAAAAGGTCGGAATACGATACTTGTTCGCGATGGACACCAACTTGGGGAGCGTTTTTTCGTTGACACCGTTTTGTATGACAACGTAAAGCGCGTCCACCTGTGGCGCGAGTTCCTCGAAGCATTTGATTACGCTTGCCTCGGCCTGTTCCTGATCAGGGATATCATCTTTTGTGAAACATCTGACAATCTCAAAATTTTTCTCCTCAGCGACGGCTTCGATTAAATCCATAGCCGCGTAGGTTCTGCCTATACTCGAGTCTTCGTAGGCAATCCCTAGTTTTTTAAATCTGATAACGTCATGGAAAATACGTATATGACGTTCGAAGCGCCGTGGGTCGACGCGCGCGAACACATGATCATAACCAGAATCCTCGTTACTCGCGATGATACCCGCTCTAGCCGGGTCAGTCGAGGACATCACCAAGGTCAGCGTATGATGTTCGTTGGTAGCCAGATCTTTGCCCGCCCAAGTGCCCATAGCGATGACCAGATCTATATCTTTTTTTGTATTCAAGCGTTTAACAATGTTCTGCTTTATTTCTGGTCGAACGTTGCTGTTCCATTCAGCCGAGTAATAGGCATCGGCAAGGAATTCAACGTAATCGCTTCTCAGGTTTTTAGCAAGCCAACTCCAAAGTATTTTCGTGTCTTTATCTTTGACGATAGGAAGTTCTTGTTTTTCGATCCACCCTAGATCGATTAAACCCTTAACGGTGGCAGCAAGATAAGGGTAATAATTAGTCGAGACCCCTCCTTGGTAATAGGCAATGCGCCATTTCTTGCCTGCATTAACCAAAGGTTGATAACTATAATTATCCTTACTTTCCAATGACCAGGCTGGACTGACGACAACCACAGTCAAAAAAATGATAATCAGTGAAGAAAAGATGCATCTACATTTGTTCATAAGAGCAGCTCACTAAGTTGAAAAACCAATATTATTATCAGGACTTTCGCTTGGAAGGTTCATGCTATCACATATAGTCGATTATTTCTTAGGCAAGAAAGACCGCACATGTAGTGTGAAAGCGAAAGTCCTGAATATCTTATTTTGGACTGACTATTTCAT
>DGFE01000105.1 GCA_002391525.1 Competibacteraceae bacterium UBA3908
CTGCGCGGCATGATGCCGTGGATCAAGGCCAATCGGTTGGTGGATACCAGTAAGAATTGAGGCGGTGAAGCGAAAAGCGGGGCGCGGCGTTCATCCACTGTCCGCGTCCTGCTTTTTGTGTTTGCATTTTTGAGGATGACACAACAAACCAAGCCTCAAGCTTCATGCCGCCATGAAAGTCGGCGAAGTGATCGAGCGCCTTTCCGCCGAAGGGTGGTTTCTGGTTGGCTGGAAAAAGTGAGGCCCTCATGAAATACGCGGTGGTGATCGAAAAAACCGAAAACAATTACTCTGCCGATGTCCCGGATCTGCCGGGTTGCGTGGCAACCGGGCAACCCCCGACTGAAGTCGAGTCTGAAATCAAGTCAGCCATCGAATTTCATATCGAGGGATTGCCTGAAGATAATCTCGCTGTCCCATCAGCGACTTCCATTGTCGAATATATCGAGACGACAGCGGCCTAGAATTTCCCCATGACCCCAGACACCCCCGAAATCCCCCACCGTTCGCGCGGCGTGTACCTGCTGCCCAACCTGTTCACCACCGCCGCGCTGTTCTGCGGCTTCTACGCCATCATCGCCGCCTTGCAGGGCCGTTTCGAACCCGCCGCCGTGGCGGTGTTCATCGCCATGGTCCTGGACGGCCTGGATGGCCGGGTCGCCCGGCTGACCCACACCGAAAGCGAGTTCGGCGCCCAATACGACAGCATGGCGGACCTGGTGTCCTTCGGCCTGGCGCCGTCCCTGGTCATGTATGAATGGGCGCTGGGCACGATGGCGGGCATGGGGCCGCTCCTGTCCAAGCTCGGCTGGCTGGCGGCGTTCTTCTACACCGTCATGGCGGCGCTGCGGCTGGCCCGCTTTAACGTCCAGCTCGGCAGCGCCGACAAGCGTTATTTCATCGGTCTGCCCAGCCCCTCGGCCGCCGCCATCGTGGCGGGACTGGTCTGGTTCGGCACCGATCTGGGTCTGTCCGGAACCGACCTGCTGTGGCCGGCGCTGGTCGTCACCGTCGGGGCCGGGGCGCTGATGTTCAGCAATATCCTCTATTTCAGCTTCAAGCAGGTCGATCTGCGCGGACCGGTCCCTTTCGTGGCGGTCCTGATCGTGGTGCTGGTGTTCGTGTTCACCTCCATTGACCCACCCAAGGTGCTGTTCATCGGCTTCCTGCTGTATGGCCTGTCGGGTCCGGTCCTGTTTCTGGTCCGGCTGCGCCAGCGCGCCCGCCGCCGCGCGCAGGCGGCGGGCGAATCCGCCCCCAAGTGAGCAACATCCGCTTCTTTAACCCCGGCCCGGCTCGTTGATGAGCAGTGCCATCGGGAAGTGGCGCAGCACTTCCCGCAGCCACAGCGCCTCCTCGCTCTGCACGGTCTGGCCGGTCAGGGCGTCGCGCCAGCGCAGGCGGGAACCGGCGGGCGGCAACACCCGGGTTTCGTGCCAGACCGCTTCGCCCAGCGGGTATTCACCGTCCTTGACCAGGCCGCTCGGAAAGCGCGGCGCCACCACCACTGCCCGTCGTTCACCCAGTTCCCGCGCGAACGCCACCACATGGCCCTTGAGGCTGCCGATCACCGTCAGCTTCTGGTAAGCGCCGTGCTGGAACAGTTCCGGTTCCGCGCGGCGCGCCTGGAGCGCTCGAAAGATCAGGAACAGCTTGACGCGGCCATCCTCCGGCGCCACCAGCAATTCCTTGAACAGGTGCAACAGGTTTCCGCCAGCACGGGCCTGAAGTTCCCTGAGCAGGGCGCCGCGCCGCTCGAAGTCCACCGGACGCCGATTGTCGGGATCCACCAGACTCAAATCCCACAATTCCGTACCTTGGTAAAAATCCGGCAGGCCAGGCGTGGTGAGTTTGAGCAGGGTCTGCGCGAGTGAGTTGAGGATGCCGTAATGCTGGATCCGGCGCTGGAACGGCAGAAAAGACTGAAGAAAGGGATTTTCCCTGCCGGACTGCAGCACCCGCTCGACGAACGTGAGCAGAGCGTCCTCATACGGGCTGTTCGGTTCCAGCCAGTTGGTGTGAACCTTCGCCTCGCGGGTCGCCTTGATCAGATACGCCTTGATCCGTTCGATGAAGGTGGGGTACTCGGCCAGATCGAAGGGGTAAGCACCCAGCAAGGTCTGGTACAGCAGATATTCATCGTCGTTCTCGGGCGCCAGCCGGCCGCCGACGGCTACCTTGCGCTCCAGGTTGATCTCGTGCCACTGCCGCAACAGCCGCTCCCATTCGGCGGGCAGTTCCGACAGCACGTTGAGTCGGGCGCGGACATCCTCGCCCCGCTTGGTGTCGTGGGTCGCGCTGGCGTTCATCGCGTGCGGCCAGCAGGCGACCCGGTGCTGGTTGAAGGCGTGAAACTCGTCGAGGTCGATACCGAACTGGAGCGGACCCGCTCCTACCTCGTTGAGCGACAGCAACCGGTTGTAGACGTAGAACACCGTGTCTTCCACGCCCTTGGCCATCAGCGGTCCGGTGAATTGTTGCAAACGCATGACGAACTGCAACCACTGATCCTTGTCCTCGGCGGCCATGTGCTCGTCGTATTCCAGGCGCAGAAACCGTTCGATGAACTCCAGTTCGTTGCGGAAATTGGGCAGATTCGGCCGGGCCCGGTCGATCACCTGCCGGATGTAGTCCTGGTCGGCCCGGCTCGCGCCCGCCCGGCCGATGTAGGTCCGATAGACCGGAAATTGCACCAGCACTTCGACCAGCGCCATCTTGAGCCCGTACAGGGTGAAGTCGCTGGCGTAGCGGTAACGCTCGGAGATCCGCTTGAGCAGATGCGCCAGGTTGTCGATGTCGCCGGCCAGATGCTTGGCCACGATCATCCGCTTGTTGCGGTCGATCAGGGTCTCGCAGGGGGTGGCGTCGCCGGTGAAGGCGTGGTAGAGGGCGGTGAAATCCCGTTCGGCCGCCGGATCGCAGAACAGGCCGTTGACCATGCCGAGAAAGTCGTAACCGCTGGTGCCCTGACAGGGCCAGTTCACCGGCAGATTTTCGCCGTGCTCCAGAATCTTCTCCACCACCAGGTAGGCGTAGGGCGCCTGCTCGCGCAGCCGGTTGAGATACTGCGCCGGATCGTAAAGGCCGTCGATATGATCGATCCGCAGGCCGCTGATCTTTTCCTCGGCCACCAGCTTCAGAATCAGCTCGTGGGTGAAGTCAAAGACCCTGGCATCCTCGATCCGCAGCGAGATCAGGTCGTTGATGGTGAAAAACCGCCGATAGTTGAGTTCCTCGTTGCCCACCTTCCAGTAGGACAGCCGGAAGAATTGCTCGTCGAGCAGGCTGTCCAGCAGGTCGAAGCTCTCGGGCTTGCCGACTTCGCCGTTGAAGATCCGGATATTTTCCTCGATGAACTCGCGCACCTCGGGACTGCCGTTCCACAGTTCCCACAACATCTGCTTGATGAAGGAAATCTGGTCGTAGCGCTCCCGCCCCTCCTCGCCGGAGGGAATGTACTTGAGCAGGTAAAGCACGCCCAGGAACTTGACGAAATGCGGGTGACTGCGCTCGAGCCGGGCGCGCAAGCGCCCCAGATCGTAGGTCAGCACCCGGTAGTAGGACTCGATGCGGATCGGAAAGCGGAAGTCGTAGTAATAAACGGCGAGTCCCTGCTCGTTGTAGCGCAACTGCAATTCGCCGCTTTCCAGACAGTCGCCGTAGAACTTGCCGAGAAACGGCGCCAGTACCCGACCGCGAATCCCCTCGTAGAGATGGTTCCAGTTGATATCGAAAAACTCGTGATACGACGAATCCGAGCCATTCTCCAGCACGTCCACCAGCATCTGGTTCTGGCTGTCGAAGGCCATGTGGTTGGGGACGATGTCCTGCACCCAGCCGAGGCCCAGTTTTTTCACCAACTGAGCCAGCGTCTCGAAGCGTTCCGCGCCGCCCAGCTCGGGATTGATGACGCGCGCATCCACCACGTCGTAACCGTGCTGGCTGCCGCGGCGGGGCATCAGGATCGGCGAGGCATAAATGTCGGAGATTCCCAGTTCGGCCAGATAGGGCGCGATGGCGGCGGCGGCGTCGAAGCCGAAATCCGGGGTGAATTGCAGGCGATAGGTCGCGATGGGAACACGCATCATCGTGGTGACCTCGGTGGCAGTGAAGAATCAGGCCCGCGGACCGGCGTGGTACAGCGCCATGCCATGGGCCGGCAGGGCGAGCGCGAACGCGGACTCATCCGCGGCGAGCGTCGCCGGCAGCGTCGAACCATCGCCCCCCCAGGCGGGATCGGCGGCGTCGAGCAGCTTGCGCCACGGACCCGCGCCGGGCGTCACCGTCACGATCGCCGGCGCGGCGGCGAAATTGAGCCAGACGACGATTCGACTTGCATCGCACCAGCGCCGCAGTTCCAGCACCGTCGGCGCGATCACGGTCGCGGTCAAACCGGCGTTGTCCAATCGCGCCAGCGCCGGCAGGTCCCGCCGCAGCCGCAACAACTCGCGGTAGAAGGCGCGCAACCGGCCGTGCCGACCGGTTTTACCCAATTCCCATTGCAGTTTCGAGTTTTCGAAGGTTGCGGGGGATTGCGGGTCGGGCGCTTCGCCCTCGGCGTGGAAGGCGGCGAATTCCTCGCGCCGGCCCTGGCGCACGCCTTCGATCAGGTCCGGGTCGCCGTGGCTGATGAAATACAGAAACGGCCGGGGTTCGCCGTACTCCTCGCCCATGAACAGCAACGGTAGACAAGGCGAGAGCAGCACCGCCGCCGCCGCCAGTTTCAGGGCCGGAAACGGCAACAGGCCGGACAGCCGCTCGCCCAGCGCCCGGTTGCCGACCTGATCGTGATTCTGGCTGCAGACCACGAAGCGCCAGGCCGGACAGCCGGTCGGATCGGCGCCGTGGAAGCGCCGGCGATGCGGGGAATAGTTCCAGGCGTAGACGAAGGGCCGGCGATAGGCCAGCGCCAGTTGCTCGAGGTCGCCGAAATCCGCGTAATAACCATGCCGTTCTCCCGTCAGCACGGTGTGCAGGGCATGGTGAAAATCGTCGCTCCACTGGGCGTCGAGGCCATAACCGCCGACGCTTGGCGGGCGAACCAGTCGCGGATCGTTGAGGTCGCTTTCGGCGATGAGATAACAGGGACGGCCCAGACGCCGCCCGCAATCGGCGGCGGTTTCGGCCAGTTCCGCCAGGATGTGGCGGGCGCCGAAGTCGTAGATGGCATGGACCGCGTCCAGGCGCAGGGCGTCGCAATGGCAGGTCTCGAACCAGTAGCGGGCATTCCCGACCACGTATTCGCGCACGCCGGGGCTGTGCGGACCGTCGTAATTGACGGCATCGCCCCAGGGCGTGCGGTACTGGTTGGTAAAATACGTTCCCAGTCCCCACAGGTAGTTGCCTTCGGGGCCGAGATGGTTGTAGACCACGTCCAGGATCACCGCCAGACCCTGGCGATGGCAGGCGTCCACCAGCCGCTTCAGACCCTCCACCCCGCCGTAGGATTCCTGCGCGGCGTAGGGATAGACCCCGTCGTAACCCCAGTTGCGCTCGCCGGGAAACTGCGCCACCGGCAGCAGTTCCAGCGCGGTGACGCCCAGCTCGCGCAGTTCCGGCAGGCGCGGAATGATGGCGTCGAACGTGCCCTCGGGCGTGAACGTCCCGACGTGCAGCTCGTACATCACCCACCGTTCCAGCGGCGGCGGTCGCCAGCCGGCGTCCGTCCAGGCGAAAGCGTGATCGACCACCCGCGACGGGCCATGCACGCCTTGCGGTTGGCTGTGAGAGGCGGGATCGGGGCGGTCGGTCTCGCCGTCCCATCGGTAGCAATACAGCGCGCCGGGGTCGATGCCGGTGGCGGTGGCATGCCAGTAACCCCGTTCATCCCGGACCATGGGAATCAGCCGCTCCTCGGGCGCGACCAGATGCACCGCCGCCTGCTTCAGCAACGGCGCCCACAGGGTGAAGGCGCACTGGCGGTCGCCGAAAAAGTGGGAACCGAGTTGGAACGTGCTCATGGAATGGATGCCTCCCAGTGCTGCGTCAGGGTCGTTTCGGCCAGCCCGTTCAGCCAGCGCTCGCGGTTTGCTTGGGCCGCCGCAAGACCACGACGGTCCGTTCCGCCACCGTCACCGTCGGTGGCTTGGCTTCGGGTGGTGGCTTGCCGGTCTTCTTGCGACGTCTTGGTTCCGCCATCGTCACCGGCGACCGCATGGAATCAGCATACGGGTCGCGGTCGACGAAGCCGGGTTGCGCGGTGTCGATGACCAGGCGCCATGCGCCTTCCCGCACCGGCTCGGGGAGGGTGAATTCCATCGCCTCGTCATGGCCGTTGAACAACAGGATGAAGCTGTCGTCGATGATTCGCTCGCCGCGCGGACCGGGCGTGGCGATCTCCTCGCCATTGAGGAAAATACCGATCACCCGCGCCAGGCCGTCCTGCCATTGTTCCTCGGTCATCTCGCCGCCGTCGGGGTTGAACCAGAGGATGTCGTGTACGCCGGAACCGTGGATCGACCGGCCCTGGAACCATTTGCGGCGGCGCAGCACCGGATGGGCGCGGCGGAACGCCACCAGCTCGCGGACGAATTCCAGCAATTCCCGGTTCTTTTCCGGCAAGGTCCAGTCGAGCCAGGACAGTTCGTTATCCTGACAATAGGTATTGTTGTTGCCGCCCTGGGTGCGGCCCATTTCGTCGCCGGCCAGCAGCATGGGCACGCCCTGCGACAATAACAGGGTGGTCAGAAAATTGCGCTGCTGGCGCAGGCGCAGGTTCAGGATCTCCGGATCGGAGGTCTCCCCCTCGATCCCGCAGTTCCACGAGCGATTGTGCGATTCGCCGTCGCGGTTGTCCTCGCCGTTGGCCTCGTTGTGCTTGTCGTTGTAGCTGACCAGATCGCGCAGCGTGAAGCCGTCGTGGGCGGTGATGAAATTGATGCTGGCGCTGGGACTGCGGCCGTTGGACTGGTAGAGATCGGAACTGCCGGTGAAGCGGAAGGCGAAATCGGCCAGCCGGCTCGGCTCGCCGCGCCAGAAATCGCGCACCGTGTCGCGGTAGCGGCCATTCCATTCCGACCATAGTAGCGGGAACCCGCCGACGTGATAGCCGCCCTCGCCGACATCCCAGGGTTCGGCGATCAGCTTCACGTCGGACAGCACCGGATCCTGATGGATGATGTCGAAAAACGCCGCCAGCCGGTCGACGGCATACAACTCCCGCGCCAGCGCCGAGGCCAGGTCGAAGCGGAACCCGTCCACGTGCATGTCCAGCACCCAGTAGCGCAAGCTGTCCATGATCAGTTTGAGCACCTGGGGGTGACGGACGTTGAGCGAGTTGCCGCAGCCGGTGAAGTCCATGTAATAGCGCGGGTTGTCCTCGACCAGCCGATAGCAGGCGGCGTTGTCCACGCCGCGCAGGCTCAGGGTCGGCCCCATCGGGCTGCCTTCGCCGGTGTGGTTGTAGACCACGTCCAGGATGACTTCGATGCCGGCTCGATGCAGGGCCTTGACCATTTCCTTGAATTCGCGCACCGGCTGGCCGGGATCACCACCGGCGCCGTAGCCCGGATACGGGGCGAAAAAATTCAGCGAATCGTAGCCCCAGTAGTTGCGCAGGCCCAGGCCGACCAGATGACCCGGACAGGCCAGATAATAATGCACCGGCATCAGCTCGACGGCGGTCACGCCGAGCGCCTGGAGATGGGCGATGGCGGCCGGGTGGGCGAGACCGGCGTAAGTTCCCCGCTGCGCTTCCGGGATTTCCGGATGGCGATAGGTAAAGCCCCGGACGTGCAGTTCGTAGATGACCGTCTCGTGCCAGGGCGTGCGCAACAGCTCGTCGCCTTCCCAGTCGAAGCGTGGATCGATGACCACCGCCTTGGGCGTCAACGGCGCGCTGTCGCTCTCCGAGAACCCCAGGTCCTCGTCGGGATGCTCCCACGGGTAGCCGAAAATCTCCTCGCCGAAGCGCACGTCGCCGTCGACGGCTTTGGCGTAGGGGTCGATGAGCAGCTTGTTGGGGTTGAAGCGATGTCCGTCCTGGGGCGCGAAGGGACCGTGGACCCGAAATCCGTAACGCTGGCCGGGCCCGATCTCCGGTACGTAGCCATGCCAGACGCATTTGTTGATTTCCTTGAGTTCCAGCCGGGTTTCCCGGTCGTCGGCGTCGAAGAGGCAGAGTTCGACCCCCGAGGCGTTTTCCGAAAACAAGGCGAAATTGACGCCCTCGCCATCCCAGCACGCACCCAGCGGATAGGGTTTTCCAGGCCAAAGCGGACGAGACATAAAACCTCCTTTGCGCATCACGGGAAGCGTTCGGGACCAGTATATGGCATTCTGATCAGGCCGCGACCCCGGCAGAGAGCGCCGGCGTTCCGTTTGGCCGCCGGCGTGGGGGGTCCCTGAATGATTGCGTTATACGAAGCAAGGCCAAGGTCTCCCAAGGAGAGGCGAATATGAAACGTTTCCAGTGCGCTTGTGGCGCCCATCTGTTTTTCGACAACGTGAGTTGCCTGAGTTGTGGTCGGGAAGTCGGCTGGTGTCCGGGCTGCCAAAACATGACCGCGCTCGAGCCATTGCCCGAAGGCGGCTACCGCTGCGGCCATGCCGACTGCGGCGCGATCTTGCTCAAGTGCCGGAATTACGCCGAGGAAGGGGTGTGCAACCGGATGGTCCCGGTCGGCGCGGATCAGGCGGCGCCCGCGCTCTGCGATTGCTGTCGTTACAACGCGGTGATTCCAGACCTGTCCATCGATGGCCACCGGCAACGCTGGGCCGAACTGGAAGCGGCCAAGCGGCGCCTGTTCTATACCCTGGACCTGCTCGGATTGCCGCGCGGTGGCGAAGCGGAGGGCTTCGAGCCGCCGCTGTCGTTTTCCTTCATGGCCGACGCCCTGCCCGATGCCGGCTTGTGGCGGGGAACCGGCAAGGGCGAGAAGGTCTACACCGGCCATGCCGAAGGGCATATCACCATCAACATCAAGGAAACCGACGCGGTCGAGCGCGAGCGGCTGCGCACCGACCTGAACGAATCTCACCGTACGCTGATCGGCCACTTCCGCCATGAAATCGGCCATTACTACTGGGAGGTCCTGGTCAGGGGGCGGGATGAGGCCAGGTGCCGGCCGGTCTTCGGCGACCACGATCACCCGAGCTATGCCGAGGCGCTGGAGCGTTATTACGAGCAAGGCGCGCCCGCCGACTGGCGGTCGAACTTCATCTCGGCCTACGCCACCATGCATCCCTGGGAAGACTTCGCCGAGACCTTCGCGTTCTACCTCGACATTGCCAGCGTACAGGACACCGCCCTGCATTTCGGCCTGGGCGGTGGCGGCTATACCGATAACCTGGACGACATGCTGCGCTCGTTCAGTTGGGTCGGGCTGGTGGTCAACGAGATCAACCGGGACATGGGATTGATCGACCTGGTTCCGGAGATCATCACGCCGGCGATCCGCAACAAGCTCGACTACCTTCACGCCCTGGTGCGTGGGGGTAGACAACGCGCCGCGAGGTAAGAGAGGCTCGGTAACTCGGCTCCGGCTCAAAACCGGTAAATGGCCGCGATTCCCGTCCGCGAAGGGAGTGTAACATTCCATCCAGCGGAGAGTGCCAAAAGCGGAGCCGTTTCCGGGGGGCATTC
>DGFE01000152.1:0-26145 GCA_002391525.1 Competibacteraceae bacterium UBA3908
CGGCGCCGGCGACGAACGTCCTGGAAGAGCTGCTCGCGCTGCCGGCGAAGGACGGCCTCTCGACCTTGATCCTGCTCGACGAGGTGCTGATGTGGGCGCGGCAGGTTGTCGGCGTGGACGCCGCCTGGCTCGGCAAGGCGGAGTACTTCTTCCAGTGCCTGACCCAGGCGGCAGGGCGGGTCCCGGGCTGCGCGCTGGTGGCCTCGCTGCTGGCGTCCGACCCGGCCAAGAGCGACGAGCTCGGCAAGAAGATCGAGAAGGCGCTGTACGAGATTTTCCAGCGCGTGTCGGACGCCGGCGTGCAGCCGGTGGAGCGGCAGGACGTTGCCGAAGTGCTGCGGCGGCGGCTGCTGACTCCGGCCAGCTACACGAACCGCGGTGAGTGGAAGCAGCAGGTGGTGAGTGCGCTGAACGGCATCTGCGATCTCGACGACCAGACGAAGAAGAACCGCTCGCACGAGGAAGAGCGTTTCCTGGCGGCGTTCCCGTTCCACCCGAACCTGACCGATGCGTTCTTCGAGAAGTGGACGCAGCTGGAAGGCTTCCAGCGCACGCGGGGCGTGCTGCGGACCTTCGCGCTCGCGCTGTGGGACGCTGAGAAGTGGGGCGATCCAACGCCAGTCATCGGTCCGGCGGTCTTCTTGAGCGCGCCAACGGACGTCGCGCTGACCGATGCCACGCGCGAATTGGCCACGATCGCCCGCACCGAGCAGTACGAGGGCAAGCGGCAGGACTGGCAGGCGATTCTGGAGGGTGAGATCAAGAAGGCCCGCGAGATTCAGGAGGAGGGATTCGGGCTCAAATTCCGCGAGATCGAGCAGGCCGTGGTCGCGACGTTCCTGCATTCCCAGCCGATCGGTCAGAAGGCGCAGACGCGCGAGCTGCTGGTCATGCTCGGCGCCAACGGCTCGGACAAGATCGATCTGAGCAAAGGCCTTGCACGCTGGGCGGACGTGTCGTGGTACCTGGACGACACCTTCACGGCGGAGAAGGAAGGCAACCTGCCGAAGGTGTGGCGTCTGGGCTCCAAGCCGAACCTCAAGCAGATGCACCACGACGCCCGGCAGCACATCTCGGAGACGGTGCTGGACGAGGTGCTGGAAAAGGAGATCGGCCAGACCAAGCGTTTGACCGAAGGTGCCCGCACCATGGGCGCGGCCGTCCACATGCTGCCGTCCAAGCCTTCGGATATCGAGGACGACGGCGAGTTTCACTACGCCGTCCTCGGCCCCAAGGCGGCATCCGAGTCGGGCAAGCCGAGCGCGGAGGCCAAGCGATTCATCGACGAGACCACGGCGGCCGATCGGCCCCGCGCCACCAATCGGAACGCGGTGGTGCTCGCGGTGCCATCCAAGGATGGCATCGAGCTCGCCCGCGAGAAGGTGCGCGACGCGCTCGGCTGGGAAAAGGTCCGGGAGCTGCTCAAGAGCCGCGACGATGTCGACACCGTCCGCGTCGCACAGCTCGAGGCCAACCTGAAGGCGGCGCGCGGCGAGATGACTTCGCAGGTGATCATGGCTTACTGCATCGTGGTTACGGTGAACGAGGCCAACGACGTTGCAGCCTTTCGGCTGGCAATCGATAACGAGCCGCTGTTCACCAAGATCGTCAACGACAAGCGCGCCCGCATCGAGAGCACCGCAGTCAACGCTGAGGCGCTCCTGCCGGGTGGGCCGTACGACTTGTGGCAGGCGGGCGAGAAGTCGCGCTACGTGAAGGACCTGGTCGGCGCGTTCGCTTCCACCGCGAAGTTGCCGAAGATGCTGAACCGGGGGGCGATTCTCGACACGTTGCTGATAGGTTGCGAGGCCGGGGAGTTCGTGCTGCAGGTGACCCGAGCCGACAAGTCGGTCCGCACCTTCTGGAAAGCACGTCCGGATGACGTGGCCCTGCGCGATCTGTCGCTCGAGGTGGTGCTGTCGGATGCTGCAACGCTGGTCGACCTCGAACCCGCGCTGGTTGCGCCGGGTGCGCTCCCGGAACTGTGGAAGACGGACGCAATCAAGCTCAACGACGTTGCCGCGTACTTTTCCGGCAAGCACTACGTGCAGATCGACAAGGGGGGCTACACGGAGCCCCTGTCGATCCCGGGCGCATCAGCGGACGCGATCAAGGCCGCGGTGGCGGGTGCCGTCAAGTCGGGGCGGGTGTGGCTGCTGAACGGGACGATCAGCGTCTGCGGTGACGATGTTCCTGGCGGCTTTCTGACCGACGAAGCGCAGCTGCTGCCGCCGCCGGCGCCGCTGTCGACAGCCGATCTCCTGCCCGCGAATCTGCCGGCGGCCTGGACGGACAAGGTCACCACCGCGCATCTGGTCCACGCCTCGCTCTCGAACAAGCGCGGCAAGCCCTTGCCCTGGGCGCCGGTCCGGCAAGCGCTCGACGAGGCCTTCCGATTGGGAGTGCTCGAGCGGACGGCGGACTCCCATGACTGGCCCACCGACTTCGGTGGCGCGGCAGGCGTGAAGATGGTCGTCCGGACCGAAATCAAGGAGCCGCCGCCGAAGAAGGGCTATGGCGCAAAGCAGGTCACGGCCGAACTGCGACCGAACGAGATCCAGGACCTCGCCGACCAACTCGGGGAGCTGACGAAGGCCGCCGCGGGCCACGAGCTGAAGTTCTCGGTTCAGATCCAGGTGGGGACCGACAAGGCGCCGCCAGACGACGTGGTGGAACAGATGAACAAGATCCTGGGCGGGATCAAGAAGGGGATGCGGCTGGAGTAGCGGAGTTGAGCGTAGCCACACGCGTTGCGCCAAAGAGGGGGAAGCAAATGGTTCGGAGGTACCTTGACGCGTTCGGTGAAGCGATCTGCCGGCTGCTGGGGGACTCGCTCCCGCCCATCGCGCCCGCGCCGTCTCGCTACCCGGCAATGTCGCCTTGATCGACCTGCCGCCCTATTGCTCGGAACTCAATCCCATCGAACGGCTTTGGCAGGCCCTCAAACGCCACTTGACCGACCTGGCGGCCACGACCCGCTTCACCCTCGATACCCTATGCCAAGCCGTCGATCACTTCGTCCAAACCATCTCCTCATTGCTGTTTCCAGGTTTGCGCTTTTGCATTGTTTCCCCTTTCAGGCGTCGCATGGGTCACTCGGATTTGAGAGAAGCCATATCGATGGCGAAGCGGTACTTCACATCGGACTTGAGCAGTCGTTCGTAGGCTTCGTTGACCTTCTGGATGGGGATGACTTCGACATCGGCGGTGATGTTGTGTGCCCCGCAAAAGTCGAGCATCTCCTGCGTCTGGGGGATGCCGCCGATGTTCGAGCCGGAGACGCTCCGGTTGCCGAAGATCAACGCAAACGAGGAAAGCGCCAAGGGCTTCGGTGGCGCGCCGACGAGCGTCAGATTCCCGTCGAGCCGGAGCAGGTTGAGGTACTGGTTGATGTCGTGGTCGGCCGAGACCGTGTCGAGGATGAAGTCGAAGGACCCGGCGTGCTTCTTCATCTCGTCGGCGTTGCGTGAGACGACGACCTCGTGGGCGCCGAGGCGCATCGCGTCCTCGGTCTTGCCCGGGGAGGTGGTGAAGACGACGACGTGGGCTCCGAACGCGCGGGCGAACTTCGTGCCCATGTGCCCCAACCCGCCCAGGCCGACGATTCCGACCTTCTGGCCCTTGCCCACGCCAAAGCGGCGCAGGGGCGAATATGTCGTGATCCCGGCGCACAGGAGCGGCGCCGCGCCGGCGAGGTCGAGATGGGCGGGGATGCGGAGGACGAAGCGCTCGTCCACGACGATGCTGTCCGAGTAGCCGCCGAAGGTCATCGGAGCGGTTCCATGCTTGTCGACCGAGCCGAACGTGAGCGTCAGGTTCGGACAGAAGTTCTCGAACCCCGCCTTGCAGTTCGGGCAGGTGTGATCGGAATCGACCAGGCAGCCGACGGCGACCTGGTCGCCGACCTTGTGCTTCACCACGCCCGGCCCGACCTTCGTCACGCGCCCGACGATCTCGTGGCCCGGCACGCACGGGTAGACCGCGGGCAAAACGTCGGGCCACTCGTTGCGGGCATAGTGCAGGTCGGAGTGGCAGATGCCGCAGAAGAGGATTTCGATCTGTACGTCGCGTTCGGTTGGATCACGCCGCGGGATCGTGGCGGAAGCCAGCGATGAGGTCGCGCTGGCAGCGGAGTAGGCTTTGGCGTTGAACATGAATTTGTCTTCCTATTGGTTTCGTTTCGGTTCTGAATCAGGCTGGGTATTGTTCGTCGCTGACCTTTTTCGTCCAGTCGGCGGTCTTGCCGTCGAGCTGTTCCTGAATGGCGATATGGGTCATCGCCGTTGTCGCCGTTGCGCCATGCATTGGAAAATGGTTCAGTTCAAGTCTTTCTGCTCGAGAAACTTGGACAGCAGGTCTGCGATTTCGAGATTGTTCAGATCCGAGAATGGAAAGTGCGTGTTGCCACGAATGCCTATTTCGGGCAGATGTACGACGGTGACATCGCCGCCTCGGCGGTTCACAGCATCCCTCCATAGCCTCGCCATCGCCAGACGCACGCGCCACTGGTCTTGGCCCGGATTCGCGTGCGGCTGCTCCGGGATATTGTCGCCGTAGAAGATGATGATCGGGATTTTCGTGAGCTGCATGAACTGCGATAGAGGCACGCCTACTGCTTCCAGCGTCCCGCCGGAACTTGGCATCGGAGGAGGTGCTTCACCATTCGGAAAGACGAAACCGCTGCCCGGCTCATAAGCGATGATCGCGCGGACATTTCGGCTCTTGACCGCAGTGAGCCAGCCCAGGCCACCGGCTTGCGAGTGGGTGACGAGTATCGCTGGCCCGATCTTGTTGAATAGCGCGGCAACCGCGTCCGAAACCACCTCCGGATCGAAAGGACCGGTGTTGGGCGTCATCTGGCGGAAGTACTGGTTCAGGGCCTCCGGGTTCCGCGAGAACTGCACGCCAGGGAAATAGTCCGGCCAGATGCCGACACGGAAAATGCTGAACCAAGTTTGCTCGTCGGGCGTGGGCGTTATCGTGATTGGTTGCGTGCTGCGTCCTGCATCGCCGCGTCGCGGCTGGTCGAGTACGTAAACCGCGAAGCCACGGCGCAGGAAAATGTTTTGATAACCCTCGCGTCCGTCCGGCGTGGTTTCCCACGTCTTCGAGAACTGCCCGGCGCCATGCCAGAGCACGAGAGGATATTTCCTGGCGTGTACCGGGATTTGATAGAAGACATAAGCATGATCGCCGTGAAACGTCTGCCCCTCGGGTCCCTGCTTGAAGGCATCGAAAGTGCCCGGCTTGGTAATCACGGTTCCCCCGACCACAAAACTGCCCTGTTCTTGAATGATCAGCGGTGCGGGCTTGTCGTTTCCAGTAGTTGTCGCACATGCCGAAGCAACAATGCCGGCTAAGATCAGCAGCAGTACGTTGAATAGTTTCCGATACTTTGTACTGGCGAGCAGGTTCATTTCCGTCCTCTCGGTTCAGTGACCATTGGTTCGAAAGCTCGGGCCAGCCCTTCGCGCGTGACGGGACAGGCGGCGCTTAGAACTCCTGCCGGGTGGGCCGGAACAGAATCTCGTTGATGTCCACGTCCTCCGGCTGGCTGATGGCGAAGGCGACCGCCCGCGCGAACGACTCGGCAGGAATCGCGATCTCCGCATAGAACTTCTGGAAGCTCTCGGCGATGTCCGGCTCGGTCGCGCTGTTCGGCAGTTCCGTGGTCACCGCGCCCGGCGAGATCACCGTGGTGCGAATGTGGTAGGGCTTCACTTCCTGACGCAGCCCTTCGGAGAGCACACGAACGGCAAACTTGGTCGCCGCATAGACCGCGCCGCCAGGTCGGACCTTGTGGCCGGCCACCGAGGAGACATTGATGAGGTGCCCGGCTTTCTGCTGCCGCATATACGGCAACGCTGCGGCAATGCCGTACAGCACGCCCTTGATGTTCACGTCGATCATCCGGTCCCAGTCGTCGATCTTGAGGCGCTCGAGTGGCGAACTCGGCATCAGCCCGGCGTTGTTGATCATGACGTCGATCCGTCCGTAGTTCTGCACCGCAGTATCCACGAGGTGCTTCACTTGATCGGCGTGGGTCACGTCCGTTGCGACGGCCAGCGCCTTGCCGCCACGGTCGTTGAGTTCCTGGGCCAGTGACTGGATGCGCTCGGCGCGCCGCGCCCCCAGCACCACGATTGCGCCTTCCCGGGAGAGAAGACGGGCGGTGGCTTCGCCCAGTCCGCTGCTCGCGCCGGTGATGACGACGACCTTGTTTTGAATCGACTGGTTCTCGTTCATGATGAATGCCTTTGCTGGTGTGCGTGCGGCCTTGGCGGGCGCTAGCGTGCCGCCCGGCAAGGACGTTGATCATCGTAGGGTCTTTAGCGGTTCGCCCGCTTTTCGAAATCTTTGGAAGGGGATCACGCGGCTGTGCCCTCGTCGATGACCTTGAGCGCATTGAGGGTGCGGGGATAGCCGATGAACGGCAGCAACTGGGTGAGGGTGCCGATCAACACCTGCCGGTCATTGCCGACCGCCAGGTTCCCGGCCACGTGTCCCGCAAGCTGGAGTTCACAGCCACCCAGCGCCGCGAGCATCGCCAAGGTCAGCAACTCGCGCGTCTTCAGGTCCAGGCCGGTGCGGGTGTAGTAATCGCCGAAACAGTTGGCGGACAGGTACTTCTGGATGTGGAGCTGGTCCTTGGGAGATTGCGCGTACAGCGCGTCGATCCGGTCGCCGAAAATGGCTTTCTGCGTCGCCAGCCCTGTTTCGAACCGGGTGTCGGGATTCGTCGTGGACTGCCCCTCCAGCGGCAACTCGATACCTCGGCTTTGCAGCACGTCGTTGGTAGCGTGGAGGAAGTCGAAGACCTTGGCCATGCCGACATAAGGCACGGCCTGGTAAACGATCTCCTTGACCTCGACCGGCGTGACGCCGACGTTGAGCGCCCCGCCGAGCATGACGCGGTATTCGTTGACGGCCTGGCAGGCGATGAGGGCCGCCAACTGCGCCATGAGGCGGGTTCTGGTGTCGAGTCCCCCTTCGCTCAGGACTTCGCCAAACACCCAGTTGTCGAAAATCTCGATCAACTCGGGATCGGTGACTTTCAGCATCGATTGGTGATTGGGGAACAGCTCGTCGTGATGGCGTTGCGCCACTTCACTGATGGTCATGGGAAGTATCCTCTCTGGTTCGCCACCGCATCCGTCGCGTTGATGATCGCTTATCTGCCGGCGCGGGCGGCCAAGTGCGGGGGATAGCGATCCCCTTGCACCTGGATGTGGGCGAGGGCCGCTTCGATCTGGCGCAGGTCGTCCGCGGTCAGTTCGATGGCGGCGGCGCCGACATTTTCCTCCAGGCGCTGCACCTTGGTAGTGCCTGGGATCGGTACGATCCACGGCTTTTGCGCCAGCAGCCACGCCAGCGCGATCTGGGCCGGCGTGGCCTGCCTGGCCGCTGCGATCTGTCCGAGGAGATCGACCAGCGCCTGGTTCGCCTTGCGGGCTTCCGGCGAGAAGCGGGGGACGATGTTGCGGAAGTCGTCCTTGGCGAAGGCGGTGTGTTCGTCGATCTTGCCGGTCAGAAAGCCCTTGCCCAGCGGGCTGAACGGTACGAACCCGATGCCCAACTCCTCGCACGTCGGCAGCACGTCCACTTCGGGCTCCCGCCACCATAGCGAATACTCGCTCTGGAGCGCCGCCACGGGTTGCACCGCGTGCGCGCGGCGGATCGACGGCACGCCGGCCTCCGAGAGGCCGAAGTGCTTGACCTTGCCCGCGCCGATCAGGTCCTTGACGGTGCCGGCCACGTCCTCGATCGGCACGTTCGGATCGACCCGGTGCTGATAGAACAGGTCGATGCGGTCGGTCTTGAGCCGCTGGAGCGAGGCGTCGGCAACCGCCCGGATCCGCTCCGGCCGGCTGTCCGTGCCCGCTTGAGAATCCCCGTTCTTGAAGCCGAACTTGGTGGCGATCACCACCTGGTCGCGGAGCGGCGCCAAGGCCTCGCCCACCAGTTCCTCGTTCGTGAAGGGGCCATAGGCTTCGGCGGTGTCGAAGAACGTCACGCCGCTCTCGAACGCGGCCCGGATCAGCGAGATCGCGGCCTGCTTTTCCAGAGCGGGGCCATAGGCGAAGTTCAATCCCATGCAGCCGAAGCCCAGGGCCGAGACTTCCAGATTGCTGTTTCCGAGTTTGCGCTTTTGCATTTCCTAATTTCTCTGTTAGTGAGAAGTTGGGAGTGCCTTGGCCTGTTCTGGGGGGATAGCACTCCTTGTCCCGTTGCTGATGAATTTACTGAGTTCAGATGCATTTGATTAGACGGTACAATTCGCATGAACTTATGAGCTCGGTTCATAAATGCCGCGACAAAGCTTCGACGATCTCCTTGCCTTCCTCGCGGTTGCGCGAGAAGGGAGCTTTACCAGAGCGGCAGCGCAGCTCGGGGTCTCCCAGTCGGCGCTGAGTCACACCATCCGGGGGTTGGAGGCAAGACTGGGCCTTCGACTCCTGACCCGCACCACGCGCAGCGTCTCCCCCACCGAAGCCGGTGAACGCCTGCTCCAGACCGTGGGTCCTCGGTTCGAGGAGATCGAAACCGAGCTGGCGGCCTTGAGTGAACTCCGGGAGAAGCCCGCGGGCACCATTCGCATCACGACCGCCGAGCACGCCGCCGACACGGTCCTCTGGCCCAAGTTGGCAAGGTTCCTGCCGGACTATCCGGACATCAAGGTCGAGATCACCGTCGACTATGGGCTGACCGACATCGTCGCGCAGCGGTATGACGCCGGTGTACGACTGGGCGATGAGGTGGAAAAAGACATGATCGCCGTGCGCATCGGGCCGGACATGCGCATGGCCGTCGTGGGATCGCCGGCCTGTTTCTCGAAGCGACCGCCGCCGAAGACGCCCAAGGACCTGACGATGCACAACTGCATCAACCTGCGGTTGCCGACCCATGGGGGTCTCCTGGTCTGGGATTTTGAGAAGGATGGCCATGTGTTGAACGTGCGTACCGATGGCCAATGGGTGTTCAACAGCAGCGCCGCGATCCTCAGGGCGGCATTGGCCGGGTTCGGCTTGGCCTTTCTGCCGGACGATATGGTTCAGGAGCATGTCGCCGAAGGGCGTCTCGAGCGTGTGCTCGAGGACTGGTGTCCGAAGTTTCCGGGCTACCATCTCTATTACCCGAGCCGCCGCCAGTCCTCACCCGCATTCGTCTTGCTGGTCAATGCGCTGCGCCACCACGGTTGATCGACATGTGCGGAGCATTTCTGGCCAGACTCGATTCACCGCGTAGCGCGACCGCACGCCCGCTATCGTCAACCCGATGGTATCTTGCAATTCGGCGCTTTCCTTCATGGAAGCCTGGGGATCCTGCAGGCGGTCATCCACTGGGCCGTGGTGGTCGCCGGGTCGGGCGGCAGCACCGGCGCCGGCCAGCACCCGTTCGACGCCGAAATTGGTGGCGCCCGCGGCGATTGCCGACTACGCGAGTCGGCAATACACTGTCTGGAAAGCCGATCACCGTGGTGGATGGCGACGACCGGTTCGCCAGGCGGCTGGAGTCGAGGGTATTGCATGGGTGAATCGCCGAATAATTCATTGACGGATTTGACCGGTCTATCCACCGCCGAACTGGGCGCGTTGACGTTGGCCAGTCTCGATCACCTGCACGAGGCCATCAGCATCTTCGACCGGGGACTGCGGTTGCTGGTCTGGAACCGCCGTTTCGTCGAACTGCTGGATTTTCCGCCCGACATGATGCGGGTCGGCCTGCCGTTCGCCGAGGTGATCGGCTACAACGCCCGGCGCGGCGAGTACGGTCCCGGCGATCCCGAGGTGCAAGTGGCGGAACGGGTGCTGCTGGCCCGGCGATTCCAGAGCCATTGCTTCGAGCGGACCCGCCCCAACGGCACGGTGCTGGAAATCCGCGGCCAGCCCATCGCCGGCGGCGGGTTCATCACGGTCTACGAGGATATCACCGAACGCAAGCGCGCCGAGGCGGAACTGCGGGAGAGTCACGAGCAGCTGGAGACGCGGGTCCGCGAGCGCACCGCCGCGCTGCTGGCGCTCAACGCGCAACTGATTCAGGAGATCGAAGAGCGCAAGCAGGCGCAGATGGCGCTCAATCAGGCCCAGAAACTGAAGGCGGTCGGCCAGCTCACCGGCGGCATCGCCCACGACTTCAACAATCTGCTGACCGTCATCCTGGGCAATCTGGCCACGCTGGAGGAGGGCGTACGGGAACGCCCGGAACTGCACCGGGCCGCGCGCGCCGCGATGAACGCCGCCCGGCGCGGCGCCGATCTCACCCGCCGGCTGCTGGCGTTTTCCCGTCAGCAGCCCTTGCAGCCGCGTCTGCTGTCGCCCTGGCAGCAGTTGCGGGAAATCGCCGAACTGCTCAAGCGCACGCTCGGCGCCAACATCGAACTGGAAACCGTGGTCGACGACACGGTCTGGCCGATCCGGGTCGATCCGGGCCAGTTGACCAACGCCGTGCTCAACCTGGCGATCAACGCCCGCGACGCCATGCCCGGCGGTGGCCGGCTGCGGATCGAGGCCGGCAACGTCACCTTCGCCGCCGAGTATGCCGCCCGTCATCCCGATGTCGCACCCGGCGACTACGTGCGGCTGGCGGTCGGCGATACCGGTTCCGGCATGGCGCCGGAGGTGCTCGAACGGGCCTTCGAGCCGTTCTTCACCACCAAGGAACTCGGCGCCGGCACGGGGCTGGGGTTGAGCATGGTGTACGGTTTTGTCCAGCAATCCGGCGGCCATGTCCGCATCCACAGTCAGGTCGGGAGCGGGACCACGGTGGAATTGTACCTGCCCCGGCATGTGGTCAGGGGAAAGGAACAGAAGGTCGATCCGACCGCCGCGACGGTGCTGGACGAGAGTCATCTGCGCGGACGGGAAACGATTCTGTTGGTGGAGGATGACCCCGACATCCGCGACTTCGTGGCCCGAACCCTGGCCGATTTCGGCTACGCCGTGCGCGAGGCCGGCAACGGTCGGGAGGCGCTGGCGCGGCTGGCCACGGAGGCGCCGCTGGATTTGCTGCTGAGCGACATGACCATGCCGGGAGGCGTCAGCGGTCATGATCTGGTCGTCGAGGCTCGCCGCCGGCAGCCCACGCTCAAGGTGCTGTGCATGTCCGGCTATTCCGACCAGGCGGTCGCGAGTCTGCTGCCCACCGAATACGCGCTGCTGGAAAAACCCTTTTTGAAACTCGATCTGGTCCGGGCGGTGCGGCTGACGCTGGATCGGCCCGTCGCACCGCTCGAAGACGGGGCGGCGGGATAGCGTTGGACGGGAAGCCGCGGCCGGACGACGAGCGGGATCGGCACTGGATGCGCCGGGCATTGGAACTGGCGCGCCGGGCGGCGGCCAGCGGCGAGGTGCCGGTCGGGGCGGTGCTGGTGCGCGGCGACGAGATCATCGGCGCGGGCTGGAATCGGCCGATTGGCGCTTGCGATCCGACCGCGCACGCCGAAGTGACGGCGCTGCGGGCGGCGGCGGCTCGAACCGGCAATTACCGCCTGGTCGACAGCACGCTGTACGTGACGCTGGAACCCTGTCCGATGTGCGCCGGCGCCATCGTGCACGCGCGGGTAACGCGGGTGGTGTTCGGCGCCGCCGATCCGCGCGCCGGTGCGGCGGGCACGGTGTTCGACCTGCTGCAATCCACGGCGCTCAATCATCGCGCCGAAGTCACGGGCGGGGTTCTGGCGGGGGAGTGCGGCGCCTTGCTGCGAGGGTTTTTTCGCGCCCGCCGTCTCAAACCGGCTGCCGGCGCGGAAGCCGCGTTCAACGCTGATTGAAGCCGCTTTCGTTATATTGCTGTTGCCACCAGGGCTGCCGCGCTTGCGGCGGCGCCTCGGGGGGAAAGTCGAATTGCTCCCGTATCCGCTCGGCTTGCTCGACTTCCTGGCGCTGCCGCGCCTCCAGCAGCGCTTGCCGCTGTTCCTGTTCCCGCTGTCTGGCCAGGCGGGCTTCCCGCCGTAGATTCAGCAGGACCTCGTTTCTGGGAGCCGCACGCAGCCCGCGGTTGATGTAGGCCAGACTTTCGTCCGTGCGGTTCTGCAGCAGGCTTTGTCTCGCGATGTCCTGATAGTACGCGGCGATGCGCTGAATGCCGTCGAGAGCGGCCGGATTGTTGGGCTCCAGTTCCAGTACGCGCTGATACGAACGCAGGGCGTTGCCGCTGGCGGGAGCGGTGAGCCGGCGGTTTTCCATTTGCTGCTGGGCCTCGGCGAGCAATTGCTCGATTTCCGCCGGCGGCGTCGAAGGTGGAGCGTCTTCGGTGGGCGTTTCGGCCAGCGGCGCGGCGGGGTCGGTCTGGCCGTCCGCCGGGGCGGCGGCCTGTTGTTCGGGGGCGATTGGCGGCGCATTCGGATCGCCGGGGATTTCCGTTGCGGGCGGCGTGGCGGCGGTGGCGTCGTCAGCCGGCGCGGACGGCGGCCCGGCAAGGATGGACGGAGCGTTCGCGGGCGATTGAGGCGGGGTTTCGGGCGGTTTGGCCGTCGGAACCGGTGGCGGTGCGGTCGCGGAAAGAGGTCTGGCCGAGGACGTGTCGCCAACGTTCTTGAGCATTTGCGACACGTCTTGCATGACCACGATTTGCCAGAGAAAAAACAGGCCCGTCGCGCAGGCGACCGCCACGGCGCCCAGATAGAGCGCGAAGTGCTTGAGCCATTGGATAAAGGCGGCTCCGCTGGGCTTCGGCCCGGAATCCGAAGCCTGGCCGACGGGGTTGTCAGGTGGATAGTGAGCGGGAATATGGGGTGCTTGTCTCATTGCATCAGCGCGGCGGGTGAATAAATGTGGGTCCAGCGTCCCTGGCTGGCAAACGACCGGCGGAGACTCCAGAGGGATTGGCAAAACCTTGCGATACTATAAAATATAAAACTCTTCCGCGTTCGCTCCAAGCGATTCTCCCGGAGAGGTACCGAAGCGGTCATAACGGCGCCGACTCGAAATCGGATGGGGGTCTAACCGCCCCACGTGGGTTCGAATCCCACCCTCTCCGCCAAATCAGCGGGTTATGCTCCCCGCAGCCACGGCTCCTGTCGGAAATCCCGCGGTTGCCTTCCATGGCTTCAGCGTAGCCGCATTCGTGGCGATGTGTAAATGCATGTCGATCCGATGCCGGCGGCGGTGCGCGCCATGCCTGATCGTTCGTCCTGGTTTAGAGACAGGTTCCAGCCGGCTCCAGAGCCACATCGGGGACTGTTGGGAATCGCCGGTAACGTTTTGTCGTCCGAACGGTCTTTTGTAGGCAGTGATCCGGTTCTTCGGTCAATTGCCGGCGTTGCCACAGGTGGATTTCAAACATGCGCCTTCTTCCTCAACTGGGTATCGTCGCCCTGTTGGCCGCGCTGGCGGTCGGCGGCTGGTTGTGGGCCGCCGGCGGCGAACGTGGCGGCGACGGGGCGCAGCAGCCACGCCAGCAGAGCGGTCCCGTGGCGGTCGAGACTGCCGTCGCACGGCTCGGTGCGGTGACCGAAACGGTGACGGCGGTCGGTGCCACCCGCGCCGCCAGTTCGGTCAGGATCGTACCCAGCACCTCCGGCCTGGTCACCCGGATCGCCTTCGCGGCGGGACAGCGGGTCCAGGCCGGCGCGCTGCTGGTCGAACTCGACAGCGCCAGCGAACGGGCGGCGGTGCGCGAGGCCGAGAGCGAACTGGCCAATCTGCGCGCCCAGATGGCGCGCGCCGAATCGCTGCGCGCCCGCAAGCTGCTGTCGGCAGCCGATCTGGACGAACTGCGCGCCAAGCTCGGCATGGCCGAGGCCCGGCTGGAGGCCGCCCGCGGCCAGTTGCAAAAGCGTAGCGTCCGGGCGCCCTTTGGCGGGGTGGTGGGGCTGCGCAACGTCGATCTCGGCGGTTACGTCGATTCCAGCACCGTGCTGACCACGCTCGACGATCTGGAAACCGTCGAACTGGAATTCAGGATTCCGGAACGATACTTCAGCGCGGTCAAAACCGGTCAGCCGGTGGCCGCCACCAGCGTCGCCTTTCCAGGCCGGACCTTCGCCGGCGCGGTGCGCGAGGTGGATACCCGCATCGACCCCGCCACCCGCGCGTTCCGGGTTCGGGCCGAACTGCCCAATCCCGACGCGGCGTTGCCGGACGGCCTGTTCATGGCGGTCGGGTTGGTCATCGCCGAGCGCGATAATGCGATATTGGTGCCCGAGGAGGCCATCATCCGCGAGGGCGGTCAGAGCTACGTTTACGTGGTCGGCGAGGGTATCGCGGCGAAGACGGCCATCACCACCGGCCAGCGGCGCGACGCGGCGGTCGAGGTGCTGGCCGGACTGGCGCCGGGCAGCGAGGTGGTGACCAAGGGTCACCAGTCGTTGCGCGACCGGTCGCCGGTGCGAGCGGTCGAAACGCGAGCGGCCGACCCGGAGCGGGGCGACCGCGCCCGGCAACCCTCCTGACCGGTCCGGCGGCCGCCATGTTCATCTCCGACCTGTTCATCCAGCGGCCGGTATTCGCCATCGTGGTCAGCGCGCTGATCGTGGTCGGCGGCGCGATGGCCTTGCGCCAGCTGCCGGTGCGCGAATTGCCGGATGTCGATGCCTCGGTCATCACCGTCACCACCCGTTACACCGGCGCCGCGCCGGCGATCATCGATACCGAGATCACCGAAGTCATCGAGGGCGCGGTCGCCCGGGTCGATGGGGTCCGACGCATCGAATCCAACTCCCGCGAGGGGATCGGTCAGACCCGGATCACCTTCGTCGCCGGCAAGGACATCGACAGCGCCGCCGCCGACGTGCGCGACGTGGTCGGGTCGGTGATCAACCGCCTGCCGGAGGAGGCCGACGCGCCGCAGGTGGTCAAGGCCGACAGCGACAGCCAGCCCGTGCTGCGGATTTCGCTGACCAGCGACCGCCTGTCCGGGGTGGAACTGACCGATCTGGCGGAACGGGTGGTGGTGGATCGGCTGGCCACGGTCGGCGGGGTGGGGGAGGTGAGCGTGTTCGGCGCCCGCCGCCAGGCCATCCGGGTCTGGCTGGACAACGAGGCGCTGGCGGCGCGCGGGCTGACCACCGCCGACGTCGAGGCCGCCCTGCGCCGGGCCAACGTGGAATTGCCGTCCGGCAACCTGGAGTCCGACAACCGCCAGTTGGTGGTGCGGGTCGATAGTCGGCTGCAGGAAATCCAGGCGTTCCGCGATCTGACCATCGCCCAGCGCGACGGCTATCCAATCCGGCTGTTCGAGGTGGCGCGGGTGGAGCCGGGCGTCGAGGACGACCGCTCGCTGGTGCGCACCAACGGCCGGAATTCGGTCACCCTGGGCGTGATCCGCCAGTCCAGGGCCAATACCCTGGCGGTCTCGGCGGGGGTGCGGGCCGAGCTGGAGCGCATCCGCCCGCAACTGCCCGCGACGGTGCAAATGACCGTGGCCACCGACGACGCGCTGTTCATCCGGGCCAGCATCGTCGAAGTGGTGACGACGCTGTTGCTGGCGGTCGGCGTGGTGGTGCTGGTGATCTTCGCCTTCCTCTACTCGGTCCGGGCGACCCTGATTCCGGCGCTGACCATTCCGGTGGCGATCATCGGTTCCTTCATGCTGCTGGCGGCGCTGGACTTTTCGATCAATCTGCTGACGCTGCTGGCGCTGATCCTGGCCATCGGCCTGGTGGTGGACGACGCCATCGTGGTGTTGGAGAACGCCCAGCGCCGGGTGGATCACGGCGAGCCGCCGCTGGTGGCGGCCTGGCGCGGCACGCGGCAGGTCACCTTCGCCGTGCTGGCCACCAGCGCGGTGCTGATCGCGGTCTACGTACCGCTGTCCATGCTCGGCGGCGAGATTGGCCGGCTGTTCCGGGAATTCGGACTGGTGCTGGCGGCGGCCATCGTGATTTCCACCCTGGTAGCGCTGTCGCTGACGCCGATGCTGTGCGCGCAACTGCTGGGCCGCACCGGGCCGCCGAACCGGCTGATGCGGCTGGCGGAACGGTCCTTCGCGGCGCTGGAACGCGGCTATCGGGCCGCGCTGAACGGAGCGCTGGCCATGCCGCTGGTGGTGTTGGCCAGCGCCGGTCTGGCCAGCGCCGCCGCCTTGCTGCTGTATCGCGAGCTGCCGCGGGAACTGGTGCCGAACGAGGATCGCGGCGTGTTCTTCATCACCGCCACCGCGCCCGAAGGCGCCACGCTGGCCTTCACCGACGCCGGCGTCCGCAAGATCGAGCAGGCGTTGCAGCCGCTGTTCGACAACGGCGAAGCCCAGCGACTGGTGGCCAACGTTGGTCGGGGCGGCAACCGCAATCAGGCGTTTCTGGTGGTCGGCCTCACCGACTGGAGCGAGCGCCGGCGCAGCCAGCGGACCATCGTCGATGCCGTCCGCGGCGATCTGCGCGATATTCCCGATCTGCGGGCCACGCCCAACAGCCGTTCCAGCCTGAGCCGCAACGCCGGTTCGCAGACGGTGCAGTTCGTGGTCGGCGGGCCGGATTACCAGACGGTGGTGGCCTGGAGCGAGGCGGTTATGGCGCGCGCCCGCGACAATCCGGGGTTGACCGCCCTCGACAGCGACTACGAGGCCAGCCAGCCCACCCTGCGGGTCGAGATCGACCGGAGCCTGGCCGACGAACTGGGCGTTCCGGTCGAGCGCATCGCCGCGACCCTGCAAACCCTGCTGGCCTCGCGCGAGGTGACCACCTACATCGACCGGGGCCGCGAGTACGCCGTGCTGGTGCAGGCCCAGGACGCCGACCGGCGCCAGCCGTCCGACCTGCACGGCGTGTTCGTGCGCGCCGACCGCAGCGGCGAACTGGCGCCGCTGAGCGCCGTGGTCGAGCTGCGCGAGGAGTCCTCGGCCCTGGCGCTGCGCCGCTTCGACCGGCTGCCGTCGGTGACGGTCGAGGCTACCCTGGTCGGAGATTACGATCTGGGCCGGGCCATCGCCGATTTCGAGCGCATCGCCGCCGCGGAACTGCCGGTCGAGGCGCGCACCTCGTTTGCCGGCGCCGCCGAACTGTTCCTGGAGACCTCAGGCAGTCTGTACTTCACCTTCGGCTTCGCCCTGCTGATCGTGTTCCTGGTGCTGGCGGCCCAGTTCGAGAGCTTCGTCCACCCCTTCATCATTCTGCTGACCGTGCCGATTGGCGTGACCGGGGCGTTGCTGGCGCTGCTGCTCACCGGCCAGTCGCTCAACCTCTACAGCCAGATCGGCGGCGTGCTGCTGATCGGGCTGATGGCCAAGAACGGGATTTTGATCGTGGAGTTCGCCAACCAGCTGCGGGCGCAAGGGCTGGAGGTGCGCGCCGCCGTGCTGGCCGGCGCCAGCCAGCGGCTGCGGCCGATTTTGATGACGGTGCTGTCCACCGTGCTGGGCGCGCTGCCCCTGGCGCTGGCCACCGGCGCCGGCGCCGAGAGCCGGATCGCCATCGGCGTGGTGGTGATCGGCGGTTTGCTGCTCTCGACTGCGCTGACGCTGTTCCTGACGCCGGTGCTGTATCACCTGCTGGCGGGGTTCACCCAGCCGGTCAACGCCATCCAGCAGCGGTTGACGGCACAGTTGCGGGATGTGGCACCCGTCGCGCCCGAGACGGCGAGCCAGCGGGGTGGAGATTGAAATCGTCCGCCAGACCCGGAATTTTGGCGGTGGCAACGGTCACTTTCCGGTCATGCAACGGGTGACGATGTCCATGCCAGCGAGCGAAATCGGACAAGGGGGCAGGCCATGTCGATTTGGGCGAAAGTCTTTCTGATCCTGGGCAGCGTGGGGATGGTGCTGGCGGTGGCGATGGGCGCGTTCGGCGCGCATGCCCTGAAAAGGACGCTGACGCCCGACCTCATGGCTGTTTACCAGACCGCCGTGCACTATCATGTTTATCATGCCTTGGGATTGCTGGCGGTCGGGCTGCTGGCGCTCCATCTGCCGGCGACGGCGTCCCTGCGCGGAGCCGGCGTCCTGATGGCCGCTGGTCTGGTGCTGTTTTCGGGCAGCCTGTACGCGCTCAGTCTGAGCGGCAGCCGTTGGCTGGGCGCCATCACCCCCATCGGCGGCGCGGCTTTTCTGCTGGCCTGGCTGCTGTTGACCATCGCGGTGGTTCGGTCAGGCCAGACTGAAGCGCCGATCCGCGCCGCGGCAGGCGAGGCCACTGTTGGGTACGGCCAGAAAGACGAGCGAGGATGACGTGGAAGACGTGGAAGACGTGGACAAGACTTACGCCTTGGGTTTCGATGTTTACGGTACGCTGGTGGATCCACTGGCGTTGGCCGAGCCGTTGCGGGCGCTGGTCGGCGAACAGGCCGTCCGGTTCGCCGAGTTGTGGCGGAGCAAGCAACTGGAGTATTCGTTCCGGCGGGGCCTGATGCGGCGCTACGCGGATTTCGACGTCTGCACCCGGCAGGCATTGCGCTACACCCAGCAGGCGTTGCGCTGCGAACTGCCGGAGTCCGACCAGGGCCGGTTGCTGGAAGCCTATCTGTATCTGCCGCTGTTTCCGGAAGTCGCCGCCAGCCTGGCGGCCCTGAAGACCCAGGGCCATCGATTGGCGGCGTTCACGAACGGAGTGGAAACCAGCATTCGCGCGCTGTTGGCCAATGCCGGCGTGTTGCCGCAACTGGAAGACGTGATCAGCGTGGACGATCTGCGCACCTTCAAGCCCGATCCGGCGGTTTACGCCCATCTGGCGCGGCGGACCGGGCGCGCGCCGGGCGAAACCTGGCTGGTGTCCAGCAACGCCTGGGACGTGATCGGCGCCAAGGCGGCGGGCCTGCGCGCCGTGTGGGTCAGGCGCCAGCCGGATGCCGTGTTCGATCCCTGGGATGTCGAGCCGGACGTGGTGGTGAGCCGTCTGGACGAATTGCCGGCCTGGTTCGCCAGCCAGTCCGGATGAAAGCGGGCGCCGCTGGCCGACTTGCGAGCCAGCGGTTTGCGAGGTGACTGGAAAGAGTCGCTCCGCCCGGCTCAGGTGATGAACGGCACCAGGATCAGCGAAACCACCGACAACAGCTTGACCAGGATGTTCATGGCCGGGCCGCTGGTGTCCTTGAACGGGTCGCCCACCGTATCGCCGATCACCGCCGCCGCGTGAGCGTCGCCGCCCTTGCGCTCGCCCTGAAGATCGCCATGCTCGATGGCTTTCTTGGCGTTGTCCCAGGCGCCGCCGGCGTTGGCCATCAGCAGGGCCATCACCACGCCGGTGAGCAAGGCTCCGAGCAACATGCCACCCAAGGCGACGGGACCCAGGAAGAAGCCGACGATCACCGGCATCGCCACCGCCAGCATCCCCGGCGCGATCATCTCGCGCAGCGCCGCGTCGGTCGAAATCGTCACGCAGCGCGCGGTATCGGGCTTGGCGGTGCCCTGCAACAGACCGGGGATCTCGCGGAACTGGCGGCGGATTTCGGTGACCATCTCCATGGCCGCCTTGCCGACCGAACTCATGGTCATGGCCGCCGCGAGCATCACCACCACGCCGCCCAGCAGCACGCCCATCACCACCTTCGGCTCCGTGATGTCCATCGCGAGAGGCTGGCCGATGGCCAGCTCGACCGCCTCCTTGTAGGCGACGAACAGCGCCAATGCGGTCAGGGCGGCGGAGCCGATGGCGAAACCCTTGCCGGTGGCGGCGGTGGTGTTGCCGATGGCGTCGAGTTCGTCGGTGATCTTGCGCACCTCGGGCGGCTGGTGCGACATCTCGGCGATGCCGCCGGCGTTGTCGGAAATCGGCCCCGAGGCGTCGATAGTCATGGTCACGCCGGCGGTGGCCAGCATGCCGACCGCCGCGATGGCGATGCCGTACTGGCCGGCGGTCTGATGGGCGACGAAGATCGCCGCGACGATCACCAGAATCGGTACCGCGCAGCTTTCCATCCCCACGGCCAGCCCGGTGATGATATTGGTCGCCGGCCCGGTCTTCGAGGCCATGACGATTTTGGTGACCGGCTTGGCCGAGGTGTAGTACCAGGCCGCCCGGCCGATGGCGATGCCGGCCAGGTTGCCGGCCAGGATTGCGAAAAACAGCGGCCAGCCGTAGCCGGCGACCAGCATCACCAGCAGCGTCAGCAGCAAAAACAGGCCGGCGGAGCTGAACTCGGAGATCGCCAGCGCGCGTTCCGGCCCGAAGCGCTTGAAGGCGGACATGCCATGGATGCCCACCAGCGACGACGCCAGGCCGATGGTGGCCAGCGCCAGCGGCAGGGCCAGCAGCATCGGACGCGAGACCTCGCTGCCGAAGTAGTGGGTCAGTTCGGTCGCCGTCGAGGTAGCCGCCAGGGTCACGGCGGCCACCATCGCGCCGACATAGGATTCGTAGATGTCCGCGCCCATGCCGGCGATGTCGCCGACGTTGTCGCCGACGTTGTCGGCGATGACGCCGGGATTGCGGGGATCGTCCTCGGGGATGCCGGCTTCGACCTTGCCGACCAGGTCGGCGCCGACATCCGCCGCCTTGGTGAAGATGCCGCCGCCGACGCGGGCGAACAGCGCGATGGACGAGGCGCCCATCGAAAAGCCCCAGATCACCGACGCCGATTCGGGATCGACGGCGAACTTGCCGGCCAGAAGAGCGAACAACAGCCCGAGCCCCGCCAGGCCGAAGCTGGCCACGGCGACGCCCATCACCGCGCCGCCGTTGAAGGTCATCAGCAGGGCCTCGCCGGCGCCGTGTTCCCGCGCCGCCGCGGTGGTGCGGACGTTGGCCTTGGTCGCCGCGCGCATGCCGACGAGGCCAGCCAGCGCCGAGGTCAGCGCCCCGAGCAGAAAGGCCGCGCTGGCGCCGAAGCCGTACTGCACCGACAGCAGTATGGCGACCACCAGCGCGAAGATCCCGATCTTGACGTACTGCGCCCGCAGATACGTCATCGCGCCCAGATGAATCTCGGCGGCGATGGCGGTCATGACCGCGTCGCCGGTGGGCTGGCGCACGATCCCCTTGTACAACATCGCGGCGGCGACCAGTCCGAGCAGGCCGGCCACCAGCGACATGATTCCGACAATCATAAACTTCCTCCACGGTTTGCTTGAATCTTGGCGATACACCCATGCGCGGCGGCGACGGGTGGGTAATAATACTCGATCAAGGCGTCGCGAATCCGGGAATTCTCCGGTCCGCGCCCGACAGGATTCGGAGCGATGGCCGCCGCCGGTACGACCGGCTCAAACCCAGCGGGAGAGATTCAACAATGAAGTGCAAACACTATATGCTGTCCGCGCCGACCTACGTGCTCGACACCGCGCCGTTGTCGGAAGCGCTGGCGATCATGGTCCGCAAGCACATGCAGGATTTGATGGTGGTCAACGACAAGGGTGAATTCGTCGGCACCATCACCTCGTTTACCTTCTCCAGGATGCTGCTGCCTTCGGAACCGCAGCTGCCGGATGATGCCGAACGGGAAAGCGCCGAGGACGTCGACAATCGCCTGATGCCGCATCTGCACCGCAAGGTGGGCGACTTCGCCGGCGCTCATCCGGTGGTCGAGCCGGAGGCGCCGCTGCTCGATGCCTTGAAACTGCTCTCGGAAGGCTATTTGCGGCTGCCGGTGGTCGAGGGGCCGAATCGCAAGCTGGTCGGCGCGTTGTCCTCGCTCACCATCCTGCGGCGGTTCCGGTTCTGAGCGAACCGTCCGTTGGCGCGACGTTTTCGCCGGCGGCGACCGACACCGCCCCCGGCGGATTCGGGATGGGTCCGAAGCCGCCGGCCAGCGTATACTTGATCGTCGGTGCTCCGGGGTGGCGACCCGCCATCCGGCCGTATGCGGAGGAACCCCGCCATGCAACGCAGAACCTTTCTCAAGACGCTCGGCGCGGCGACCTGGACCGGCGCCGCCCTGACGCTGGGCGGCCACGCTTCCCGGCTGCGCGCCGCCGAATCCACGACCAGGGCCGACGATCTGGTGGCGGTCAGAAACGGCGAGCCCGAAGCGCTGTTCGACCGCGGCATCGAGGCCCTGGGCGGGATGGGGCGGTTCGTCAAAAAAGGCCAGACGGTGGTGGTCAAACCCAACATCGGCTGGAACGTGCCGCCGGAACGCGCCGCCAACACCAATCCCCGGCTGGTGCGTCGCATCGTCGAGCACTGTCTGCAAGCCGGAGCGAAAGCAGTCTACGTGTTCGATCATACCTGCGACGCCTGGCGCGACAGCTACCGGACCAGCGGCATCGAACAGGCGGTGAAGGAGGCCGGCGGCAAACTGGCGCCGGGCAACAGCGAGGGTTATTTCCAGACCGTTGCGATTCCCAATGGCCGCCGGCTGCGGGAGACCAAGGAGCACGAACTGGTCTTGCAGTCCGACGTGCTGATCAACGTGCCGGTGCTGAAGAGTCACGGCGGCGCCCGGCTGACGGTGGCGATGAAGAATCTGATGGGCATCGTCTGGGATCGCGGCGAATGGCACGCCAACGACCTGCATCAGTGCATCGCCGATTTCGCGACCTATCGCAAGCCCGATCTGAACGTGGTGGATGCCTACAACGTCCTGTTGCGCCACGGGCCGCGCGGCGTGTCGGCGGCGGATGTCGCCAATATGCGCTCCCAATTGCTGTCCACCGATCTGGTGACGGCGGACGCCGCCGCCGCGAAGCTGTTCGGGCTGGAGCCCGATACGGTGGATTACATCCGCATCGCCCACGAGCTGGGCGTGGGTCGGAAGGATCTGGAGAACCTGAGCATCCGGCGGATCGCGTTGTAAATGGCGCGGCCACCTGACATTCCCGCTCCCTCCGGGATCGCCTCCCAGCCCCTCGTCCGCGCTCGCGGCGGGTGAGGGGGAATGAACGGCTACAGGCACAGCGGCCATGAATCAGATGTGGTTGAAGAAAATCCGGGTCGTGATCTCGCTGGCGTTCCTGGCGCTGACCACGCTGCTCTTTGTCGATTTCGACCGGGTCGGGGAAACGCCGGTCGCGACGGTGGCGTTGTATCCGCAGTTCGTGCCCTCGCTGCTGAAGTTCACCCAGACCTTGGCCTGGGCGGCCACCGGCTTTCTGGCGGTGCTGGCGCTGACCCTGCTGTTCGGGCGGGTTTATTGTTCGACGGTGTGTCCGCTCGGCACCCTGCAGGACATCGTGATTCGCATCGCCGACCGACTGCGCAAGCCGCGCAAAGTCAGGTTCAAGTTTCAAAAGCCGCACGATGGACTGCGCTACGGGGTGCTGGCGCTGACGGTCGGGCTGTTCCTGAGCGGCAGCGCGCTGGCCTTGAATCTGCTGGATCCGTTCAGCAATTTCGGGCGGATCGTCGGCGACCTGCTGCGGCCGCTTTATGTCGTCCTCCACAACTGGACCGGCCAGGCGTTGGAAGGCTTGGGGATGTACGGGCCGTTTCCTCTGCACTGGAAGGCGCCGCCGCTGACGGCGCTGGCGTTTCCGGCGTTGTTTCTGGTCGGCCTGGTCTGGCTGAGCGCGGTCAAGGGCCGCCTGTTCTGCAATCTGCTCTGTCCGGTCGGGGCGCTGCTCGGTCTGGTGTCGCGCTTCGCCCTGTTCAAGATCCGGATTCCCAAGGATGCCTGTACGCTCTGCGCCCAGTGTTCCATTCACTGCAAGGCCGGCTGCATTCGCCTGAAGACCAAGGAGGTGGATTTCAGTCGTTGCGTGGCCTGTTTCGATTGCATCACCGTTTGCGAGGGGCACGGTATCGGCTACGCGCGCTCCGCGTCGGTGACGTTTCGTCGCTCGCGTCCGGTTTCTCTCCCGCAGCCGCAAGCGTCGCCTCACTCCGCCAGCGCGCATTTCCCCCTGGTGGCCAGGGCAGGGAAAATTCAAGGTCCGCCTCCGGTAGGGGTCGGGATGGAGCCCGAGGCTGGCGCGCCGGATCCGGCCCGGCGGGCGCTGCTGCGGGGGGCAGCGACGGCGCTGGTCGGACTGGCGGGGCTGTCGCGGTCCGGCGGGATCGAGGCCAAACCCCATAACCGGGTACCGACCACGGTGGCCAACCGCAAGACCTGGCCGGTGGCGCCGCCCGGCGCCCGCGACATCGCCCGCTTCAACGATCTCTGCACCGCCTGCCATCTGTGCGTCAGTTCCTGTCCCTACGGCGTGCTGCAGCCGACGCTGCTGGATTACGGTCTGTCGGGGCTGTTGCAGCCGCGGTTGGATTACGCAGCCGGTTATTGCAGCTACGAATGCAACCGCTGCGGCCAGATTTGCCCGACCGGGGCGATCCGCCCGCTGGATTTGGCCGCCAAGCAGATCACGCAGATCGGCGTGGCTCATTTTGTCCGGGACAACTGCATCGTCCATACCGATCATACCGCCTGCGGCGCCTGCGACGAGTACTGTCCTACCAAGGCGGTGCACATGATCCCGTATCGGGACGGATTGACCATCCCGGAGGTGCGGGAAGCGCTGTGCGTCGGCTGCGGCGCCTGCGAAAACGCCTGTCCGGCCCGGCCCCACCGGGCGATCTATGTGGACGGCCATCTCCTCCATCAGGTGGCGCAGCGGCCGGAATCCAAGCCGCTCGAGCGGGAGGTTCAGGATGAATTCCCGTTTTGATGCCCGATGGTTCGCCGTGGATACTCGCCAGCGATGAAGATTCTGTACTACGACTGCTTCGCCGGCATCAGCGGCGACATGCATCTGGCGGCGCTGCTCGATCTGGGCGTGGATTCCGGCGAACTGATGCGCGAACTGGCCGGGCTGGGTCTGGACGGCTATGAGGTGCGGGTCAGCCGCGCCAGCCGCAAGGGCATCGCCGGTACTCAGGTGCGGGTGGTGACCGACTCCGAGCAGCCCGCGCACCGCGATCTGCGGCAGATCGAGGCGCTCATCGGCGGCGGTTCGCTCCAGGACAGGGTGCGGGACCGGGCCGTGGCGGTATTCCGCCGCTTGGCCGAGACTGAGGCCCGCATTCACGACACCTCGCCGGACCGGGTCCATTTCCACGAGGTCGGGGCGCTGGACGCCATCGTCGATATCGTCGGCGGCGCCATCGCCCTGGATCGGTTGGGCGTGGATCGCGTGTTGTGCTCGCCGGTGGAACTGGGCGGCGGCGTGGCGCGCTGCGAGCATGGCGTACTGCCGGTGCCCGCGCCGGCGACCCTGGAATTGCTGAGAGGCGCGCCGGTCAGGCTGGGCGCGGTCCCGTTCGAGGCGACCACGCCGACCGGCGCGGCGCTGCTGGCGACGGTCGTGGACGCCTTCGAGGAGCGTCCCGAATTCGTCGTGAACCGGATCGGCTACGGTATCGGCCATCGCGACGGCCCCCTGCCCAACGTGCTGCGGGTCTGCCTGGGCGAGTCGCCGGCGGTGGGACGAGAGCCGGAGGACTTGTGCCTGTTGGAATGCACTGTCGACGACATGAATCCGGAGTGCTACGACTACGTGCTGGAACGGCTGTTCGCGACCGGGGCGAACGATGCCTGGCTGACGCCGGTGTTGATGAAGAAGAACCGGCCCGGCACCTTGCTGAGCGCGTTGTGCGCGCCGGCGCTGGCGTCGGCGTTGACCGATCTGCTGCTGATCGAGACCACCACGCTGGGGGTGCGCCGGCAAACGGTGACGCGCAAGACCTTGTTTCGGCAGCAGCGGCGAGTGACGACCCGTTATGGTCAAGTGACGGTCAAGATCGCCTACCGCCGGGGTCTGCCGTTGCGCGGCAAGCCGGAATACGAGGATTGCAAACGGCTGGCGCTGGAGCGCGGCGTGCCGATTCACGCGGTTTACGCGGCGGTGCGGGAGGCGCTGACGGCGCTGGCCTTGCCCGTGGAATCGGCGGAGCCGCCGTCATGACCGCCGGACTCCCCGCGGCGCTGGCGGAACCCGGTTATCGACGGCTGCTGGATCGATTGCGGGAATTGGGATCCGTCGCGGTCGCCTTTTCCGGCGGACTCGACAGCAGTCTGCTGCTGGCGGTGGCCCGCGCGGCGCTGGACGAACGAGTGCTGGCCCTGACCGCGGCGACGCCCTACATGGCGTCCTGGGAAATCGCCGAGGCCAGGGAATTGGCCGCGCTGCTGGGGGTGCGTCACCGGGTGCTGGAATTGCCCATGCCGGAATCGATCACCCAAAATCCCCCTGATCGTTGTTATCGCTGCAAGCGGACGCTGTTCGCCGAATTCCAGACCGTGGCCGCCGAGGAAGGCTGCGCCTGGCTGGTCGATGGCAGCAACCGGGACGATCTCGGCGATTACCGACCCGGTTTGCGCGCCTTGCGCGAATTGGGGATCCGCAGCCCGCTGCTGGAGGCGGGACTGGGCAAGGCCGAGATTCGCCGCTATGCCCGGGCCTTGA
>DGFE01000152.1:26429-35375 GCA_002391525.1 Competibacteraceae bacterium UBA3908
GGCCGAGCGCGCGCTGCGGGCGTTGGGTTTTTCCGGCGCGGTGCGGGTGCGCTGTCACGACGATCTGGCCCGGATCGAGGTGGATCGCGCCGAACGGGCCCGATTCCTGGCTGAAAACCTCGCCGATCAAGTGGCGACGGCGCTGCGGGAGTGCGGGTTCCGGTACGTGACCCTGGATTTGGAAGGTTACCGGATGGGCAGCTTCAACCTCGCGCCGGCGGTGGAGTGAGCGGCCATGCGCGAAGAGACCTTGCGGGCCTTGCTGGAACAGGTCCGCACCGGCGGCCTGGCGGTCGAGGAAGCGGTGGACCGGTTGCGGGAACTGCCATTCCGCGATCTGGGCGAGGCGGTGCTCGACAGCCACCGGGAACTGCGGCGTGGCCATCCCGAGGTGATCTACTGCGCCGGCAAGACCGTGCCCCAAGTGCGAACCATCGTCGCCGCCTTGCTGGAGGGCGACGGCGACATCCTCGCCACCCGCGCCACGCTGAAAATGGCCGAAGCGGTGGCGGAGCTGAGTCCTACTGCCCGCTATAGCTCGTTGGGGCGCGTTATCGTGATCCAGCGCCGCGCCCGGCCGCTGACCGAAACCCACATCGCCATCGTCACCGCCGGTACTTCCGATCTGCCGGTGGCCGAGGAAGCGGCGGAAACCGCGCTGCTGTTCGGCAACCGGGTCGAACGGATCAACGACGTGGGCGTGGCCGGATTGCATCGCCTGCTGGCGCGGCTGGAGGCGATCCGGAGCGCGCGGGCGGTGATCGTCGTCGCCGGAATGGAAGGGGCGCTGGCCAGCGTGGTGGCCGGGCTGGTGGCCCGGCCGGTGATCGCGGTGCCGACCAGCGTCGGTTATGGCGCCAGCTTCGGTGGTTTATCGGCCTTGTTGGGGATGCTGACCTCCTGCGCCGGCGGGGTGGGGGTGGTCAACATCGACAACGGTTTCGGCGCGGCTTGTCTGGCCAGTATGATCAATCAGATGTAACCACGGAGCGATTTCGCCGATGGCCACGCCCAAACCGCTGTTGCTGGTGGATGGTTCCTCCTGGCTGCACCGGGCTTTCAACGCCTTGCCGGCCCTGAGCACGAAAGCCGGCGAGCCGACCGGCGCGCTGTACGGCGTGCTGAACATGCTGCGCAAGCTGCTGGCCGACTACCGGCCCGACTATCTGGCGGTGGTGTTCGACGCCCCCGGCAAGACCTTCCGCCACGCGATGTTTTCCGACTACAAGGCCCATCGTCCGCCGCTGGATCCGCAACTGGTCCGGCAGATCGAACCGCTGCACGCCTGCGTCCGCGCCTTGGGTTTGCCGCTGCTGCAAGTGGCGGGCGTGGAGGCGGACGATGTCATCGGCACGCTGACCCGGCAGGCGACCGCGCGGGGTCTGCCGGTGCTGATCGTCAGCGGCGACAAGGACTTGGCGCAGTTGGTAGACGAGCGGGTGCGGATGCTGGACACCATGAAAAACGTGGTGACCGACATCGCGGGGGTGGAGCAGAAGTTTGGAGTGCCGCCGGCTCTGATCGTGGACTGGCTGGCGCTGGTCGGCGACAGTTCCGACAACATCCCCGGCGTGCCCGGTGTGGGACCGATGACCGCCGCCAAGTGGCTGCGCGAGTACGGCTCGCTGGATGCATTGATCGCCGACAGCGCCGCCATTTCCGGCAAGATCGGCGACCGATTGCGCGCCGGGCTGGCACAACTGCCGCTGTCCCGGCAACTGGCGACATTGGATTGCAACGTGTCGCTTCCGGTCGCGTTCGAGGACTTGCGGCCCGCGCCGCCGGACAAGGCCGCGCTGCGGGCGCTGTACGAACGCTATGAATTCCGCTCGTGGCTGCGGGAGCTGGTCTCCCCGCTCCCGCCAGCGGGAGCGGGGCCGGGGGTGAGGGCGGCAAGCTCCGAAGCGGCCCCGGTGGAAAATACCGATCCACCAACTTACGAACTGATTCTCGATCAAGCCGCGCTCGACGGCTGGCTGGAGCGGCTGCGAACGGCGGATTTGTTCGCCTTCGACACCGAGACCACCAGCCTGAATTATCTGAACGCCCGCATCGTCGGCGTGTCGTTCGCAGTGAATCCCCGCGAGGCCGCCTACGTGCCGCTGGCGCACGATTATCCCGGCGCGCCGGAGCAGTTGGACCGGGAACACGTGCTGGACCGGTTGCGCCCGCTGCTGGAAGCCGCCGACCGTCCGAAAGTGGGTCAGCATCTCAAGTACGACCTACACGTGCTCGCCAATCATGGCATCGCGCTGCGCGGCATCCGCCACGACACCCTGCTGGAATCCTACGTGCTGGATTCCACCGCCCGCCACGATCTGGATTCCCTGGCGGAACGGCATCTGAAATTACGCACCATTCATTACGAAGACGTGGCGGGCAAGGGCGCGAAGCAGTTGACGTTCAATCAGGTGGCGCTGGAACAGGCCGGACCCTACGCCGCCGAGGATGCCGACGTGGCTCTGCGCCTGCATCGTTGTCTGTGGCCGCAACTGGAACGGGAACCGGCACTGCGGCGGCTGTATGAAGACCTGGAAATTCCGCTGATCGACGTACTGGCCCGGATGGAGCGGATCGGGGTGCGGGTGGATGCGGCGGCGCTGCGCCGGCAGAGCGACGAACTGGCCAGGCGGCTTTGGGAACTGGAGCAGCAGGCCCACGACCTGGCCGGGGAAAAGTTCAATCTCGGTTCGCCCAAGCAGTTGCAGGTGATTCTGTTCGAGCGGCTGGGGCTGCCGGCGGGCAAGAAGACCGCCACCGGCCAGGCGTCCACCGCCGAGGATGTACTGCAGGAACTGGCGCTGGATTATCCGCTGCCGCGCGTGATCCTGGAGCACCGGGCGCTGAGCAAGCTGAAATCCACCTACACCGACCGGCTGCCGGAACAGATTCATCCATGCACGGGCCGGGTTCACACCTCCTATCATCAGGCCGTGGCCAGCACTGGCCGGCTGTCGTCTTCCGATCCCAATTTGCAGAACATTCCGATCCGCACGCCGGAGGGGCGGCGGATTCGTCAGGCGTTCGTGCCGGAACCGGGCTGGGTGATGCTGGCGGCGGACTATTCCCAGATCGAGTTGCGGATCATGGCCCATCTGTCCGGCGACGAGGGCCTGTTACGGGCTTTCGCCGTCGGCGCCGACGTGCATCGCGCCACCGCCGCCGAGGTATTCGGCGTGGCGTTGGAGGAAGTGACCGCCGAGCAGCGGCGCAGCGCCAAGGCCATCAATTTCGGGCTGATCTACGGCATGTCGGCATTCGGTCTGGCCCAGCAACTGGGCATCGAACGCGGCGCGGCAAAGGATTACGTGGACCGCTATTTCGCCCGCTATCCGGGTGTCAAGGCGTACATGGACGACACCCGCCGCCGGGCCGCCGAGCGGGGCTACGTGGAGACGGTGTTTGGCCGCCGGTTGTATCTGCCGGACATCCGCGCCCGCAATCCGCAGCTTCGACAGGCGGCGGAGCGCGCCGCCATCAACGCGCCGATGCAGGGCACCGCCGCCGACATCATCAAGCGGGCGATGCTGGCGGTGGATCGCTGGCTGCAAGAATCCAGCTTCCCGGCGCGGATGCTGATGCAGGTGCACGACGAGCTGGTGTTTGAAGTAGCCGAAGATGCCGTCACGGAAGCCGGGGAGCGCATCCGGGCGGCCATGGTCGCGGCTGCCGAATTGCGCGTGCCGCTGGAGGTGGAGATCGGGGTGGGCGCCAATTGGGACGAGGCGCATTGAAAGGAGTTAGAAAACAGGGCAGCCGAGCGCGAGCAATTGAAGCTGCTCCTGGAGATTCTTCGGGACGAACTCCTGCCCAATCAAATCTTCCAGCTGTGGCGCGGGATTTGGCCGGAGACCGGACCCGTGATCGCGGCCTTGCGGGATGGATGAGGTTTTCGTGGCTGGCCTACGGCATGAACAACCGCGCCGCCGCCGCCGGATTGCTGGCGAAGTACAGGTGCAGATACGAAGCGGTCAGCCGCCCGCGCCGATAGACGGCCTCGCCGGGTTTGCCGTCGCGCTGGCGGCGACCGTGCGCCAGTGGTTGCAGCACCGTCTCCAGCCGCGAATGATGGAAGGTATGTCCCCGCAACTCGCCCTCCGGTAGTTCCACCGCCTGCATCCCCAGTCCCACCAGTTTCGACTGGAGCGCCGCGTGACCGGGCAGCAGACCCAGCATGGGTGCGCGACGGCCTTCCTGGTCGGCCAGTGATTCCAGAGTGTAGAGCAGGCCGCCGCATTCGGCGTAAATCGGTTTGCCGGCTCGCTGATGCTCGCGCAACGCCGCGCGCAGGGATTCGTTGCCGGCCAGCGCGTCGAGATGCAGTTCCGGGTAGCCGCCGGGCAGATAAACGCTGTCCACCGCCGGCAATCGAGAATCGGCCAGCGGCGAGAAGAACGTCAGTTCCGCGCCCAGCGCCCGCAGCGTGTCCAGATTGGCCGGGTACAGAAACGCGAACGCCGTATCGCGGGCGATACCGACGCGCACGCCTGCGAGCAGCCGCGGCGGTGGTTCGGTGGTCATGGCCGGAAAGGATGCCGGCGGCGGCAATTCCGCCAGACCGGTCGTGGCGACGAGCGCGGCGGCGCTTTCCAGCCGCGTTTCCAGATCGGCGATCTCGGCGGCCTGCACCAGCCCGAGATGGCGGTCGGGCAGGGCGATTTCGCCGTCGCGCGGTAACCAGCCATAATAGCGCAGGCCCAGCGGCAGGCTCTCGGCCAGCAGTTCGGCGTGACCCGGTCCCGCGACCCGGTTGGCCAGCACGCCGGCGAACGGCAGTCCGGGACGATAATGCGCCAGGCCGTAAGCGACGGCGCCGAAAGTCTGCGCCATGGCGTGAGCGTTGATCAGCGCCAGCACCGGCACGCCGAACAGACCGGCGAGATCGGCGCTGGACGGCGTGCCATCGAACAGCCCCATCACCCCTTCGATCAGGATCAGGTCCGCCTCCCGCGCCGCCTGATACAGCAGCGCTTTGCAGTCGCGTTCGCCGACCATCCACAAATCCAGTTGATAGACCGGCTGACCGGACGCTCGCTCCAGGATCATCGGATCGAGAAAGTCGGGACCGGTTTTGAACACCCGCACTTTACGGCCCTGGCTGCGATGGTAACGCGCCAGACCAGCGGTGACGGTGGTTTTACCCTGGCCGGAGGCCGGGGCGCTGAGCAATAGGGCGGGGCAGGTGGCGGGCATGGTGATAGCCAATTTATATCGTGATCATTTTAAAAATAAACTTTTCCTATTATCGAGAATCGTTATCATCTGGAACGACATCGTAAGAATTTGAGAATTTCAGTGAAGGAGCTCTGACCATGACGAAAACCCTCAGCTTTGCCTTGGTTCATATGACGGTAGCCTTCAGCGTCGTCTACGCGATGACCGGCAACGTGCTGGCCGGCGGCTTGGTGGCACTGGTGGAACCCGCTTGCAATACCATCGCCTATCACGTCCACGAAAAGATGTGGGAGTGGATCCGTCGGCGGCAAAGGGGTACGAGCAGTCCGATTCTTGCGTAGGCTGGCGGCGCGATGGTGGATCAGTCGGCTTCCCCGGCGGTCCGCCACGCCCGTGCCAGCACCCAGATCATGAGTCCCACGGCGCCGATCCGCACCAGGAACGCGAGCGCGGTGTCGTGGCTCAACAATCCCCACCGGCTCAGGATCTCGGTCCAGTCGTGGAAGTCCTCCGGGTCCACCCCGCCCACCAGCGGTAGTTGGTGGGCGCGGGCGTCGGCCATGTAGCGGGCGACGTTCAGCAGATTTTCCCCGATCCACACCAGGCAGGCGTAAAACCCATACGGTTGTTCCCGGCGGTAACACTCCCAGGCGCAGGCCGCGGGAATCAGCAGTTGCATCAGCGTACCGCCGTACACCGCCAGGCGCTCGGACAGCAGCCCGAAGATCGGATGTCCGGCTTCGTGGAACGCCAGATTGGCGCTGTCCAGAATCGGCACCCAGCCCCAGAACGCATGGCAGGCGAGGAGGAGCGCGACGGCGACAGTGAGCAGGATGGGGGGGAGTTTGGACATGGCGCGGGCGATTCCAGCGGAAGAGTCGGAGGTCAAAGCTTTCCTGAGCCGAATCCATCTTCATTTCAGGGCAGTCCGTTTGTCAAACCGCTGTCGACCATCCATCGTTCAACTCCTCCATCGTTCAACTCCGCCACCGCTCTTATGGGAATATTGCGCGGGTTAAGATAGCCGCGCTGGGGTGGCGGTTTGCGCCGCGCCAGCGCGAGCCGGACCCGGGGCACCCTCTCTCTCCTCGGAGGACGAGGGAATTGAATGATTATCGACAGGAAAGGGAATTGTGGATTTCACCAATCAATTGATCCTGCTGACCGGCGCGCTGTTTCTGCTCAGCGTGTTGGCGAGTGCGATTTCGGCTCGGCTCGGCTTGCCGCTGTTACTGGTGTTTCTGGCGCTGGGGATGCTGGCGGGCGAGGATGGACCGGGCGGGATTCAGTTCAACGATGTGCAAACGACCTATCTGATCGGCACCGTGGCGCTGGCGGTCATTCTGTTCAATGGCGGGCTGTGCACCGATGTCGGCAGCTTTCGGGTAGGGCTGTGGCCGGCGTTGTGGCTGGCCACCGTCGGCGTGGTGGTGACCGCCGCGCTGACCGGGTTGGCCGCCGCCTGGTTCCTGCGACTGTATTGGCTGGAGGGAATGCTGATCGGCGCCATCGTCGGCTCCACCGACGCCGCGGCGGTGTTCGCCATCCTGCATTCGCGCGGCTTGCAGCTCAAGCAGCGGGTGGACGCCACCCTGCAGATCGAGTCGGGCGCCAACGATCCCATGGCGGTGTTTCTGACGATTGCGCTGGTGGAATTGCTGGCGGCGGGCAGTACCCAACTGGAGTGGACGATTGCCGTCCGGTTCGTCCAGCAGATGGGGATTGGCGCCGTGGCCGGCCTGGGCGGCGGCTGGATCCTGGCGTGGCTGATCAACCGGATCACCTTCATCAACCCCGGTTTTTATCCACTGCTGGCCCTTTCCGGTGGACTGCTGATTTTCGGCGCCACCGCGGTGGCTGGCGGCAGCGGCTACCTGGCGGCTTACTTCGCCGGGCTGGTGTTGGGCAGCCGGCGCTTGCAGGGCGCGGACAACATCCGCCGCTTCCACGACGGCCTGGCCTGGTTGAGCCAGATCAGCATGTTCCTGATCATGGGTCTGCTGGTGACTCCGCACCAGTTGTTGCCACTGGCGGCGCCCAGCCTGCTGATCACCGGAACGCTGATCCTGGTAGCCCGACCGGTGGCGGTGGCACTGTGCCTGCTGCCGTTCCGTTTCGCCTGGCGCGAGCAGCTGTTCATCGGCTGGGTGGGGCTGCGCGGGGCGGTCCCGATCATTCTGGCGATGTTTCCGTGGCTGGCCGGCCTGGAGCATTACCGGCTGTATTTCGACGTGGCGTTTTTCATGGTGTTGCTGTCGCTGGTCATCCAGGGTTGGACGGTGGCGCCGGCGGCGCGGTTGTTGAAGCTGGAAATTCCTCCGCCGATCAGTGCCCTGGTTCAGCGGGTGCGGCTGGATTTGCCGGGGCAACCCGATTACGAACTGGTGAGTTATCGGGTTATGGCGGACAGTCCGGCGGCGGGTTGCGCTCCGCGCGATTTGCTGCTGCCCGAGACCGCGCGGCCCGCGGCGGTCGTCCGCGGGGGTCGCGTTCGCGAGTGCGGAGACTGCGGACCATTACGGGCGGATGACCATCTCTATCTGTTCGCCCAGGTCGCCGATCTGCCGGCGCTGGATCAATTGTTCGCGACGGCGCCGGCAGTGCCGCGCTTGGACACGGGGCGTTTTTTCGGGGAGTTGGCGTTGAACGCGGACGCCGACATGGCGGAACTCGGCCGTCTTTATGGCTTGACTCTCGATCCGGTCGATGCCGCCGGCACGCTGGAACATTGCCTGAAACGCCGGTTCGGGCGTCCGGTGGTGGGGGATCGGGTCAGGCTGGGTCCGGTCGAGTTCGTGGTGCGCGAGATGCAGGGGGAACGCATCGTGCGCGTGGGTTTGAAGCTGAGTCCCGATGAACCCGGCTGATGTCGCACGGGCGTTCAGTTGCGGATGCCGGTTCCCCGGTGTAGCAGCCACAGGCTGTAACCGAACAGGGCCGCGATGAACAGCAGGATGATCGCGAAGGCGAAACGGACATCGATGTCCGACACGCCGAGGATGCCATGGCGGAAAGCGTTGACCATGTACAGGATAGGGTTGAGCAGGGATACCTCCTGCCAGAACGGTGGCAGCATCTTGATGGAATAAAAAATGCCACCCAGATAGATCAGCGGCGTCAGTACGAAGGTCGGAATCACCGAGATGTCATCGAAACTCTTGGCGTAGATGCCGTTGATCAGCCCGCCGAGGGCGAACAGGAGCGAGGTCAGCGCGATGACCGCGAAGGTGACGAGCGGGTGTTGCCAGTGCAAATCGGCGAAGAACAGCGAGATCGCCGTGACCACGATGCCCACCGCCAATCCCCGCGCCACGCCGCCGCCGACGAAACCCAGCACGATGATGGCGTTGGGCAAGGGCGAAACCAGCATTTCCTCGATATGGCGCTGAAACTTCGAGCTGAAGAACGAGGACACCACGTTGGAATAGGAATTGGTGATTACCGCCATCATGATCAGCCCCGGCGCGATGTACTGGGTGTAGCTCAATCCCTCGACCGGCCCCAGTTGAGCGCCGATCAACTGGCCGAAAATGATGAAATACAGCGCCGTGGTGATCGCGGGCGGCAGGATGGTCTGAATCCAGATGCGCAGGAAGCGCAGAGTTTCCTTGAGCAGAATGGTTCGCAAGGCGATGGATTGAGTACGGATGTTCATCGGGAATGAATGACTCGGCGGGATTGGCGGCCACGACCGCTGGCAAACACGGGTATGCTTACTATACTGCAATTATTTCCATGGTTCGGGGGAGGGCGCCAGCATGGCGACGACGA
>DGFE01000121.1:0-2320 GCA_002391525.1 Competibacteraceae bacterium UBA3908
GTATATCGGCGGGCGCTGGCGGAGTAGAATCGTTTCCAGCCGATGGAATAAGAGGTATGCAACATGACCGTGGACGACCTGAAAGCCCGTCTGCAAGCCGAACTGCCCGAACTGCTCAAGCAGGACAGCGGTTTCCGGCAATGGCTGGAGCAACTGATCCGGGAGACGGCGGTGACGCCGGAGAGTTTCGATGCCCGTTTCGACCGCATGTTGCGGGAATTCGCCGCCGACCGCGCCGAGCAGCGACGCAAGTGGGACGAACACGACAGCGAGTGGAGGGAATGGCTCCAGGAATTCAAAACCCACCGCGAGGAGCAAAACCGCAAGTGGGAGGAACAAAACCGCAAGTGGGACGAGCAGAATCGCAACAACAACGAACTACTGAAGGAAATCAAGCTCTCCCGCACCCGGCAGGATCAGGGCATCGGCGCCCTGGGCGCTCGTTGGGGCATCGCCTCCGAGCACAGCTTCCGCGCCGCACTCAAAGGAATCCTGGAGCAAAGCTTCAACGTCCAGGTGTTGAACGTGACCGAGTTCGACGATGCCGGCATGGTGTTCGGCGCGCCCGATCAGGTAGAGATCGACATCATCGTCAAAAACAGCGAGTTGATCCTCTGCGAACTCAAATCGTCCATGTCCAAATCGGACATGTACACCTTCGACCGCAAGGTGCGCTTCTACGAGCAGCGCCACCAACGCCAGGCCCAGCGTAAAATCGTGATCTCGCCGATGGTGCCCCAGCCGGCCCGTGCCGTCGCCGAAAAACTGGGCATCGAGGTGTTCGGCTACGCCGAGGATACGACCGGTCTCTGATCCGGCGCGGCCAGCTTACTCGAAATCCCGCCGCCCCACCCAGTCGCGGGCGAACTGCCAGGCCACCCGCCCGCTGCGCGACCCGCGTTGCAACGCCCAGCGCAGCGCCTCTTCGCGCGTCGCCTCGTCCAACCCCGCCGGCACGCCCAGTTGCGCCAGCCAGTAGGCGACGATGGCCAGATAATCGTCCTGGCTGAACGGGTGGAACGACAGCCACAGCCCGAACCGCTCCGACAGGGAAATCTTTTCCTCCACCGCCTCGCCGTGATGAAGTTCGCCCTCGACGATGCGGGCATCCTGATTTTCCCGCATATACTCCGGCAACAAGTGACGACGGTTGGAAGTGGCGCACAGCAGCACGTTGTCGGGCGCGGCGCTGATCGAACCGTCCAGCATCGCCTTGAGCGCCTTGTAACTGGGATCGTCGGTCTCGAAGGACAGGTCGTCGCAGTAGAGCAGAAACCGCTCCGGTCGGTCGTAAAGCGGCTCCACGATCTCGGGCAGATCGAGCAGATCGTGCTTGTCCACCTCGATCAGCCGCAGGCCCCGGTCGGCGTATTCGTTGAGCAGGGCCTTGATCAACGAGGACTTGCCGGTCCCGCGCGCCCCCCACAGCAGGACGTTGTTGCAGGGACGACCCGCCAGGAATTGCCGCGCGTTCAAATCCAGAGCCGCCTTCTGGCGGTCGATCCGGCGCAGATCGGCCAACCGCAGCCGGTGAGGATGCCGCACGGCCTGCAGATAACCGCGCTGACCAAGCCGCCGCCAGCGAAACGCCCGGTAACGCTTCCAGTCCGGTGATTCCGGCGCCACCGGCAACAGCGTTTCCAGTCGTTCGAGCGCGATGGCCAGCCGCTCGGCGAGCACCCCGTCGAGCGTCAGACTCACCGGCGCCATGACGCTAGTGGCCCATGACCAGGGCGCTCGGCGGTTTGCCGGTACCACCCAGCGCGATCAGATCGCCGACGATGCGGGTGCTTTCCTCCAGCGCCGCGTCCGGGATCACGCTGTCCTTGCCTTCCGGAATTTCGTCGCCGGGTTTGAGCGGCGGCAGCCCCTTGGCGACCCGATAGCGGTTCTCGCGCTCCCGCTGCCAGGTTTCGACGCGTTCCCGCTCGGTCCGGCGCTGGCTTTCCAGCAGCGACACCGTGGTCTTTTCCCGCTGTTGCCGGGTGAATTCGAGATCGTGCAGGAACGCCTGGTAATCCGGGTTACTGGCGACGCGGGCCTGATGACGCCGCGTCAGCTCCGGCGTCAACGCCGCCAGCCGCCGGTCGCCGCGATAGCGGGTGGCGGCGATTTCATCCCAGGGCAAGGCGTTTTTCTGAGCGCTTTCGCCGACTTCCTCACTGTCGATCACCGAGGGAATGGCGATATCCGGCTTGACGCCGCGATGCTGGGTGCTGCTGCCGTTGATTCGGTAGAACTTGGCGATGGTCAGCTTGAGCTGACCCTGCGGCTCCTTGGCCCGGGTCAGCCGGTTCAGATCGACCAGGGTCTGCACCGT
>DGFE01000121.1:2638-7303 GCA_002391525.1 Competibacteraceae bacterium UBA3908
TCCTGCTCGACCTCGGGCGGGCCGTTGCCCGCATTCCTGACCTGCACCACCGGTCCATCCTCGATGAACAGGCCGGTCAAGTCCACCGCCTCCTGCAGGGAACCGCCGCCGTTCTCGCGCAGATCCAGCACCAGTCCGTCGATTTTGCCGCGCAGATCGTTCAACAAGCCGCGCACGTCGCGGGTGGTGCTGCGATAGTTGGGGTCGCCACGCCGGGCGGCGTCGAAGTCGCTGTAGAACGCCGGGATGGTGATCACGCCGATCCGCAGCTCGCGGTCGTCCGGTCCCCGCAGCGTCTTGATCTCGCTCTTGGCCGCCTGCTTCTCCAGCTTGATGGTATCGCGGACCAGGCGCACGGTCTTTTCCGCCGCCGTCGCGCCGGCCTTGCCGGGCAGCACCTTCAACCGCACCACCGAACCGCGCTGGCCGCGGATGCGATCCACCACGTCATCCAGCCGCCAGCCCACCACGTCCACCCAGGCTCCGCCGTCGCCCTGTGCCACCGCCACGATCCGGTCGCCGGGCTTGATCTGCTGGCTCAGGTCGGCTGGGCCGCCGGTGACCAATTCGACCACCGTCACCTGCTCTTCCTCCATCCGCAACACGCAGCCGATGCCTTCCAGCGACAGTCGCATCTGGATGTTGAAGTTTTCGGTGTTGCGGGGCGAGAAATAGGCGGTGTGCGGATCGAACGCCTGGGCCACCGCGTTCATGTACAGTTGAAACACGTCGTCGCTGCTGGACTGCAGCCCCTGCCGCAGCCGGTTGTCGTAGCGCTTGACCAGCAGCTCGCGGGCGGCGGCCTGATCCTTGCCAGACAGCATCAGGGTCAGCATCTCGTGCTTCAGCCGCTTGCGCCAGATCTCATCGAGTTCCGCGGGGGTCTTGGCCCAGGGCGCGTCCTTGCGGTCCACGTCCAGGGTTTCGTTCACGTCGAACCGGAACTCCTGCTGAAGCAGGGTCTGGATCCGGCCCGTCCGCTCCGCCAGCCGACGCAGGTAAGTGTTGAAGATGTCGTAGGCCGGTTGCAGGTTGCCGCTCTTCAGGGCGTCGTCCAGGGTCGTGCGATACTTTTCGAAACCGGCGATATCGCTGGCCAGGAAATAGGCCCGACTGAAATCGAGATCGTCGAGATACGTGGTCAGGACCAGCGCGGACAGCCGGTCGTCCAGCTTGCTTTGCCGGTAATGATGCTGCGACAGCAGCCTGGCGATGGTTTGATCCAGTGAAGCCTGCCGGGGGGTCGGCGCCAGCGTCCCGACGGTGGCGTCCACGACGGGATCAGCCGGTTTTGCGAATGCTCCAGGCAGGCTCGGCAGCAGCAGCAGGAGCAGCGAAGGCAGGTACTTCAGGGTTCGAACGTTACGCATGGCGCTCCTCAACAGGGACGAACCTCGATGCGCCGCCCCGGCTCAGGACGAGGCGGCGGGATGAACCAGGACAATATCGGTGGCGACCGGCTGTTTGCCGTTCGGCTCGGCCAGGGTGAATTCGAAGAGATGATTGCGGGACGGCAGCTTCATGACATTGAAGCCGTCGGGCAGGCTGGAATCGTGGAAAAACGCCGTCCGGTACGGCGATTCCGCATCGCGGGAGTCGGTCTTCCACAGATACGGTGACAGCTTGACCAGAAACCGCATGAAACCAAAGCTCTTGTTGTCATCGTGATGATAGCAGTAGCCGCGCACCCGCGAACCCATCGCGCCCCACGCCGGCGCGAAATAATCGTCGCCGCGGGTGGGCAGCAGTCCCGGCACCAGGTAACCGGATATGAACATGTCCGATTCCCGGCGCAGTTCCTCGGATACGTTGTCGAACGCCAGGGTTTCCACCCGGCACCCCTTGTTTTGCAAGGCGCGCACCACCTGCACGAAATCGCCATCGCCGGTGGCCAGCAATACCCGGTCCAGATTTTCCGATTGCAGCAACACATCCACCGCCATGTCAAGATCGGCGTTGGCTTTGCCGAAGCGGTTGCCGGCTTCGTCCTGAAACCATTTGACCCGTTTTTCGATCACCTTGTAACCGAGTTCCCGCAGGGCGGACTGATAGGCGCGCGCCTTGTCGCGATAAACCGTATTGGTTTCGGCGCGTTCCTCGTCGTAGGACAGGTAAACGTTCAGGCGCAGGGGTTCGGCATGATCGCGACAGGCGAATTCGCGCAACACGTCGTACTGCATGCGTTGTCCGCCATTGCGCGAGATATTGGCGGCATCGACGTAAACACCCACCTTGGCATGGGATTTGAAGTTCGTGGACATGATAGGTTTTGAAATCTACTGAATATGATGAATTGAGGCGTACACCGACTTCCCGCGGACGGGGTGAACGGCATTATCATTATCACAAAACCGTCACCAACCCGCCATTTTTCGGTATGGTCTCGAAGAACGTGGCAGACACCCTAAGCAGTGGTTGAAACGGGCCTCAATCCGTTGGCCGTCGGTCGCCGGCGCCCGGTTCCGATTGTTGCGCGCCCAGCAACGGCCTGAACAGATCGAGCGGCACCGGAAACACCACCGTGGTGTTGTTCTGAATGCCGATGTCGTTGAGCGTTTGCAGATAGCGCAATTGCAGAGCCTGCGGTTGGGACGCGATGATCTCGGCGGCCTGACGGATGCGCTCGGCGGCCTGGAACTCGCCTTCGGCGTTGATGACCTTGGCCCGCCGCTCGCGTTCGGCCTCGGCCTGACGGGCGATGGCGCGGATCATGCTCTCGTCGAGATCCACCCGCTTGATTTCCACGTTGGACACTTTGATGCCCCAAATGTCCGTCTCGGCGTCCAGAATGTTCTGAATGTCCCGGTTCAGCGCATCCCGCCCCGCCAGCAGTTCGTCCAGTTCGTGCTGACCCAGCACCGAGCGCAGCGTGGTCTGCGCCAACTGGCTGGTGGCGTTGTAGTAGTCCTCGACCTGGAGGATCGCCCGCTGCGCGTCGATGACCCGGAAGTAGATCACCGCATCCACCTTGACCGAGACGTTGTCACGGGAAATCACGTCCTGGCTGGGCACATCCATGACGACGGTGCGCAAATCCACGCGCCGCATCTGTTGGACGACGGGCACCACGATGATGATCCCCGGCCCCTTGACCGCCTGGAAGCGGCCCAGCAAAAACACCACGCCGCGCTCGTACTCGTACAGCACCTTGATCGAGGCGAACACCAGCAGCAACAAAATGAGCAGTCCGATCACGAACGGATTCAGGATCATGACGGTGGTCCTCCCTTGTCGGAATCCAGCGGTTGCACGAACAGCGTCAGCCCGTCGCGGCCCACGACCCGGATCCGCTCGCCGTGTCGCAAGGCCCGGTCGGCGCGAACGCGCCAGGATTCGCCGCGCACCCAGGCCCGGCCGGGATCATCGGCCATCACCACGCCCGATGCGCCGAGCAGTTCTTCCGCGCCGCTCACCACCGGTCGGCGGCGCTGGCGCAGCAGCAGCGTCGCCAACCCGATCAGCACCGCCGCGCTGGCCAGCGCGAAACCCAGGATCAACGCGAGCGGGATTTCGTAACCGGGGCCGGTTTCATCCCACAACAGCAACGAGCCGGCGACGAAGGCGACGATCCCCCCCAACCCCAGGACGCCGAAGCTGGGCAGGAACGCCTCCGCGATCATGAAGGCCAGACCGAGCAGCAACAACGCCAGACCGGTGGTGTTGACCGGCAAGACCTGAAAGGCGAACAGTGCCAACAGCAGGCAAATCCCGCCCAGTACGCCGGGCAGCGCCGCGCCCGGATTGGCCAGCTCGAAAAACAGGCCGTAAACGCCGACCAGCAGCAACACGTAGGCGACCATCGGCTGGGCGATCAGCGCCAAGAGCCGGTTGCGCCAGTCGGGCGCGAGGGTCTCGACGGTCAGATTCCGGGTCGCCAACGGCCGTTTACCGTCGACGGTCTCCACCAGCCGGCCATCGACCTGCCCGAGCAGATCGGCCACGTCCACGGCGATCAGGTCGATCACTCCCTGTTGCAGCGCGTCTTGGGCGCTGAGGCTGGCCGCCTCGGTCACCGCCCGTTCGGCCCAGTCCGCGTTGCGCCCGCGCAGTTGCGCCAACGACCGGAGATAGGCGCGGGCGTCGTTGATCAGCTTGCGTTCCAGATCGCCGCCCGCCGGCGGGACGGGTGAATCGGCCGGTTTGGGCGGCGGCGACCCCTCCGGCTTCGGCGCGGCGGGATCGCCGGGTCGGTCGTCGCCGGGCGGTTGAGCGGGCAGCGGCAGGCCGCCGATCCGCACCGGGGTGGCGGCACCGAGATTGGTGGCGGGCGCCATCGCGGCGACATGGCAGGCGTACAGGATGTACGTGCCGGCGCTGGCGGCGCGGGCGCCCTCCGGGGCGACGTAACCGATTACGGGCGCCGGCGCGGCCAGGATCGCCTGGATAATGTCGCGCATGGAACTGTCCAGGCCGCCGGGCGTATCCAGCCTGAGGATCACCACCGCCGCGTCGCGCGTCCTGGCCCGCTCCAGACCGCGCAGAATGAAATCGCGGCTGGCCGGGCCGATGGCGTCCCGCACGTCCAGCACCAGCGCCAGGCCGGCTGGCCGTACCGCTTCCGGCGCGGCCAATCCGAAGGCCGTCGGCGACAGCAACAGAATCAGCACGAGCAAGACCCGCATTCCGGTCCCCATTTCATCAAGTATAGGTCTTCTAACTGAATTG
>DGFE01000121.1:7604-9612 GCA_002391525.1 Competibacteraceae bacterium UBA3908
CACAACTCAAACAGGGTTGCTATGTCGTCGCTTAGTGTAGACCACTCGCCAGGCTCGATGACTTGTCATCAGCCCCCTTTCTCTTTTATAAGGATGAAAGCTGTGACATGGATGGGCCATTGCAACGGCGGCAATCATCCGGCCGCCAGTCAACGACCCATCCCGGGGTCAACGCTTCCGCATCATCGGTCGTATCGACTCAACCTAACGGAGTGCATGACATGACTTTATCGCGTATCGCCACCGCCAGCCTGCTGGCCCTGGTCATCCTCGCCGCCGGGCCGCTCGCGCCCAGCGCCAGCGTCGCCCAGTCACGCGCCGTCGACGAGCAGGGTTTTGGCCGCGCCCAGGGCGAAATCGAACGCATCATCACCCCGGAATACCGCCGGCTCGGCATGCGTGTGGAAAAACTGCCCGACGGCAGTCTGCGGCTGCGGCTGCCCAGCGAAGTGATGTTCGCCCACGACAGCGCCAACCTCAATCCCGCCTTCGCCTCCACGCTGCGGGAGATCGCCCGCCTGCTCAACCGCTATCCCCGGACCCAGGCGCGCATCGTCGGCCACACCGACAACGTCGGCTCCGACGACTACAACCTCGACCTCTCCCTGCGCCGGGCCGAAAGCGTGGCCGGCATGCTGGCCGAACAGGGCGTGGCCAGCCGGCGGTTGCTGACCCAGGGCCGCGGCGAACAGGAACCCATCGCCAGCAACGCCACGCCCGAGGGCCGGCAACTCAACCGGCGGGTGGACATCGTTCTGCGCCATCAGGGCCGCGCCCAGCCGCGGCGCAACTGAGCTCGACCGCGCCATGCCGCCCGGCTGGGTCAACGCCCCTCGGGCAGCTGAGCGGCACCCTCACGGTTTCCGGTCGAATTCGACCGGGCCTTCCGCCTCTCACCCGATCACGCCGCCAGCGCGCCCCGAATTCGCACCGCCAGCGCCTCGAGCTCCTCGGGCTTGGCGGGCGCCCGGCCGTGGACGCCGATCCGCTGCCCTTCCTGCAGCGGTATGATGTGGACATGATAATGGAACACGCTCTGACCGGCGGCGGCGCCATTGGTCTGGACGATGCGAATGCCGTCGGGTGCCAGCGCCGTGCGCACGGCGCGGGCGAGGCGCTGGGCCGCCAAGGTCGCCGCGCACAGATCAGCTTCCGCGATCTCCAGCAAATCGGGCGCGTGCGCCTTGGGGATCACCAGCGCATGACCGGGACTGGCCGGCTGGATGTCCATGAAACTCAGGGTGCGCTCGTCCTCGTGGACCTTGACAGCCGGGATTTCGCCCCGGACGATCTTGCAGAAAGGACAGTTGGCGGACTTGGACATGCGGAAAGCTCCCGGGATGGCAGGTGGTTTCAATAAGTGACGGGCCTGGGCCAGTCGGTCGGTCGATAGTCTTCGCAGCGCCAGACGTACAGGGTGCGCAACAGCCGGCCGTCCGCGGCGACCGCCGGCACCGGCGGCAACGGCTGGCAGTCGGCGAACGCCTGTCGCACCAGCGGCGGCAGACGGTTGCCCGTAGCCACATAAACGCCGTCGCGGCCCAGCTCGCGCTCGATGCCCGGCCAGAAATCGTGCTGACTGAACCGGCGGTTCTCAGCCACCGGATACACCGGCAGCCGCTCCGGCCAGTAAAACGCAATCCCACCCGCCACATGATAGCTGGGAACCATCAGGAACTGGACCTCGCCGACCTGCCGCGCCACGGTCCTGACCGGTTCCTGCCATAACCGCAGTTCCTTGAACGGCGCTCTGACCGGCGACAAGCCGACCAGCGCTGGAAACAGCGCGGCCAGCAACAGCAGCACGGAACTGGCCATGCCCCCGATCACCAACCGCCGCCAACCGGCGGTCAGCGTGTCGATCCGGCCGGCGAACAACACCAGCAGCCCGATGTAAGCCGGCGCCGGCCAATTGATCTGCACCTTGCTGATGGCGGCCTTGGCGAGAAAAAACACCAGCACCGCCAGTGACAGCCCCCACAGGAACCTTTGTTCCTCCAGCCGTGGC
>DGFE01000098.1:0-5748 GCA_002391525.1 Competibacteraceae bacterium UBA3908
TTGCCATTTTCCAGTTGGCCGCGGGCGCGCGAGTCTGCCTGATCGGCCGCAACGGTGCGGGCAAAACCACCTTGCTTTGTCAGCTGGCCGTTGAAATCCGGCCCGACAGCGGCGGCATCTGGCGTCAGCCCGGCTTGCGCGTCGCCACCCTGGCGCAAGAGTTGCCCGCCGACACCACGACCACTGCGTTCGAGGTCGTCGCCGGCGGGCTGGAAGGTCTGGGAACGCTGCTGGCCGAGTATCACGAAGCCGCCATCCAACTCGCCCACAAATCCACGCCCGAAGGGATGCGCAAGATGGAACGGCTGCAACACGAGTTGGAGGCGCGTGACGGCTGGCGCTGGCAGCAGCGGGTTGAAACCGTCATCAGCCGCCTGCGACTGCCAGCCGACACGCCGCTGGCGGAACTGTCGGGCGGCTGGCGGCGGCGGGTGTCGCTGGGCCAGGCGCTGGTCCGCGAGCCGGACGTGCTGTTGCTGGACGAGCCGACCAATCATCTCGATCTGGAAACCATTCAGTGGTTGGAGGATGAACTGCTGGAATTTCGCGGCGGGCTGCTGTTCGTCACCCACGACCGCGCCCTGCTGCAACGGCTGGCGACCCGCTTGCTGGAACTGGATCGCGGCGTGCTGACCTCCTGGCCGGGCGACTACGCCGCGTTTCTGGAGAAAAAAGTCGCCCTGCTGGAAGTCGAAGCCCGACACAACGCCAGGTTCGACAAGAATCTGGCCCAGGAGGAAGCGTGGATTCGTCAGGGCATCAAGGCCCGCCGCACCCGCAACGAGGGCCGGGTGCGAGCGCTGCTGGCCCTGCGCGAGGAACGCCGTCGGCGGCGCGATCAACCCGGCAAGGCCAGTTTCGCGCTGGAACAGGCGGAAGCCTCCGGCAGGCTGGTGATCGAGGCGCGAAACCTCGGCTACAGCTGGCAGGACGAGCCGCTGATCCGCGATTTTTCGGTGCGAATCCTGCGCGGCGACCGCATCGGCCTGATCGGCCCCAACGGTTCCGGCAAGACCACGCTGTTGAACCTGCTGCTCGGACGCCTGCGACCGGACGCCGGTCAGGTGCGGCACGGGACGAAGCTGGAAATCGCCTATTTCGATCAACTGCGAGCGCATCTGGACCCGGAACAAACCGTGCTGGACAGCGTCGCCGAGGGCCGGGAATACCTGGAAATCGACGGTCAGCGCCGCCATGTCGTCGGTTATCTGGGCGATTTTCTGTTCACCGCTCAGCGGGCGCGGTCGCCGGTCAAATCCTTGTCCGGCGGCGAGCGCAACCGGCTGTTGCTGGCGCGACTGTTCAGCCAGCCGGCCAACCTGCTGGTCATGGACGAGCCGACCAACGATCTCGACCTGGAAACGCTGGAACTGCTGGAGGAACTGCTGCTGGATTACCGCGGCACCTTGCTGCTGGTCAGCCACGACCGGGTGTTTTTGGACAACGTGGTCACCAGTTGCCTGGTGTTCGAAGGCGACGGGCGCATCCGCGAATACATCGGCGGTTACAGCGATTGGCTGCGGCAGCGACCCGCGTCGGAACCGATCCCCGCCACCAGGCCCAAGCCCTTGCCAACCTCCACGTCAAGGCCGCCGAGGCTGGCCGCGCCGGGCAAGCTGAGCTACAACGAACGGCGCGAGCTGGAGCGGTTGCCCGCGCGCATCGAGGAACTGGAGCGGCACCAGCAGGCGTTGCACGCACTGACCGTCGATCCCGCGTTTTACAAGCAGGAAGCGGCGATGATCTCGCGTCGTCTGGAGGAACTCCGGGCGCTGGAGGCGGAACTGGAAGCCGCTTACAGGCGTTGGGAGGCATTGGAGGGGCGGGTCGAGCGGGGTTGAGGAGCGCGCGGCGAGGGGATCGTATTCGCTCGCCGCGCGTTCCCGGCTCCACGTTAAAATCCGGCTCGAGACCGATCCGGCAAGCCGCGCTCAAACGCTGAAGCTTTCCCCGCAGCCGCAGGTGTCCTTGACGTTGGGGTTATTGAAGCGGAAACCCTCGTTGAGTCCCTGTTTGGCGTAATCCAGCTCGATGCCATCCAGGTAGGGCAGGTTCTTGGCGCTGACCACGACCTTGACGCCCTGCGATTCGAACACCTGGTCGTCGGCGTCGATCCGGTCGGCCAGTTCGACGACGTACATGTAGCCGGAACAGCCGGTGTTGCGCACGCCCAGCCGCAGCCCCTGGGCCTGTTCCTTCCTGGCGAGATAGTCGCGGGCGCGGACGGCGGCTTTTTCGGTCAGGGTAATCGCCATGGTGTGTTCCTCGTTAAGCGGTTAGGGAATTGGGTTGGGGGTTGCCGGAGCCGGTTTCGCCGCAAGGCCGCGCAGCGCGGCCTTGAGCGCGGTTTCGGCCAACACGGCGCAGTGCAGTTTCGCCGGCGGTATTTCCAACTTTTCGACCAGTTCATGATGCCGAAAGTGCCCGGCTTCGGCCAGCGTTCGGCCCGCGACACGCTCGGTCAGCAGGGAGCCGCACGCGATGATCCAGCCGCAGCCGTAAGCCTTGAACCGAACCGTGGTAATGATGCCTTGGGCGTTTACTTGCAAGGTGAGTTGCAGGATGTCGCCGCTGACGGGTTCGCCCACCAGGGCCACGGCCATGTTCGATTCGGCTGGAGCCAGTTCGCCAACATTGCGCGGCTGCTCGAAATACTCCCGCGCCGGATCGCTCAGTTCCAGCATGTCAGACCGAAGCCTGGGTTTTGCGGTCGGCGCTGGCCGCGTTCTGGCTCGCGCCGTCTGGCGCGGACCAGTCCTGCGGGCAGGCGGCCGAATGCAACTCACAGCCGTTCAAATCGGGCAGGCGCAGCTCGCCGGGCTCGATCCCGGCCTCCCGCAGCGTCTGACAGAGTTGGCGGACGGTGCGGTCGAGGGCGTGAATGTGATCCAGCATCTGGTTGATGGCGTGCGCCTCGGGATCGGGCATGTCGGGCGTGGCGCCATAGGCGTTGAACCCCAGTTTGCGAGCGATTTCCCGACGGACATCGTTGCCGCCGCCGGCCTCGACCACCCGGCCCGGCACACCGACCACGGTGGCGTTGGCCGGCACTTCCTTGACCACCACCGAGTTCGAGCCGATGCGGGCATTGTCGCCGACCTTGAACGGTCCCAGCACCTTGGCGCCGGCGCCGATCACCACGTTGTTGCCGAGCGTGGGATGGCGCTTGCCCTTGTTCCAACTGGTGCCGCCCAGGGTCACGCCCTGATACAGCGTGCAATCGTCGCCGATTTCGGCGGTTTCGCCGATCACCACGCCCATGCCGTGATCGATGAAGAAGCGCCGGCCAATTCTCGCGCCCGGATGGATTTCGATCCCGGTCAGCCAGCGGACGATAGCCGACAGGAATCGCGCCGGCCATTTCAGTCCCAGGTTCCACAACCGATGGTTGACGCGGTGAAACAGTACGGCATGGATGCCGGGGTAAGCCGTGAGAATCTCGAACACGGTGCGCGCGGCCGGATCGCGGTCGAATACGCAGGTGATGTCTTCGCGCAGACGCTGCCAGAACGCCATAGCCAATGTTTGTCCAAAAAAAGTGGGGTTAGGGAATCGCTCGCGTCAAGCGGCGGCCAAGGTGGAAAATTATAGCAATCCCCGCGAACGGACAGGGCCTCCTTCAGGGGCGGCCAACCGAAAATGGGGATGCGGCGGGCCGGAAGGAGCCACTGAACAAACGGAATTGGCTTTGGCCGGCGCGCGGCCCTAAGATTGCCTTGGTAGCGCTTGCCGCGGCCCGGAACGCGGGTTCGGGGTTGGCGGCTGAACGAGTGGATTGAGCGTGGAGGATGCGAGAGTGAAGCCGTGGATCAATGAGACTATCTTCAAAACCTGGACCGATGCCCAGAAACGCCTTTGGGACAGCCTGTGCTCGGCGGTGCCGTTTCAGCCCCCGGCTGGAGTCGAAGCCTGGCGGGAGACCTATCTCAAGAATCTGGCGACCTGGGAAGCGGCGGTCAGACAGACGCTGGCGCAGGAAGCATCCTGGGTGCAGCAGTGGGTGCAGCGAGTCGCCGAGGAAAAGGGCGCGCCGGAATTGATGACCACCTGGGTGCGGCAGATGGAGGAGGTGTTGCAGCGCTGGGTGCAAACGCAAAACCAGTGGTGGGATGAGTATTTCGCCGTGCTGCGCCGTGGCGGGTTCGCTTATCCCGAACGGGCCAGAGCCGAACCGGTCCGGGCGGTGGAGCCTGGCGCGACGGTGAAACCGGCTCCGGCGGCGGAACCCGTCGCGGCGGCGGAATCCGCCGCCCCCTCGGAACCCGTGATCGAGACGACGGAACCGGCGCCTGCCGTCGCGCCCGCTCCAGACCAGCCAGACGACCTCAAGCTGATCGTGGGCATCGGACCGGCCCTGGAAAAGAAGCTGCATGCCCACGGTATCCTGAGTTACCGGCAGCTGGCCGCCCTCGGCGACGAAGACATCGACCGGCTCGAAACCGCCATCAAGGCGGCTGGTCGCATTCGCCGCGACGACTGGATCGGTCAAGCCAAAGCACAACATTTGCAGAAATATGGGGAGCGAATTTAGTCACTTTGCGTCTTTGGGCGTTGTCAAAAGTCTGTACGTTTGGCCCGACATTGCGCGCCGGGAATGCCAACGCCAGTCGCCATCTGGCCGAATTCTGGATGGCGGAGCCGGAAACCGCCTTCGCCGACCTGCCCGCCAACGCCGATTGGCCGCGCGGTGGGAGGCCATGGACGCGCTGGCGCCGGGTATCGGCGAGATCGTCGACGGCGCCAGCGCGAGAAGATGAATTGGGTATGAACAAAACGGTATCTAACTGGTATTGTGATCCGCGTCGTTACGGTAGCGTATCGCACGCGGGCTTCGGGTTAGGATTCGAGCGCACGGTCAGCTATATGACTGGCATGAATGATGTATGAGACATGATCCGGTTCCCGCCCCCGCCCCGCGGCGCGGATGATCAGCAATCCGTCATGGGTTCGTCCCGATGACCACGACCACCCATTCGACCACCTCTGCCAGCAGCCGGACCCACCGCGCCAATACGTTGTGGCCGGGCTGCATGTTGGGCGAGTATCGCATCGACTCCATTCTGGGAGCCGGCGGTTTCGGCGTGACCTACAAGGCGTGGGATACCCATCTGGAGACCTGGGTCGCCATCAAGGAATATTTCCCGGTCGAATGGTCGTTCCGCGACCCCGACGGGGTGACGGTCCATCCGAACACCCAGGGAGACGCCCATAACACCGAGAGGCAGATATCGGATTATCTCTGGGGACTGGAGCGGTTTCTCGACGAAGCCCGGGCCTTGGCGCGAATTCAGCATCCCTACGTGGTACGGGTAAAACGGTATTTTCAGGCGCACGGCACTGCCTGCATCGTCATGGACTACGAAGAAGGCGAACCGCTGAGCGCGATCCTGCGCAGCGACGAAACGCTCAACGAGGACGAGGTGCGCGGGCTGTTGGAGGATGTGCTGCCGGCGCTGCAGGCGGTCCACGAGCAGGGGTATCTGCATCGCGATATCAAGCCGGCCAATCTGTACGTGCGGGCGAGCGACCACCGGGTTATCCTCATCGACTTCGGCGCGGCCCGGACGGCGGTTGGCCGCCACAGCAACAGCGTGACCAGTCTGGTCACGCCGGGCTATTCGCCGCCGGAACAATACACCACCCGCAACGACCGCTACGGCGCCTGGACCGACATCTACGCCCTCGGCGCCGTGCTGTATCGTTGCGTGACCGGCCAGTCGCCGGTGGAAGCGGCCGAACGGTTGCTGG
>DGFE01000098.1:5962-7174 GCA_002391525.1 Competibacteraceae bacterium UBA3908
CTGCGTTGAGCGGTTCATGGGATGAAGATGGCGACGAGGCGGCCATGCCCGTATCGCCGGTAAAATCCGGCGGCAAACCAGTCCGGGAGCCGGATATGCTGCATCGGAACGAACTATCCAAAAGACTGCTGACGGAACCGGTAACCGAGGGCGGCCAGTCGCCGGAGATCGCGCCGTCGCCTGGCGCGAATCGCCAGCCGGCTGACCGGCGGCTGGATGATGCGGTGTGGTCGTCGTCGAATGCCGAATTGTCCCGCCGGTGGCCGTCGGGAGCTTTGGTCGGCGGTGGTCTGGGGTTGACGGCGCTGACCGCGGCGGCGGTGGTTTGGCTCTGGCCGGTCACGCCCGCGCCGGAAGAGAGACCGCCACCCCGCTACAGCCTGGACCAGCGGGCGCAATCGACCGCGACGATTATTACGCGGCGCGCTGGGCCAAGCGTCTGGCCCTACAGCCCGGACCAGCGGGCGCAGCCGACCGCGCCAGCGGACGCGAGCTCGCCGATTCCCGCCGGGCCGCCGGTTCCGGTTGTGACGCCACCCGCGGTCCCGACGCCGGATTCGCCAGCCGGAGCGCCGCCGGTGGCGATGGAGCCAGCCGCGGCGCTGTCGGTTTCCGTAACCGAACCACCGGCGCCCAACGAATCGCTGGTCGCGGAAGCGATGACGAGGGGGTCGCTGCCCGCGACGGAGTCCGGCATGCCGGCGCAATCCGCCGAGGCGGACCTGGAACCGCGGTCGCCGCCGGAATCCGGGGCGTTGACTGTACAGCTCATCCCGCCGCGGACGCCCGCCGCCGGGAGTTCGCCGGAACCCGCCGTTGACGCCGCCGGCATCCTCGCGCCGGATTCCGCCGCCACCGTCAACGCGCAAGCCGGTTCGGCGGCCAGACCCGCCACTACGGAGCCCGTCGTGGACAAGAATCGCCCCCAGCAACGCGATGTCGTGCCGGCCCGAACCAGGAATTCCGGACAGCAAGCCGGTCGGGCCTCGTCCCAGTCCCGCGCCGCCAATCCCCGGCGCGCCGTCAAGTTCTGGCGAGGCTGGAAAAGGGTCGTTCGCAACCCCTGGGAGCCCCCCGCTTCGACAGGCTTCAATCAGAAATGAAATTCACGCTGTGGCCCTTCTGGCGCCGGCGGCGCCGGCAACCGGAACCCGTGTTCGCGCAGGCGCGGTTTATCCGAACCGACGCGCCGGGCCAGGGCGAACTCCGGTT
>DGFE01000095.1:0-14679 GCA_002391525.1 Competibacteraceae bacterium UBA3908
CTTCTGCGCCGGCGGGGTCAGATGTGTATAAGAGACAGCGTTTTTCCCAAAAAACTGGCGCCGCTGTGGCGCCGGCCTTTCCGGCAAGGTGTGGAAGCGGCTCCGCGGGGCGAGGACCAGAATCCTTATGTCCCGGACAGCCACCTGTACCACGCCTGGGTGGCCGGCTGGGCGATGCTCAGCCGGGGCTGGGGCGATGTCGACGCCTCCGCCGCCCCGATCCGGCCCCGCTCCTGCTCCTGACCGCACCACCGCGGGTTTCCCCATCCCTGGACAGGACAAACTTGCTTTAAGGGGATTTCCGTTCGCAAGCCGCCCACGATCCGGATCGACAGGCCCATGGCTCCAAGCCGTGCCGGTTCGCGCCCCGCGGCTGGCGATGCGGCATGGGGGTCGAAACGCGGCACGATGCTACACTTGGCGCATCCATGCCAACCAAACCACTGGAATTGGGTATCACTCCATGAACAAACCGCTTTTTTCGCTGCTGGCGGGCAGTCTGCTGATGACCGCGCCGACCTGGGGGGCCGAGGGCGACTGGGATCGAGCCAGGGCCGCTCACGAGCGCGGCGACTACGCTGAGGAAGTCGCCATCATCCGGCCACTGGCGGAAAAGGGTTATCCCTTCGCCCAGTTCAACATGGGGGTGCTCTACGACGAAGGCAAGGGCGTGCCGCTGGACGATGCCCAGGCGATTCAGTGGTATCGGAAGGCGGCGGAACAGGGTGTTCCGCAGGCGCAGGTCAATCTGGGCATCATGTACGAGCAGGGCGAAGGCGTGCCGCCCGACGCGGTGCGGGCCTACTTCTGGTACGCGTTGGCCGAATCCCAGGGCGATGGTCAGGCGCCGCGGGCCAAGCAAGACATCGCCAAGAAGATGACGCCCACCCAGATCGAGGAGGCGGAACGGCAGGTCAAGGAATTCAAGGCCAAGCATACCTTCCCGATCCCGCCCCTGCCGCCCGCGCCGGATTCCGGCGCCGCGCACGGCGGCAACGGTTGAACGCGCCGCGCGCCGCCCGGCTCACGAAGCCGGATAGACGATCAGTTGCTGGCCGGCTTTCAACACGCTGTCGACATTGAGGCGATTCCACTGCGCCAGTTTTTGGGAAGGAACGCCATGCCGTTTGGCGATCATGGTCAGGGTTTCACCCTTCTTGACCGTGTATCTGTTGGCGGCCACCAGCCGGGCGCCCGGTATGTTCGCCGCCAGATTCCGGGCCTGCTCCAAAGGCAACAGCAGCTTGTAGGCGCGCGGAGGCGGTTCGACGCCGGGCCTGAAACCGGGATTGAAGCGGAAAAACTCCTCGGGAGCGATGCCCGTGGCGGCAAGCGCGTCGGGAATCCTCGTTTCGGGCACGACATCGACCCTGAACAGATAAGGCTGATTGCCGATGGGTGGGAGTCGCAGGCCATACGCCGCTGGATCGGCGACGATGCGCGACAGGGCCAGGATCCTGGGTACGTAATCCTGGGTTTCCCTGGGAAGCTTCAGGTTCCAATACGGCGATTGCGGCTCCACTTCCGCCACCGGGGGCGTCGGTAACGCCAGGGCGGCGATGGCGGGCTGGGTTTCGATCAGGCTGACTGGCGGCGGCGGGGGTGGCGCCTTGGCGCTGGCCTTCATCGCCTCCTGCACCGCCCCGGGGCCCGCGTTGTAAGCCGCCAATGTCAGCAGCCAGTCCCCCTTGAACAGCTTGTTCAGGTAACGCAGGTACTCCAGTGCCGCATCCGTCGAGGTGTGGATATCGAACCGGCCGTCATACCCCTCCGCGAGCAGCAACCCCTGTTCCTGGCCGGTGGTCGGGATGATTTGCCACAGACCGGCGGCCTGCTTGGGGGAAACGGCGGTCGGCTCGAAGGCGCTCTCCACCATCGGCACCAGCACCAGATCCATCGGCAGGCCACGCCGGTCGACCTGCTCCACGAGGTAGTGCAGAAAGGGCCTGGCGCGCTGGGAGAACAACTGGATATAACCGGGATGGCGCTTGAGATAATCGATCTGCTCCTCGATTCGGGCATGTTCCACCTCGGTCAGCGCCAACCGTCCGCGCATCCGACCCCAGAGATCCTTGCTGTTCGCCACGGACTTGCGCTTGCCCTTTCGGGCGGATGCGACTGAATTTCGTCCAATCTGGCGCGTTTTGACCTGATTCTTTTGGGAGGCGGCCATTACCCCGGCGCTCCCCTGGGTTTTTTGTCCCGTCGCTTGGGTAGCCCTGCCCTGCTGTACCGGTATGATCAGGCGGACTCTGGAGTCGGTGTTCCTTTCCGCTTTCGCGGGGGGTTTCTCCTTCCCGGACAACACGACATCCCGGGAGGGTTCGACAGGCTTCCGGGTATTGGCGTCGGACGCGCGCCGACCAGCGTCGGCGGGATCGCGTTTTTTTCCCTGGTCAATCAAAGGTGTGGCGGATGTCGTGGATGTTTCGGATGTTTCGGGCGTTGCCGCCAACATGGATTCGGCGGCATCCGGCGCGCCGCCGGTCGGTCGCCAGGCGCAGGCGCTCAACATGGATGCGAGGAATAGCGCGGTGAGAGTCTCGGGGATTCGTTTCGGCATTCATTGTTTCCCGGTGTTGAGGGGTGGCTTGGCCGATGTCGACGGGGTATCCGTCGTGTCCTCGCTTGGTTGCGCTCACGGTTCGTTATCGCTCAGCGTGCTGCCTCCTCTGGTTTCGGTCGCTGCCGTCGCTCATTCACCGCTCATTTTTAGCAAAGCTTGTCGCTGCCCGCAATTCAAGTCGTGCCGGTGGCAATCGGCCGGCCTGGGTCGCGAATCCATTCGCTCCAGGAACCGGCGTACAGCCGCGAACCGTGCAAGCCCGCGGCTTCCATCGCCAGCAGATTATGACAGGCGGTTACGCCGGAGCCGCAACCGTGGATCACCGCCGCCGGCGGCCGTGCGCCCAGCGCCGCCGCGAATCGCGCCCGCAGTTGGTCGCGGGTCAGAAAGCGGCCGTCGGCGGTCAGATTGTCCTCGGTCGGCAGATTGACCGCGCTCGGAATATGGCCCGCGATGGGATCAATCGGTTCCAGCTCGCCCCGGTAGCGCGCCGCCGTCCGCGCGTCCACGAGCAGCGCCTCCGCCGGCAACGCCTGTACCTGCGCGGTTGTCAGCCAGAGCCGGTCATCCGGTCGCGCCTCGAACGTGGCGGGTTGCACGGCGGGCAATGCGGCGGTCAGCGACAATCCGGACCGTTGCCAGGCCAGAAAGCCGCCGTCCAGCACCGCGCAGGCGGCGTGCCCCAGCCAGCGCAACAGCCACCACAATCGCGCGGCGGCCAGCATTCCGCCCATGTCGTCGTAAGCGACCACCTGGGTGTGGTTGCCGATACCCCATGCGCCCAGCTTGCACGCCAGGCGCACCGGATCGGGCAACGGATGCCGACCGGTCATCGGCGTTATGGGACTGGACAGATCCTCGTCGAGATGGGCGTAGCGGGCGCCGGGCAGATGGCTCTCCCGATAAGCCCGGCGCCCGGCTTCGGGCTCGACCAGGCTGAAACGGCAATCCATCACTACCCAGTCGGGGTCGTCGAGATGGGCGTGCAGGGTGGCGGTGTCGATCAGGGTGGTATAACTCATGCGTTTCCCAGGGTTGGTTGACGTGTTCAGGGAGCGGGAACCAGCCATTCCAGCCGCGTCTGTCCCGCGTCGCCGACGTGCAGCCAGCGCAGCAGTTCGGGCAACAACCGGTTCAGCGTCTCGTCCAGCCGCCATGGCGGGTTGACGATGATCATGCCGCAACCGTGCAAACCCGGCGGACCATCGTAAGGATACAGCCCCAGTTCCGCGCAAAGGATCCCTGGAATGCCCGACTCCCGCAGAGTCCGCTGAAACCGCAGGCTGGGCGCGCGGTCGAGAATCGGATACCAGACGGCGACGCTGCCGCCCGCCCAGCGGTGGTGAATCAGTCGAACCGCCTCCGCCAGCCGGTCGAATTCATCCCTGAGTTCGTAAGCCGGGTCCAGCAGCACCAACCCGCGTCGCGCGGGCGGTGGCAGAAACGCCTTGAGCGCGGCGTACCCGTCGGCATGGTGGACCGCTACCTGCCGGTCGCCGGCGAATTCGGCCCTGAGCGAGGCATGGTCGGTGGGATGGAGCTCGGTCAGCACCAGTCGGTCGCCCGGCCGCAGCAGGTCGCGGGCGATGCGCGGCGAACCGGGATACCAGCGCAGAACGCCGTCTGGATTCAGCGCCCGAACCCGGTTCAGATACTCGTCGAGTTGCGGACTCAACCCCGACCGGCGCCACAATCGGCCAATGCCGTCCATGAACTCGCGATTCTTGCGGGCCGGCGCCGAATGCAAATCGTAGCGGCCAGCGCCGGCATGGCTGTCGAGTACGCGGAACGGCTTGTCCTTGCACCGCAGAGCACCGATGAGATGCGCCAGCAGGACGTGTTTGAACACGTCCGCGAAGTTGCCGGCGTGGAAAGCGTGGCGATAGCTCAGCATCGCCACTCACTGCAAGAGGTCGGACGACGGCGGCTCAATCGGCATATTGTCGAAGCCGCACCGGGCGCCGGCGCGCGCCCCAGGTTCCCGGTTTGGCCTCGAACACGCCAGCGCAGGGCGTGCCGCAGGACTTGCAGCGCCCATCCGTGGTCAGGTTCCATGCGCCGAGGGTATACCAGTCGCGGCCAATCAGTTTCTGGCCGCACCGATGGCAGTAGGTGCTGCCGCCCTTGTCGTCGTGCACGTTGCCGGTGTAGGCGTAACGGATGCCGTTTTGCATGGCGATCCGCCGCGCCCGGCTCAGGGTCGAGGGTGGGGTCGGCGAATGGTTCAGCATCTTCCAGTCCGGGTGAAAAGCGGTGAAATGGATCGGCACATCCGGCCCCAGATTCTCCACCACCCATTGCGTCAGCGCCTCCAATTCGGCGTCGGAATCGTTCTCGCCGGGGATCAACAGCGTGGTGATCTCGAACCAGACTCGGGTTTCCCGCTTCAGGTACACCAGGGTATCCAGCACCGGTTGCAGATGGCCGCCGCAGATCTTCCAGTAAAAATCTTCGGTGAAGGCTTTGAGGTCGACGTTGGCGGCATCCATGTATTTGTAAAATTCCCGGCGCGGCTCGTGGCACATGTAGCCGGCGGTGACCGCCACCGACTTGATGCCGTACTCCCGGCAGGCGATGGCCACATCGATGGCGTACTCCATGAAGATGACCGGATCGTTGTAGGTGTAGGCGATGCTGCGGCAACCCAGTTCGTGGGCCACCCGCGCCAGTTTGTCCGGCGAGGCGGCATCGGCCAGGGTATCCATCTCGCGGGACTTGCTCATGTCCCAGTTCTGACAGAACTTGCAGGCCAGATTGCAGCCGGCGGTGCCGAACGACAACACCGAGGTGCCGGGCAGAAAATGATTGAGCGGTTTCTTCTCGATGGGGTCGATACAGAAGCCGCTGGAGCGGCCGTAGCTGGTCAGCACGATCTTGCCGTCGTGGCAACCGCGCACGAAGCACAAGCCTTGCTGACCCTCGTGGAGCTTGCAGAAACGTGGACAGACATCGCATTGGACACGACCGTCATCGAGGACATGCCAATACCTGGTGGGGAAAAACTCGGTGGTTAGCGTGTTCATGATGGCCTCCTTCACTAAAGGCTCTCGTCGTTATGCGGCCAGCGTCACCGCTGGTTGCCATAATTTTTATATTGCTATTCGACCTTCACCAAACGATTTTGCGCCCTATACTCTAAATTATTGGTGTTGGCAAACTTATCGGGAGGGCGTTATGCACACTGTACGCACACCCGCCGTGGCGGGGCTGTTCTATCCGGCCGATACCGCGGAACTGCACGCCCAGGTGCGGGAATTCCTGAACCAAATCGAACCACCGGCGGGAGCGCCGCCCAAGGCGATCATCGCTCCGCACGCCGGCTACATCTATTCCGGTCCGGTTGCCGCTTCGGCCTATGCGCGCCTGAAGGCGGCGCGCGACACCATCAGCCGGGTCGTGCTGTTGGGGCCGAGTCATCGGGTGGGCTTCCGGGGCATCGCGGTCAGCGGGATGCAAGCGTTCGCCACGCCGCTCGGTCAGATCGCGGTGGACCACGAGGCGGTGGAGCTGGTGCGGCGCTTGCCCGGAGTGGGGTTCCTGGAGCAGGCCCACGCCCAAGAACACAGCCTGGAGGTGCACCTGCCGTTCCTGCAGGAAATACTGCGCGATTTCAAACTGGTTCCGCTGGTGGTCGGCGATGCCCGTCCGGCGGAGGTCGGAGCGGTTCTGGAGGCGCTGTGGGGCGGACCGGAAACCCTGATCGTGGTCAGTTCCGATCTCAGCCATTATCACGATTATCAGACCGCCCGGCGGCTGGATCAAGAGACTTCGCGGGCCATCGAAACGTTGCGGTTCGAGGAGATCGGCTACGAGCAAGCCTGCGGGCGCAACCCGGTCAATGGCCTGCTGTGGGTGGCGCAGCGCAAGGGTTTACAGGTCGAGACCATCGATCTGCGCAATTCCGGCGACACCGCCGGGCCGCGTGATCAGGTGGTGGGTTACGGGGCCTATGTCTTCCACTGAGCCGTTGTCGAACCGGGACCGGACCGCCCTGCTCGAAGTCGCCCGCGCCTCGATCCAGCACGGTTTGCGGCATGGCCGCGCCCTGGACGTGAATCCGGGAGACTATCCGGAAACCCTGCGACCGCCGCGGGCGACCTTCGTGACCCTGGAAATCGGCGGCCAGTTGCGCGGTTGCATCGGTACGCTGGTGGCCTATCAGCCGCTGGTGTGCGATGTCGCCGCGCACGCCTGGGCCGCCGCGTTCGAGGATCCGCGCTTCCCGCAGTTGACAGCGGACGAATTTCCGCAACTGGACCTGCACATCTCGGTGCTGTCGCCGCCGGAGCCGCTGCGCTTCGATTCCGAGGAGGAATTGCTGGCGCGGTTGCGACCGGGCGTGGACGGCTTGATTCTCCGCTTCCGCGACTATCGCGCCACCTTCCTGCCGGCGGTCTGGGAGAGCCTGCCCGATCCCTCTGTATTTCTGAGCCAGCTCAAACGGAAGGCGGGGCTGCCGCTGGACTTCTGGTCGCCCGAGTTGCGGGTGGAACGCTACACCGCTGAGTATTTCGGTGACGCCGACGTGGCCGATGTTTCCGGCTGAGAATCCGCACGGCTCCCCTCGCCCTCTGAGCGAGGGGTTGGGGGTGAGGGCTTTTCCGACCGTCGCAACCGCCGCAGATCGGTGGGCGTGTCCACGTCCCAACCGACCGGCAGTTCAGTCCAATTCACTCCCGCCCGCTGGAGCCGCCGGCGGGTTGCCGCCAACACGGTGGGCGTGCCCCAGGCGATACCCCGGAACATGGTCGGGCAGGGCCGGCGCAAGCCGACCAACACATAACCGCCATCCGTCGCCGGTCCCAACACCACCTCTCGTCCGGCGGCAAGTTGCTCGAACGCGGCATGCAGTTCCGTCGTGCCCAGCGAGGCACAATCGCCGCCGATCAGCGCCGCGCATTCATTCGCGACCAACGTCCGGTTCAGAGCGTGACTCATGCGCTGACCCAGATTGCCGCCGCACTGCCGGCGCAACCGTACCGCATAGTCCCGCCGGCAGGCGGCGAAAAAGCCATGCCGGGTGTCCGGGGCACACCACAGTTCGACCGGACACAACCGGGCCGCGTGAGTCAGCACCAAGGTACGGCGCAGCAACGTCTTGTACAATGCCGCCGCGCCGCGCGCACCCAATTGTCCGGCCAGCCGGGTCTTGACCCGACCAGGAACCGGGGCCTTGGCAAAGATCAGCAACCGGGCGTTGGGGAATCGGTAGTTCATGAATGGTAATAAATCCGGGCCAGCCATTCAGGATCGGCGCCGAAGAAGTACGCCAGTCGCAACCGCCACATCAGCAAGATGGTGCGCACGATGCCGTCGCGCTCCCAACGCCGGCTGGAGGTGGTCAAACGCTGGCGCAAACAAACCGGGCGACTGTGTCGCTTCAGCAGCCGGCTGAGGGCGATGTCTTCCATCAAGGCGATGGGCGGATAACCTCCGATCCGCTCGAACAGCGCCCGCCGCACGAAAATACCCTGATCGCCGGTGGCGATGCCGGTCAGCCGGGAACGAAGATTCATCAGGGATTCCACCACCCGCAACAGCGGCTGACGACCGGACAGCCGCACGTCGAAGCGGCCCCAGCCTCGTTCCGATTGCTCCAGCGCGGCGCTCATCAGGCTGACCGCGTCCGGCGGCGGCAGGCTGTCGGCGTGCAGGAACCACAGAATATCGCCGCCGGCCCGCCGCGCGCCGACGTTCATCTGCACCGCCCGACCCCTGGGGCTGACGATGACCTGGTCCGCCAGCGGTTCGGCCAGCGTCACGGTCCGGTCCCGGCTGCCGCCGTCCACCAGGATCAATTCGCAGTTCTGGCCGCGCAACGGTTGCAGGGCGCGCAGACAGGGGGCGACATGCGCCCCCTCGTTCAGGACCGGCAGGACGATGGAAATCCGTGACATGATTTTTCGGACGCGAGGTCTAGCGAACGGGAGTCGAAGATTGTATTATTTTGAGCCTTGTTTATACGGGGCGGTAGCTCAGCTGGGAGAGCGTCGCGTTCGCAATGCGAAGGTCGAGGGTTCGATCCCCTTCCGCTCCACCACCGATTTGAAAGCCAGGTCTCTCGCCTGGCTTTTTTCTTGCGCGGAACGCCAGTACTGGCGCGGTTTCACGTCTTGGTCTCGCGAGCGGCCGCCCAGTCGATGGGCCGTCTCTCCCCTTCCGGGGCCTCTCTGTTCTCCGTTTTTCTCTGGTGGTCTCGCGAGCGTTCGCCAGGTCAAACGCTTGAAAAAATAAGTTACAAAGTCGGATATCTCGTCGGCAGCCTGTCCTCGACGTCGATCAACCGTCTGCTTGCGAAGGCGCTCGCACGATTGGCTCCGCCCGAGTTGCAGCTCGTCGAGATTCCGATCAAGGATCTGCCGTTGTACAGCCAGGACTACGACGCCGACTATCCGCCGGTGGCGCGGGTCTTCAAGCAGGCCATCGCCGACTGCGATGCCATGCTGTTCGTGACGCCGGAGTACAACCGTTCGATCCCGGGTTGTCTGAAGAACGCGATCGACTGGGCCAGCCGCCCCTGGGGCCAGAACTCCTTCGCTCGCAAGCCTTCGGGCGTGATCGGCACTTCATCGGGTGTGATCGGCACCGCGGTGGCGCAGAGCCAGCTGCGCGGCGTGCTGTGCTTTTGCAACTCGCCGCTGACGAACAACGTCGAGGCCTACATCCAGTTCAAGCCGGGGCTGATCACGGCCGACGGCGAGGTCACCGACGCGAGCACCCAGGAGTTCCTGCGCAACTACATGACCGAATTGCACGCCTTCATCGTGCGCGTGCTCACCGTGCTGCCGCGCACGGCCTGAGAGACATCCGACATCGAGTGCGCTTTCGAGGACTCGAAGCGAGGCGTGGCGATCAAGCCCGTGCTGCGGCTCGGCTGAGCGAAGGGACGGTCCGCCGGTTGGCCATCGTCAGTCGCCCCAGGGTCGGATGCGGAACGCCTCCACGAGGAAGTCGATCAGCACGCGCACCTTGCGCGTGACGTGCTTGCGACTCGCATACACCGCGTAGACGCCCAATTCAAGCGAACGGCAGGCCGGCAGGATCTCGACCAGCGCCCCCGAGCGCAAATGGTGGCCGACCATGAACGAGGGCTGTAGCACGATGCCCTGGTGCTGCAGCGCGGCTGCGCAACAGGTGTCGCCGCTGTTGCTGCGCATGCGCGGCGTGACCTTTACGCTGACCGGCCCCTGCGGACCGTCGAAGTTCCACTGCTCGCCCGTGGCCAGCAGCGTGTAGCTGAAAACGGCGTGGCGCGCGATCTCCAAGGGATGCGCCGGCGTGCCGTGCCGGCGCAGGTACTCGGGCGAGGCGCACAGCACCAGCCTCGTCGAGGTGAGCTTGCGGCTGACCAGCGACGAGCTCGGAAGTTGCGCGATGCGCACCGCGAGGTCGTAGCCTTCCTCCACCAGGTCGACGATGCGGTCGGACAGCGTCACGTCCAGCGTGACGTTCGGGTGCTGCTGCAGGAACGCCGGCCACAGCGGCGCCAGGTGCATCAGGCCGAAGCTGACCGGCACGTTCAGTCTTAACAGCCCGACCGCCTCGTCGGCACGTGCCGTCACCTCCGCCTCGGCCTCCTCGACGCCGGCCAGCAACTCCTTGCAGCGGGCGTGGAAGATCTCGCCCTCGACCGTGAGCGACAGCCTGCGCGTCGTGCGATGCAGCAGCCGCACTCCCAGGCGCGCCTCGAGGTCGCCGATCAGCCGCGATACGGCGGTCTTCGACACCTGCAACGCCTCGGCCGCGCGCACGAAGCTGCCGGCGTCGACCACGGCAGCGAAGGCCTGCATTTCCTCGAATCGGTCCATAGGGTATGAATTATCCCTGAATTCGGGACAAACAAATACAATTCGACGACTTTATCTGCCGCCGCGCACCTTCTAAAGTCTCTTCATCGCAGCCAGCGTGCTGCATGGCTCACCAGGAGAACCCTCATGAAGATCACCGTTATCGGCGCCGGCAACATGGGCACAGCATTCGTCAAGCAACTCACCCGCGCCGGCCACCAGGTCAGCGTCACGGCGCGCGACGCCGTCAAGGCGGCTCAGGTCGCCGCCGCCCACCCCGGCGCCCGGGCGGTGCCGGCCGCCGGTGCCGCCGAAGATGCCGACGCCGTCGTGCTGGCCACCGGCTACGCCGATGCGGTCGCTGCGCTGCGCTGCGCTGGCAAGCTGGACGGCAAGGTCGTCGTCGACATCACCAACCCGCTGACGGTCGACTACATGGGCCTGACCATCGGCCACAGCATCTCGGCCGCGGAAGAGATCGCCAAGGCCATGCCCGGCGCCGAGGTCGTCAAGGCCTTCAACACCGTGTTCGCCCAGGTGCTCGCGGACGGCGCCGACTTCGGCAACGGCCACAAGGTCGAGGTGTTCGTCGCCAGCGACAGCGAGCGCGCCAAGCAGACCGCGCGCGAGATCGCCGAGAGCATCGGCTTCGCGGTGGTCGACGCCGGCCCCCTGAGGAACGCGCGCTACCTCGAGCCGCTCGCCGGCCTGAATATCTACTTCGGCTACGGCGCGGGGCTCGGCACTGGCATCGCGCCGGTGTGGATCCGCAGGGCCTGAATCGTTCACCCACCTCTGGAGACTTCGATGGGCAATTCTTTCTTCAACCGGTTGCTGGCCACCGACGCCGGCGTCAGCCCCCTCGCGCTGCGCGTGCCGGTGGGCATCATCTTCGCCGCGCACGGCGCGCAGAAACTGTTCGGCTGGTTCGGCGGCTATGGCCTCGAGGGCACCGGCCAGTTTTTCGGCTCGGTCGGCTTGAACCCGGGTTACCTGATGGCACTGTTGGCCGGCGCGGTCGAGTTCTTCGGCGGGCTGGCCCTGGTGCTTGGCCTGCTGGTGCGCCCGGCCGCCGCGGCGCTGGCCAGCGCGATGCTGATCGCCATCTTCGCCGTGCACTTCAGCAAGGGCTTCTTCATCAGCAACGGGGGCTACGAATACGCGCTCGCGCTGTTCGCAGCCTCGCTGTCGCTGCTGTTCAGCGGCGGCGGCCGCTACGCGGTGGATGCCGCGCTGGCCCCGCGCTCCAACGGAGCCCGCTGATGTCGCGCCTGCCCAGCCTGTTCGTCTCGCACGGCGCGCCGACCTTCGCGCTCGAGCCCGGCCGGGTCGGGCCGCAGCTGGCGGCGCTAGGCCGCACGCTGCCACGGCCCGAGGCCGTCCTCCTCGTCTCGCCGCACTGGATGACGCCGAGTCCGCGCCTGGGCCTCGCGGCGCAGCCGCAGACGATCCACGACTTCGGTGGCTTCGACCCCGCGCTCTACCGGATCGACTACCCGGCACCCGGCCACCCACGCCTGGCCCGAAAGGCCATGGAGACGCTGAACGCAGCCGGCTGGTCCGCGCAGGCCGACGAGCGCCGCGGGCTGGACCACGGCGCCTGGGTGCCGCTGCTGCACCTCTTTCCGCAGGCCGACGTGCCGGTGTTCCAGGTCTCGCTGCCGTCGCGGCTGGACGCGGCGTCGGCCTGGGCTTTCGGCGAGGCACTCGCGCCACTGGCCGACGACGGCGTTCTGATCGTCGGTTCGGGCAGTCTCACGCACAACCTGTACGAGTTCCGCAGCCACCATGGCACCGACGAGCCCTATGCGGCCGAGTTTGCCGCCTGGGTGCGCGAGGCCGTCACCGCCGGCGATGGCCCGCGCCTGCGCCGCACACTGGCCGACGCGCCGCATGCCGCGCGCGCCCACCCAAGCACCGAGCACTTCTGGCCGCTGCTGGTGGCCGCCGGCGCCGCACCCGCGCAGCGGGCCTGGCAGGCGCTCGACGGCGGTATCGCCCATGGCGTGCTGGCGATGGACGCCTTCGTCTTCGGTGCTGCGGCTGCATGACAGGAGCCATGGAGATGTGGGGCGACCTTCTCATCCAGCGGCCTGAGGCGGACGGCGGCGGCACCTTTTACCGCTGGATCGACAAGCATGTGATGTCCGCCCATCGCACGGCGACATGGAATTCGCCCAGTTTCCCGAGAACCACCGCTTCCAGGTTCCGGAGGGCTGCCATTGGAAGGATGTCCGGGCCAAGAGCGCCATCATCGGCCATCCGCTCCAGAAGGCCATACGCTGTCATGAAATATAACCCCGATATTCACCATCCCGTCACTCTCATCCGGCACCGGGAAATCGGGGAAGAAAATCGTTTCTCTGGTCGGATTGGCGGGAAATGGTGGATGAATCATATTAGCTTATGCTAATTTATTAACTATCGATTGGGTTTCGCTGTCTCATCCCGAATCCGCTCCAACGTCAGCCACCACAGATTGTCGCCATGAACGCTTCAGATCCAGCATCCGTCGTGTCCGCCGCCCGTCAGGAATCCTCCAGCCAACGCCTCGAGCATTTTCCCATCGCGATCTTCTCGATAGTCATGGGCACGGCGGGGCTGGCGCTGGCCTGGCTGAAAGCCCATGCCGTCCTGGGGATGCCGCTGATGGTCGGGGAAGGGCTGCGCGGGGCGGTGAGCGCGCTGTTCGTGATCCTGCTGGTGATTTATGGCTGGAAAATCCTGCGCCATCCCCACGCCGTCAGGGTGGAGATGCGCCACCCGATCCGGGTCAATTTTTTCCCGACCCTGTCGATTTCCCTGTTGCTGCTCGCCAGCGCCTATCTCGAATCGGCGCCCGTCGTGGCGCTCTGGCTGTGGGCCGCCGGCGCGGTGCTGCATCTGAGCCTTACCCTGGCCATCTTCGGCAGTTGGCTCCACCACACCCATTACGACATCAAGCACGCCAATCCGGCCTGGTTCATCCCGGTGGTCGGTAACATCATCGTGCCGGTGGCCGGGGTCAGGCTGGCTTCGCCCGAACTGTCGTGGTTCTTCTTCAGTATCGGCCTGGTGTTCTGGCTGGTGCTGCTGACCATCGTGCTGTATCGGCTGTTCTTCCACGAACCGCTGCCGGCGCGACTGGCGCCCACGCTGTTCATCCTGCTGGCGCCGCCCTCGGTGGGTTTCATCGCCTACACTCACCTGACCGGTGAGGTCGATGCGTTCGGGCGCGTCCTTTATTACACGGCGCTGTTTCTGGCCCTGCTGCTGGCCAGCAACGTGGTGCGCTTCCTGCGCCTGCCCTTCTTTCTCTCCGCTTGGGCTTACTCCTTCCCTCTGGCCGCGCTGACCCTCGCCACCCTGGTCATGAGCACGCACCTGTCCCTGCCGACTTTCACCCTGCTCGGTTTCGGACTGCTGGCATTGCTCAGCCTGGTGATCGCGGCGCTGGCGTTTCGAACCGCCATCGCGGTCAAGCGCGGGGAAATCTGCCTGCCGGAATAAGCGGCGACGGAACGGATCAGGCGTTGTGTTGCATCGACTGGCGCTCCCTAGGGGTTTCGAACCCCTGTTCCCGCCGTGAGAGGGCGGTGTCCTGGGCCACTAGACGAAGGGAGCGGGATTGGCGGCGGGTGGCGTCGTGAAAGGAAAGTTGTATTATACGCACGCCCCAGCGTCACACAAGAGTTCGCGAACGCTCCTTGGAAGCCAATCGTCCGATTCCCCAGCCCATCGTCATTCCCCGCCCCGAGCACAACATCTCGCGGGCCAACATCAGCCCCAACGCCCTCAAGGTTCTGTACCGACTGCGCGATGCCGGGTTTAGGGCCTGTCTGGTCGGCGGCGGCGTGCGGGATTTGCTGCTCGGTCGCGAACCCAAGGATTTCGACGTCGCCACCGACGCCCGGCCCGAACAGGTCTACAAGCTGTTCCGCAACTGCCGCCTGATCGGCCGTCGCTTCCGGCTGGCGCACGTCCAGTTCGGCCAGGAAATCGTCGAGGTCGCCACTTTTCGCGCCCACGGCGACGACAGCGAGGACGGCGACGGCCCCAGCGTGGAACGGGCCGCGGACGGCCGCATCCTCAGCGACAACGTCTACGGCAGCATCGAGGACGATGCCTGGCGGCGGGATTTCACCATCAACGCCCTGTATTACGACATCGCCAACTTCGCGGTGCTCGATTACGTGGGCGGCATGGCCGACCTGAAAGCGGGCCTGATCCGACTGATCGGCGATCCGGCGCGGCACTACCACGAAGACCCGGTGCGCCTGCTGCGGGCGGTAAGGTTCGCCGCCAAGCTGGGCTTCCGGCTCGACCCCGCCACCGAGGCGCCGCTGC
>DGFE01000095.1:14920-17103 GCA_002391525.1 Competibacteraceae bacterium UBA3908
CTGAACCACCAGCAGCAGCATTATCCGAAAACCCTGCTGGTCCGGGCGCTCGCCAATACCGACAGCCGGCTGGCGGAAGACAGGCCGGTCAACCCGGCGTTCCTGTTCGCCGCCCTGCTGTGGGAACCGCTGCGGGAACAAATGCAACACCTGCGCGCCAACGGGCTGGACGAGGTCGAGGCCATGCAAACCGCCGCCGACATGGTGATTCAAACGCAAATTCGTCATGTCGCCCTGCCGCGCCGCTACAGCCTGCCGATGCGGGAAATCTGGGAAATGCAGCAACGGCTGGCGACTGTTACCGGCAAACGGCCGTTGCGACTGTTGACCCATCCCCGGTTTCGCGCCGGCTACGACTTTCTGCTGTTGCGCGCCGAAGCCGACGAGCAGGCGGCGGTACTGGCGGACTGGTGGACCCGGTTCCTGGCGCTGGACGACGCGGGCCGCGCCCGGGCCGTGCAACCGGCGGCCACGCCCAAAAAGGGCAAGCCCCGCCGCCGGCGCAAGCCGCGCTCGGCCCGCAAGGACCAGCAAGTCCCCGCACCGGCGCCCGAAACCTGATTCCGGAAATGGCCACATGCAGCCAGCACGGGTTTATATCGGTATCGGCAGCAATCTGGACGACCCAACCCACCAGGTGCGGCGAGCCTTCGAGGCGCTGACCGGCATTCTCGCCAGTGGTTGCGTGGCGCGGTCGCCGCTATACCGAACCGCGCCGGTCGGCGCGCCGCCTGGCCAGCCGGACTACATCAACGCCGTCGCCGCCCTGGACACCGGCTTGACGCCCGCCCAACTGTTGATGGTGTTGCAGGCGCTCGAACTCGCACAGGGCCGGACTCGAACCGCACGCTGGGGCGCGCGGACCCTGGATCTGGATTTACTGCTGTACGATCAACTCACCAGCGACGATCCCTGGCTGACGCTGCCGCATCCCCGCCTGCACCAACGGGCGTTCGTACTCTATCCCCTGTATGACATTGCCCCGGACCTGAACATCCCGGGCCGGGGCCGGTTAAGCGAATTGCTCGCGAATTGTCCGCCGCAACCCATCACCCGGCTGGACAGCGCAAATTAACCGGGTACGATAACGTCGCCAGCTTCGATCCCCCTGCCGAATCCTCTCGAACCCGCCGCCGCTCCGTCCGCTGGCGCGGCGCAACCCCACAGACCGAGCAGCCATGTACCAGGAACAGCCGACCCGAAAGCCGATCACGATCACCGCCCTGGCGAAAATGAAACGCGACCGGGAAAAATTCACCGTGCTGACCGCCTACGACGCCAGCTTCGCGGCGTTGCTGGAGGCGGCGGGCGTGGAGGTCATCCTGGTGGGCGATTCGCTGGGCATGGTCGTCCAGGGCCAGCGCACCACCGTACCGGTCACGCTGGAAGACATGATCTATCACACCCGGCTGGTGGCGCGCGGCTGCCGCACGGCGCTGCTGATGGCGGACATGCCGTTCGCCAGCTACGCCACGGTCGACCAGGCGGTGCGCAACGCCGCCCGGCTGATGGGGGAAGGCGGCGCGCACATGGTCAAGCTGGAAGGCGGCGGCTGGCTGGCCGAAACCGTGCGTCAACTCAGCCGCAATGGAATTCCGGTCTGCGCCCATCTCGGCCTGCTGCCGCAATCGGTCCACAAGCTGGGCGGTTACAAGGTGCAGGGCCGCGAGGAAGCGGCCGCCCGCCAGATCATCGACGAGGCGCTGGCCCTGCAGGAAGCCGGCGCGGATGTGGCGCTGGTGGAATGCATCCCGGCGGAACTGGCGGCCCGACTGGCCGAAGCCCTGGCGATTCCGCTGATCGGCATCGGCGCCGGACCGGGCTGCGACGCCCAGGTGCTGGTCAGTTACGACATGCTGGGCATCACGCCCGGTCGCCGACCGAAGTTCTCCAAAAATTTCCTGACCGGTCACGACAGCCTGCAAGCGGCGGTCGAAGCCTACGTGCGCGCCGTCAAGAACGGCGAGTTCCCCGGTCCCGAGCATTGCATCGCCTGATCGCGGGAGAGCGCATCATGCGGACCGTCCACAGCATCGCCGAATTGCGCACCCAGGTCGCCGCCTGGCGGCGGGCCGGAGAACGGGTGGCTCTGGTGCCGACCATGGGCAACCTGCATCGGGGCCACCTCCACCCAGTCGCCGTCTCTTTTACACATCTCCCAGCCCCCCAGAACGGACCAGAAC
>DGFE01000141.1 GCA_002391525.1 Competibacteraceae bacterium UBA3908
TTCAAGTTCTGCGCTCTGGTGTTCGGCGGGGCCAAACGCACGTTCCCCGAAACGCGCTGCGCCTTTTTCCTCCATGCCGTGGCGGAACTCGACGATCCGCAACGGTCCTTCGCCTTGAACGCGGAGGATTTCGCCGCCGTCAATCCCAACACCGGCACCGCGCCGATTTTCCGCTATCGGCGGGACGCCGAGATCACCAGGGCTATCTACAGCCGTTGCCCGGTGCTGGTGGATCGGCGTAGCGAGCCGCCCCAGCAAGTCTGGCCGGTGCGTTACACGACCATGTTTCACATGACCAACGATTCCCATTTGTTCAAACGGCGGGACGAACTGGAAGCGGCGGGATTTTATCCGGTGGGCGGCCATCGGTGGCGCAAGGGCAAGGACGAGTATGTGCCGCTGTATGTGGGGCGCATGATTCATCAGTACGACCACCGAGCGGCAGGTGTCGAAGTAAACGAGGCGAGCTTGCATAATCCGGCGCTAAGCAGTGCCGTAACACTGACAGAAAAGCGAGACATTAATTTTGCGCCATTCCCTCAATACTGGGTTCCTCGTGACAAAGTATCTTGCAATTACCAAAGATGGGTTATTGGCTTTCGTGATGTAGCTCGCGCAACAGATATACGAACTTTGATAGCCGCTATCATCCCTTTCCCAAGCGCAGGCAACAAACTGCCCCTGCTTCTACCATTAGATAATGGGCATGAAAGCTACAAGAATTTTACGCCGTTACTTTTGGCAAACCTTAATTGCTATCCGCTCGATTATGTACTGCGACAAAAGGTTCATAGCACTAATGTCAATTGGTATATCCTCGAACAAATACCGATGATTCCACCCCAAAAATTTGAAGACTCCATCGGCACCTACAAAATCGCCGACTTCATCCGCGCGCAAGTTCTCCGCCTCACCTACACCGCTGTGGACCTGCGGCCCTTCGCCGCCGACATGGGCTATGAGGGCGAGCCGTTCGTCTGGGACGAAGACGACCGTCGGCACCGTCTGGCGCGGCTGGACGCCTTGTTCTTCCATCTCTACGGCCTGGATCGAAATGATACCGATTACATCCTGGCGCAATTCCCCATCGTCCGCGAGCAGGACGAAAAGCAGTTCGGTCGCTATCTCACCCGCGATCTGATTCTCGCCTACCTGAACGCGGTCGCGGCGGGGGATTTGGAGACAATGGTGGAGGTTCGCTAGGCGCCGCTCGGATCGGCGGCCGCGATGGCGCTGAATCGGGACCGGGCGCGTCGCCGGTAACCAGCGACTCGGGCGCCTATCGCAGCGCGCGCGGGCTGGCGGTATCGGATAACTTGATAGCAGAATATGCTATCATTTAACAATGAATAAACGCCATCGCGACACCCTCGATAAGGTCTTTCAAACACCGGTACCCGCCTCGTTGGCATGGCGCGATATCGAAGCGCTTTTCCTGGCGGTGGGCGCACGGACGGTGGAAGGAAGCGGGTCGCGGGTGCGCTTCGAGCTACAGGGTGTTGTAGCGACGTTCCATCGGCCCCACCCAGGGAAAGAGGCGAAGCCCTACCAGGTGCGCGATGCGCGATGTTTCTTGGAGCAGGCAGGTATCAAACCATGAACAAGATGATTTACAAAGGGTATGCGGCCCGAATCGAATACAGCGAGGAAGATCGATGCTTGATCGGTCATATCGCCGGCATCAAGGATGTGGTTGGGTTTCACGGTGAGTCGGTGGGCGAACTGCGCGCGGCGTTTGAGGAAGCGGTGGAGGATTATCTGACCACCTGCGAGAAGCTGAATCGCGCGCCGCAGAAGCCCTATTCAGGCCGGATCATGCTGCGCGTGCCGCCTGAGATCCATGCGGCGGTCGCCATGGCCGCGCAAGCGAGTGGCAAGAGCATCAATCAGTGGGCTGCCGAGGCATTCGCGCGGGCCGTGCGCACATAGGCATTGAGGATCGGGACAACTTCAGGTCGGGGTTCTTCGTGATAACCTTGTGCGATCATCCAGCCCGCGATCCTTAACCCCCCGTTCCCCTCATGTTCGCCTATATCCTCCGTCGCCTGGCGCTGATCCCGTTGACCCTGCTCGGCATCATCGCCATCAACTTCGCCATCGTCCAGATCGCGCCCGGCGGGCCGGTGGAACAGATATTGGCGCAACTCAAAAATACCGCGGTTTCCGCCACCGCCCGGATCGGGGGCGGAGAGGGCGCGGAGGCGGGACGCGGCAGCGTGCAGCCGGATTCCGGCGGTAACGCCTATCGCGGTGCACAAGGGCTCGATCCGGCCTTCATCGCCGAACTCAACCGCCAGTTCGGTTTCGACCAGCCGGCCCATGTGCGCTTCGGGCGGATGATCGGCGATTATCTGACCTTCGATCTCGGCAAGAGTTATTTCCGCGACCGGGCGGTGCTGGATCTGGTGCTGGACAAGCTGCCGGTCTCGATCTCGCTGGGGGTATGGAGCACCTTGTTGATTTACACGATTTCGATTCCGCTGGGCGTCACCAAGGCGGTGCGCGACGGTTCGCGCTTCGACGTGCTGACCAGTGCGGCGGTGATCGTCGGCTACGCCATCCCGGCGTTTCTGTTCGCCGTCCTGCTGATTATCCTGTTCGCCGGTGGCCGTTATCTGGACTGGTTTCCATTACGGGGACTGGTGTCGGACAACTGGGCGGATTTGAGCTGGCCGGCGCGGATTCTGGACTATTTCTGGCACCTGACCCTGCCGGTGACGGCGATGGTGATCGGCGGCTTCGCCTCGCTGACCATGCTGACCAAGAACGCCTTCCTGGACGAGATCAACAAGCAATACGTGGTTACCGCCCGCGCCAAGGGTCTGAGCGAGCGGCGGGTGCTGTACGGGCACGTGTTCCGCAACGCCATGCTGCTGGTGATCGCCGGTTTCCCGGCCACCCTGGTCGGGATGCTGTTCACCGGCTCGCTGCTGATCGAAGTGATCTTCTCGCTGGACGGCCTGGGGCTGCTGGGCTTCGAGGCGGTGGTCAAGCGCGATTACCCGGTCATGTTCGGAACGCTGTACATGTTCAGTTTAATCGGCCTGCTGCTGAACCTGATCAGCGACCTGACCTATCACCTGGTCGATCCGCGCATCGATTTCGCGACGCGGGAGACCTGAAGAGCCGCTCCCTGGCCGCTTCAGGACCCGGCGGCGCTCAGCCGCGCTCAGTGGCTCATTCCTTCCAGATACTTGTCCGCGTCCAGCGCCGCCATGCAGCCGGTGCCGGCGGACGTGACCGCCTGTCGGTAGACGTGATCGGCCACGTCGCCGGCGGCGAACACGCCGGGAACGCTGGTGGCGGTGGCCCCACCTTCGGTCCCGCTCTGAACCACGATGTAGCCGTTGCGCATTTCCAGTTGGCCGGCGAACAGGTCGGTGTTCGGTTTGTGGCCGATGGCGATGAATACGCCCTGCAACGAGATATCCTTGCGATCATCGCCCTTGACGTGACGCACGCGGATGCCGGTGACGCCGCTGTCGTCGCCCAACACCTCGTCCAGCACGCTGTCCAGTTCCAGCCGGACCTTGCCGCTGTTTACCTTCTCCATCAGCTTGTCCACCAGAATCTTCTCGGCGCGGAACTGCTGACGACGGTGCACCAGGGTGACTTCCGAGGCGATGTTGGCGAGATACAGCGCCTCCTCGACCGCGGTGTTGCCGCCGCCGATCACCGCCACCTTCTGGTTGCGGTAGAAGAAGCCGTCGCAGGTGGCGCAACCGGACACGCCCTTGCCCATGAACGCCTGCTCCGAAGGCAGACCCAGGTATTGGGCGCTGGCGCCGGTGGCGATGATCAGCGCATCGCAGGTGTATTCACCCGAATCTCCGATCAACCGGAACGGACGCTCCCCCAGTTTGGCGGTGTGGATCTGGTCGAAGATGATCTCGGTGTGGAAGCGTTCGGCATGGCGGCGCATCCGCTCCATCAAGTCGGGTCCCATCAACCCTTCCACGTCGCCCGGCCAGTTGTCCACCTCGGTGGTGGTGGTCAACTGACCACCCATTTGCAGGCCGGTGACCAGCACCGGCTTGAGATTGGCGCGGGCGGCGTAAACGGCGGCGGTGTAACCGGCGGGACCGGAGCCGAGAATCAACAGACGACAGTGTTTCGGGGTGCTCATCGACGAATCTCCTGATTTTCCTGGATCAGCGGACAATGCCAAAACGCGAGCGAACCGACCGCCGGGCGCTGGCGTTTGGGTACTGCGCAGGCGCGGGGAAACGAGGACGTTCCCGGTTCGACGCGAGCGTCCTCATCCACACCCTCTCCCGCCGGGAGAGGGTGTGGACACCGGCGATTACAGCGCGCCGGCGTTTTCGGCCAGGTAGGACGCCACGCCCTCGGCGGTGGGTTTCATGCCCTTCTGACCCTTCTTCCAGCCAGCCGGGCAGACTTCGCCGTACTGCTCGGTGAACTGCAGCGCTTCGACCAGGCGGACCATTTCGTCCACCTCGCGGCCCAGCGGCAGGTTGTTGACGATCTGCGCCTGCACCACGCCGGCCTTGTCGATCAGGAAGGAACCGCGCAGCGCCACGCCGGCAGGATGCTCGATGCCGTAGGCCCGGGTGATTTCATGCTTGACGTCGGCTACCAGCGGGAACTGGACCGGACCGATGCCACCCTTGTCGACCGGCGTGTTGCGCCAGGCGTAATGGCTGAACTGCGAGTCGATGGAGACGCCGACCACTTCCACGCCCAGTTCCTTGAACTTGGCGACGCGGTGGTCATGAGCGATGATTTCCGACGGACAGACGAAGGTGAAGTCCAGCGGATAGAAGAACAGTACCACATACTTGCCGCGCAGATCGGACAGCTTGAAGTCCTCCTTGATCGAGCCGTCGGGCATGACGGCGGCGGCGGTGAAATCGGGAGCCGGTTGGGTGACCAGAACGCTCATGTGCATATCTCCTGGGGTTGGGGTTACCGTGAATGTCGTGACGTGTTAAGTCTAGACGATGGTTGGTCATTGTGGAAATTGAATCATCCAAATGGCACGATAGCTGATGGCTATCGTGGCCGCCGGTCCTGTCATGTTTCTGTCATCGAATTGCCTTAATAAGACTCGCGGAAATCGCCTCGAACTGAATTTGGGACGGCTTGGGTAAATTCAAGAGGGTTCATGAACGCTAAACGTATTTTAATCGTGGAGGACGAGCAACCGATTCGGGAGATGGTGGTCTTCGCCTTGGCCAACGCCGGCTACGAGGTGCAGGAAGCCGCCGACGCCCGTCAGGCGCAATCCTGCATTGCCGAACGACTGCCCGATCTCGTTCTGTTGGACTGGATGTTGCCCGGCATCAGCGGCATCGATTTCGCGCGCCGGCTGAAAAAGGAAGACCTGACCCGGGAATTGCCGGTCATCATGCTGACCGCTCGCGCCGAGGAGGAAGACAAGGTGCAGGGGCTGGAAAGCGGCGCCGACGATTATGTCACCAAACCCTTCTCCCCGCGCGAGCTGGTGGCGCGCATCCGGGCGGTGCTGCGCCGGGGCGGGCCGGCGGCGGAGGACGAAATCCTGCGCGCCAACGGCCTGTGCCTGGATCTGGCCAGCCACCGGGTCAGCACCGGCGAAACCCTGCTGGACATGGGGCCGACCGAATACCGCTTGCTGGAATTCTTCATGTCCCACCCGGAGCGGGTCTACAGCCGCGGCCAATTGCTGGACCGGGTCTGGGGCAGCAACGTCTACGTCGAGGAGCGCACGGTGGACGTACATATCCGCCGCCTGCGCAAGGTGCTGGAGCCCCATGGCTATGATGCGCTGATTCAGACCGTGCGCGGCTCCGGCTACCGGTTTTCGACCCGGGTTTGACCGTGCCCCGGTCCTGGCTGGCCCTGTGGCGACGCCTGGCGCTGATCTTCCTGAGCGCCGCGCTGCTGGGGCGGATCGCCGGGCAACCCCTGCTGGCGCTGCTGATCGCCGCCCTGGGCTGTCTGGCCTGGCAGTTGTGGCGCCTGTACCGGCTGTACCGCTGGTTGCAGGACGAGGGGGAGATCGAGCCACCGCGCGCCGGTTTGGTCTGGGCGGATATCGCCGCCCGGATGGTCCGCCTGCGCCGGCAAAACCGCAAGCGCAAGCGCAAGCTCAGCCGCTTGCTGGAACAGTTTCAGCAGGCCACCGCCGCGTTGCCGGACGCCGCCGTGGTGCTGGGCGACGATGACAGGGTGCTGTGGTGCAACGGCGCCTCCCAGCAGTTGCTCGGCTTGGCGCCAGGACGGGATGTCGGCCTGCCGGTCACGCACCTGGTGCGGCATCCGAGCTTCGTGGCGTTTCTGGGCCAGCAGCGCCAGGGCGACAGCGTGGAGTTTCCCTCGCCGGTGGACGATGGGTTGTTGCTCAATGCCCGCATCGTTCCCTACGGCAAGAAACAGCGGTTGTTGCTGGCCGCCGATATTTCCCGGGTGCGGCGACTGGAGCAGATGCGGCGCGATTTCGTCGCCAACGCCTCCCACGAATTGCGCACGCCGCTGACGGTGATCGTCGGTTATCTGGAGACCCTGCTCGACAGCGACGATCCGGCGCTGGCGAGTTGGCGGCAGCCGCTGCGGGTGATGCGGCAGCAGGCCGGTCGGATGCTGCACATTCTCGAGGATTTGCTGATGCTGGCCCGGCTGGAGTCGCAGAAGGAACGGCCGCCGCGCAAGCCGGTCGCCGTGCCGGCCCTGTTGGCGGACATCGCCGAGGACGCCATTGCGCTCAGCGGCGAACAGGGCCACCGGATCAGCTTGAGCGCCGAGCCCCGGCTGTGGATTCTCGGCTGCGAGAAGGAATTGCGCAGCGCCTTCTCCAATCTGGCGTTCAACGCGGTGCGCTATACCCCGGCAGGTGGGCGGATCGACATGCGCTGGTTCGCCGACGCGGACGGCATTTACCTGGCGGTGGAGGATGACGGCGAAGGGATCGCTCCGCAGCACATCCCCCGGCTGACCGAGCGATTCTACCGGGTCAACCGCGACCGCTCGCGCGGCAGCGGCGGAACCGGACTGGGATTGTCCATCGTCAAGCACGTATTGAACAACCACGGCGGCCAGTTGCGGATCACCAGCGAACTGGGGGTGGGCAGCGTATTCGTCTGCGAATTCCCCGGCGAGTTGCGGGTGGAGCCTCCAGTTGCCCTGGCGCGCAACGAATCCGGTTTCCGGTGATAAACTGGCGGCAGCCGTTATCGAGGAAAAATCGATGAAATTATTGCTGGTTCGCCATGCCATCGCCGAGGAGGCGGGCGTGTTCGTTGCCGCCGGCGGTTCCGATGCCCAGCGGCCGCTGACCGAAATCGGACGCAAAAAGATGCGCAAGGGTGCCAACCGTTTGCGCTCGCAACTGGGACAGATCGACATCCTGGCGTGCAGTCCGTTGCTGCGCGCCCGCGAAACCGCCGAGATCATCGCCCGGGCGTTTGGCGATCCGCCGTTCGTGGAACGTTCCGAACTGGATTACAGCCAGCCGCCCGAGGCCGTGGTGGAGTGGCTGGCGGGTTGTCCGTCCGGGGCCACGGTGGTGGCGGTGGGTCACGAGCCGCAGCTGGGCCTGTTGAGCGGTCTGCTGCTGGCCGATGCGCCGCGTCCGCTGATCGCGTTCCGCAAGGGCGGGGTGGCGCTGCTCGAATTCCGGGGTCGAGCGGCCGCGGGCGAGGGGGTGTTGCACTGGGCGCTGACCGCCGGCCAGTTGCGCAGCCTGAAGCAGGATTGAACAGGAACGTCCACCATGACAGCCGATGTCGTCGCCGCGATCGATCTGGGCTCCAACAGTTTTCACATGATCGTCGCCCGGATCGCCAACGAACATGTGCAAATGCTGGACCGGTTGCGGGAGATGGTGCAACTGGCCGCCGGGCTGGACGACAAGAACCGCCTGTCGGAGGAATCGCAACAGCGCGCGCTGGAATGCCTGGCGCGCTTCGGCCAGCGGTTGCGCCATATTCCCCCCTCGCAACTGCGGATCGTGGGCACCAACACCTTGCGGCAGGCCCGCAACAGCGCGGAATTTCTAGGCCGGGCCGAAGCGCTGCTCGGGCACAATGTCGAGATCATCAGTGGTCAGGAGGAGGCGCGGCTGATCTATCTGGGCGTGGTCCACAGCGTCGCCGACGTGCCGGGCCGGCGGCTGGTGGTGGATATCGGCGGTGGCAGCACCGAGTTGATCATCGGCGAAAAATTCGAGCCGCTCCACCTGACCAGCCTCAAGATGGGCTGCGTCAGCCTGAGCCGGGCCTGTTTCGATGACGGGAAGATCACCGAAGCCCGGTTGCGGGAGGCGGAACTGCGGGTCCAGCTGCGCCTGGAACCGGTGCGCGAGGAATATGTGGATTCGGGCTGGCGGGTGGTCACCGGCGCTTCGGGTTCGATCAAGGCGATTCAGGACGTGGCGATGCGGGAAGGCTGGAGCCGGGAAGGCATCACCCTGGACGCGCTGCGGCGGTTGCGCGCCGCATTGGCGGAGGCGGGCGATACGGCGGCCATCGCCGCGCGCTGGGCGCTGGAGCCGGCCCGCGCCCGGGTGTTCGCGGGCGGCTTCGTGGTGCTGCATGGCTTGTGCGAGGCGCTGAACGTGGAGCGCCTGGAGGTATCGGAGGGGGCGCTGCGGGAAGGGGTGATCTACGATCTGCTGGGCCGCATCCGCCATGAGGATGTGCGCGACCGCACCATCACCGCCGTGATCAACCGCTACGGCCTGGATCAGGCGCAGGCCGAGCGAGTGAATGCGACGGCGCAGCACTTGTTGAGTCAGGTGCGGGAAAGCTGGGGTCTGGAGGCCGAGGAGTTCGGGCGTATCCTGGAATGGGCGGCGCGCCTGCATGAAATCGGCCTGTTGCTGACCTATCACCATTATCACCGGCATGGCGCCTACATCCTGGAATATGCCGATCTGCCGGGTTTTTCGAACAGCGACCAAATCGTGCTGGCGACGCTGGTTCGGTATCATCGCCGATCCTTCCCGGTGAACGGTTTTGACCACCTGCCCAAGGAATGGACCCAGCCCGCCCGGTGGCTGGGCGTGTTGCTGCGACTGGCCGTGATGCTGAATCGCGGTCGCAGCCGCCAACCCCTGCCGCCGCTGAGCCTGCTGGTCAACAGGCAACGGTTGGAATTGCGCTTTCCAGGCGGCTGGCTGGACGAGCATCCCCTGACCCGCGCCGATCTGGACGTGGAGGCGCGCTGCCTGCGCAAGGCCGGGTTCCGGCTGGAGTTCGGCTGAAACCGGTTCAGGTCTGCCGCCCGGCGGAAACCGGCTCCGGGTTCAGAAACGGTTGGATCAATAGCCCGTATAGCCGGGTGGCCCGCCAGTCGCGGAAATAGTCCAGCCCGATGGTCATGCCGGTGTGGCCCGCGCGCGGCTGGTCCCGATAAGTGCCGAACAGCCGGTCCCACCAGGGCAGGTTGAAGCCGAAATTGCTGTCGGTTTCCTCCGGCAGAATCGAATGATGAACCCGGTGCATGTCGGGCGTGACCAGCATCCAGCGCAGCGCGCGATCCAGTCGTGGCGGCAGTCGGACGTTGCCGTGATTGAACATGGCGGTGGCGTTCAGGATCACCTCGAACAGCATGACCGCCACCGCCGGCGCGCCCAGCAGCACGACCACCGCCAGCTTGATCGACATCGACAGCAGGATTTCCAGCGGATGGAAGCGCAGGGCGGTGGTGACATCGAAATCCAGATCGGTATGGTGCATCCGGTGCAGCCGCCACAGCGCCGGGACCTGGTGAAAAGCCACGTGCTGGGCGTAGATCGCCAGATCGAGCAGCAGCAGGGAGGCGATGCAGGCCAGCTCGAACGGCGCGTTCAGCCAATGGAACAGCCCCCAAGCATTTGCCGCCGCCACCTGCGCCGCGCCGACCGCCAGCACCGGGAACGCCAGCCGCAGAACCGCGCTGTCCACGACGACGATGCCGAGATTGGCCGGCCAGCGCCGCGCGCGCGGCAAACCCAAGGACCGGCGCGGTCGGCGCCACTCCCACAGCATCATCGCCAGCAGGACAGCGAGGAAGCAGCTCAGCCGAATGGCGGATTCGTGATTCAGCAGGTCGGTCATCGGCAAGACTCCATGTTGATCGGGCGGACGGCGATCCGGGACGAGGGCGGCCGGGCTGGCTTGAGCTATAATGCCACGCCAACCAATATAAGCCGGCAT
>DGFE01000221.1 GCA_002391525.1 Competibacteraceae bacterium UBA3908
CGTCGCCAAGATCATCGAGTGAGTGCCATGGCCAGCCAGCGTATCCGCATCCGCCTGAAGGCGTTCGACCACCGGCTGATCGATCAGTCGGCGCGGGAGATCGTCGAGACCGCCAAGCGCACCGGCGCCCAGGTTCGCGGTCCCATCCCGCTGCCGACCAAGATCGAGCGGTTCACCGTGCTGATTTCACCCCATGTCAACAAGGATGCCCGCGACCAGTACGAGCTGCGCACTCACAAGCGGCTCATGGACATCGTGGATCCCACCGACAAGACGGTTGACGCGCTGATGAAACTCGATCTCGCCGCCGGTGTGGACGTGCAGATCAAGCTGAACTAGGCGCTTGCAGCCCGGACCACGAGGGGCGGCCTTCCCCTCCTCTGGCCCGAAGTCGTCGATTGAGAGGTTTACTAAAATGGCAATAGGACTCATCGGCCGCAAGGCCGGCATGACCCGCGTGTTCACGGAGGACGGCGTCTCGATTCCCGTGACGCTGATCGAAGTCGAGCCCAACCGCGTCACCCAGGTCAAGACCGAGGAAGCGGACGGTTATCGCGCCCTGCAGGTGACGGTCGGCAGTCGCCGGGCCAGCCGGGTCACCAAGCCCATGGCCGGTCACTTCGCCAAGGCCGGCGTCGCGCCGGGCCGGGGCTTGTGGGAATTTCGCCTGGCGGAAGGCGAGGGCACCGGCATCGACGTCGGCGCCGAACTGAAGGCGGATCTGTTCCAGGCCGGCCAGAAGGTGGATGTCACCGGCACCACTATCGGCAAGGGCTTCGCCGGCACCATCAAGCGGCATCATTTCCGCAGCCAGCGCGCCACCCACGGCAACTCGCTGTCCCATCGCGCCCCCGGCTCCATCGGCCAGAATCAGAGTCCGGGCCGGGTGTTCAAGGGCAAGAAGATGGCCGGCCATCTGGGCGCGGCGCGGCGCTGCGTGCAGAACCTGGAAGTGGTCCGGGTAGACGCGGAGCGCAATCTGCTGGCGATCAAAGGCGCGGTGCCCGGCGCCAAGGGCGGCGATGTCATGATCAAGCCCGCCGTGAAAGCGCGCCGGTAAGGAGGCGATATGGAACTTCAGGTCAAAAACACGAATGGCGCCGCGTCTGGCCAGATCACGGTCGCCGACGAGACTTTCGCCAAGCCGTTCAACGAAGCGCTGGTGCATCAGGTGGTGGTGGCCTACCTGGCGGGCGCCCGCGCCGGCACCCGCGCGCAGAAGAACCGCGCCCAGGTCAGCGGCGGCGGCGCCAAGCCGTTCCGGCAAAAGGGCACCGGTCGCGCCCGCGCCGGCACCACCCGCGGCCCGCTGTGGCGGGGCGGCGGCGTGACCTTCGCGGCCCGGCCGCAGGATCATTCGCAGAAAGTCAACAGGAAGATGTACCGTGCCGCCATGCGCGCCATCTTCTCGGAACTGGTGCGTCAGGAGCGGCTGCTGGTGGTCGACAGGCTCAAGCTGCCGGAAATCAAGACCAAGCAGATGATCGCCCGATTGGCGGCCCTGGGACTGGCCGACCGGAGCCGCGTGCTGCTGGTGAGCGAGGAAGTCGATATGAATCTCCATCTGTCGGCCCGCAACCTGCGCAACGTGGCGGTGAGCGACACGACCGGGCTGGATCCGGTCAGCCTGGTGAATTCCGATACGGTGGTGATGACGGTGGGCGCGGTACAGCGCGTTGGGGAGTGGCTGGCATGAATCAGGAACGATTGCTGCAAGTCCTGTTGGCCCCGCATGTCTCCGAGAAGACCAACCGGATCGCCGAGCGGCACAATCAGGTCGTGTTCAAGGTGGTGCGCGACGCCACCAAGCCGGAGATCAAAAGCGCCGTGGAGCACCTGTTCAACGTCAGGGTCAAGGGCGTCACGGTCCTCAACGTCAAGGGCAAGCGCAAGCGCTTCGGGACCATGCGCGGACGGCGTTCGGACTGGAAGAAGGCCTACGTGACCTTGGAAGCCGGCCACGAAATCGATTTCCTGGTGGCGGAGTGAGCGGGCGTTCGTCGCCCCGGTACCCGAAAGAAAGGTAAATCCCCATGCCAATCGTCAAGACCAAACCGACCTCGCCCGGCCGGCGCTTCGTGGTCAAGGTCGTCAATCCGGAGCTGCACAAGGGCCGACCCTACGCGCCGTTGCTGGAAAAACAGACCCGGAACGGCGGCCGCAACAACATGGGCCGTATCACCACCCGGCATCAGGGCGGCGGCCACAAGCAACATTATCGGCTGATCGATTTCAAGCGCGACAAGGACAATATTCCGGCCAAGGTCGAACGGCTGGAGTACGATCCGAACCGCAGCGCTCACATCGCGCTGCTGCTGTACGCCGACGGCGAGCGCCGCTACATCATCGCTCCGCGCGACGTGAGCGCCGGCGCGACGCTGCTGTCCGGTCCCGCCGCGCCGATCAAGCCGGGCAACGCCCTGCCGCTGCGCAACGTCCCGGTCGGCAGTCAGGTGCATTGCGTGGAGCTCCGGCCCGGCAAGGGGGCGCAGTTGGCGCGCAGCGCCGGCGCCTCCGTGCAACTGGTCGCCCGCGAAGGCAACTATGCGACCCTGCGGTTGCGTTCCGGTGAGATCCGCAAGGTCCACGTCGACTGCAGGGCGACCATCGGCGGAGTTGGCAACGAGGAGCACAACCTGCGCTCGCTCGGCAAGGCCGGCGCCAAACGCTGGCGCGGCATCCGGCCCACCGTACGCGGCGTGGCCATGAACCCGGTCGATCATCCGCACGGCGGCGGCGAGGGCCGCACCTCCGGCGGCCGCCACCCGGTGTCGCCATGGGGCGTGCCGACCAAGGGCTACAAGACCCGTTCGAACAAGCGTACCGACCCGTTCATCGTGCGCCGGCGTAACGCGAAATAATGCAGAGGGCCGTCCCGTCGAACCGGGGGCGAGCAACCGAGAGGACAAGTAAGGTGCCACGTTCGATTAAAAAAGGACCGTTTGTGGATCTCCATCTCATCAAGAAGGTGGAGCAGGCGGTCGCCACTCATGCCAAGCGGCCGATCAAGACCTGGTCGCGGCGCTCGATGATTCTGCCCGACATGGTGGGGTTGACCATCGCCGTGCACAACGGCCGCCAGCACGTGCCGATCCTGGTCACCGAAAACATGGTGGGCCACAAGCTGGGCGAGTTTGCTGCGACCCGCACCTATCGGGGCCATGCGGCGGACAAGAAGTCCAAATAGGGAGACGATCCGATGCAAGCCGTCGCTATTATGAAGCATGCCCGCATTTCGCCGCAGAAAGCCCGGCTGGTGGCCGATCAGGTGCGTGACCTGGCGGTGGACCGGGCCCTGGAGATTCTGACCTTCAGCAACAAGAAAGCGGCCCAACTGATCAAGAGCGTGCTGGAATCGGCCATCGCCAACGCCGAACACAACGAGGGCGCCGATATCGACGAACTGAAGGTGGCCGCCATCTGCGTGGACGGGGGTCCCCTGCTGAAACGCATGCATGCCCGGGCCAAGGGGCGCGGTAATCGCATCGTCAAGCGCACCAGCCATATCACCGTGACCGTAGCCGAGCGATAGGAGCGAGAACGACATGGGTCAGAAAGTCAGTCCTACCGGGATACGGCTGGGCATCGCATCCGACTGGACCTCCAAGTGGTATGCCAACAGCAAGAGTTTCCCCGATTTGCTGGAGACCGATTTGAAGGTGCGCCAGTTTTTGAAGAAGAAGCTGGCCAATGCCTCGGTAAGCCGGATTCAGATCGAGCGGCCAGCCCGGCTGGCGCGCATCACCATCCATACGGCCCGGCCCGGCGTGGTGATCGGCAAAAAAGGCGAGGATATCGAAGCGCTGCGCAAGGCGGTCGCCAAGATGATGAGCCTGGAGGTCAAGGACCTGCAGGTCAACATCGAAGAGATCCGCAAGCCGGAACTGGACGCCCAGTTGGTGGCCGAAGGCGTGTCCCAACAGTTGGAGCGGCGCATCATGTTCCGTCGGGCGATGAAGCGCGCGGTTGCGAACGCTATGCGTTTGGGAGCGCTCGGAATTAAAATACAAATTTCCGGTCGATTGAACGGCGCCGAGATCGCCCGCAGCGAATGGACCCGCGAGGGACGGGTGCCGCTGCACACCTTGCGCGCCAACATCGATTACGGCCTCGCGGAAGCCAGGACCACCTATGGCGTCATCGGGATCAAGGTCTGGATTTTCCGGGGCGAGGTGTTCGGTTTCGACCGGCCGGGCGAGCCGAAGTCCGAAAAGGCGGTCGCCGGTTGAGCAGCCGATGGTTACGGAACTCCAGGCCCTGCCGCGGAGCTCCTTCGTTTATGGACGAGACAGATCATGTTACAGCCGAAAAGAACGAAATTCCGCAAACAGCAAAAGGGGCGCAACACCGGCGTCGCCACCAGCGGTACCTGGGTGAGTTTCGGCGAATACGGGTTGAAGTGCACCACCCGCGGGATGCTGACCGCACGCCAGATCGAAGCGGCGCGGCGCGCCATCAATCGCTATATCAAGCGCGGCGGCAAGGTGTGGATTCGCATTTTCCCGGACAAGCCCGTGACCAAGAAGCCGTTGGAAGTGCGCATGGGCAGCGGCAAGGGCAACGTCGAATTCTGGGTGGCCAAGGTCAAGCCGGGCCGCGTGCTGTATGAAGTGGAGGGCGTAGCCGAAGACATCGCCCGCGAGGCGTTTCGTCTGGCGGCGGCCAAGCTCCCGGTGCGAACGGTCTTCGTGACCCGGACGGTGATGTGATGAACGCGAGCGAATTGCGGCAGAAAAGTACGGACGAACTCAAGCAGGAACTGCTGGCGCTGTTGCGCGAGCAATTCAACCTGCGGATGCAGCGGGCCACTGGTCAGGCCGGCAAGCCCCATCTGTTCCGGCAGGCGCGGCGCAATATCGCGCGGGTCAAAATGGTATTGAGCGAGAAGGCGGCCAAGGCATGACGACGGAAATCCAGGTGGAGCGCACCCTGACCGGGCGCGTGACCAGCAGCAAGATGGACAAGACCATCACCGTGGTGATCGAGCGGCTGGTCAAACACCCCGTTTACGGCAAGTATGTCCGGCGAACCACCAAACTGCACGCCCACGACGAGCATAACGAGTGCCGGGAAGGCGATGTGGTGACGATCAGGCAGTGTCGCCCCCTGGCCAAAACCAAGGCCTGGACCCTGGTCGAAGTCGTCGAGCGCGCGCAATGAGCGCCGTGGCCCGCGGGCGTGGAGGCCCGGGCCCGGCAGGGGTTTTTCAAATCCGTGAACGGAACATAGAACCATGATTCAGATGCAAACGATGTTGGATGTCGCCGACAACAGCGGCGCCCGCCGGCTGATGTGCATCAAGGTGCTGGGCGGTTCCCACCGCCGGTATGCTCACATCGGCGACATCATCAAGGTCAGCGTCAAGGACGCGATCCCCCGCGGCAAGGTCAACAAGGGCGAGGTCTACAATGCCGTGGTGGTGCGTACCCGCAAGGGCGTGCGCCGACCGGACGGTTCGCTGATCCGCTTCGACGGCAACGCCGCGGTGCTGCTCAACAACAAGCTGGAACCCATCGGCACCCGCATCTTCGGGCCAGTCACCCGCGAGTTGCGCAGCGAGCGGTTCATGAAGATCATTTCCCTGGCCCCGGAAGTGCTGTGAGGCGGGAGGAAGACGGCAATGCGCAGAATTCGAAAGGACGATGAGGTCATCGTCATCTCCGGCAAGGACAAGGGCCGGCGCGGCAAGGTCATGCGGGTGGTGGAGGCCGGCGAGCGGGTGATCGTGGCCGGTGTCAACCTGATCAAGCGCCATACCAAACCCAATCCGGCGCGCGGCGTGGCCGGCGGGATCATCGAGCGCGAGGCGGCGATTCACGTCTCCAACGTGATGCTGTTCAACCCCGTCACCAGGAAGGGCGATCGGGTCGGGTTCCGGGTGCTGGAGGATGGCCGCAAGGTGCGCTACTTCAAGTCCAACAACGAAGTCGTGGATGTCTGAGGAAACGGTCATGGCCCGACTGCAACAATACTATCGCGAGACGGTGGCGCCGAAGCTGCGCGAACAGTTCAACTACCGCAACGTCATGGAAGTGCCGCGAATTACCAAGATCACCTTGAACATGGGCGTCGGCGAAGCGGTGGCCGACAAGAAGATCATGGAGCACGCGGTCGGCAACCTGACGCAAATCGCCGGCCAGAAACCGGTGGTGACCCTGTCGCGCAAGTCCATCGCGGGTTTCAAGATCCGCGCGGGCTGGCCGATTGGCTGCAAGGTGACCCTGCGGCGCGGACGGATGTACGAATTCCTGGATCGGCTGATCAACGTCGCTATCCCGCGCATCCGCGATTTCCGCGGCTTCAGCGCTCGCGCCTTCGACGGTCGCGGCAACTACAGCCTCGGGGTGCGGGAGCAGATCATTTTTCCGGAAATCGATTACGACAAGATCGACGCCATCCGTGGCCTCGACATCACCATCACCACCACCGCGCGCACCGACGAAGAAGGGCGCGCGTTGCTGGCCGCTTTCAATTTTCCGTTCCGAGCCTGAGGATTGGGGTGTGGCTAAACAGAGCATGATCAACCGCGAGGCCAAGCGTGCGCGCGCCGTCGAGCGGTACGCGGCCAAGCGGGCCGCGCTGAAGGAAGCGATTCGCGATCCGGCGGGCAGCGACGCGCAGCGGCGGGAAGCGCAATTGAAATTACAAGCGTTGCCGCGCGATGCCAGCCCGGTTCGGCTGCACAACCGGTGCCGGCTGACCGGCCGGCCACACGGTTTTTACCGCAAGTTCGGTCTGGCTCGCAACAAGCTGCGGGAAGCCGCCATGCGCGGCGACGTGCCGGGCCTGCGCAAGGCGAGTTGGTGAACGCGCCAGTCTCCGGAAGGCTGGACCAGACGCTTTAAGTTCAGGGTTTGCCTCGCCGCTGCCGGCGCGGGCCCCGAGACTGACCACGTGGAGTTATTTGACCATGAGCATGACCGACCCCATCGCGGATATGCTGACGCGCATCCGCAATGCCCAGGCCGCCGCCAAAACCCAGGTGAGCATGCCGGCTTCCAGGCTGAAGGCGGCCGTCGCGCAGGTGCTGCGCGACGAGGGCTACATCACCGATTTCGCGGTGGCGCCAACCACTCCCGGCAAGGCGGAGCTCACCATCACGCTCAAGTATTTTGAAGGCCAGCCCGTGATCGAGCGGATCGAGCGCGTCAGCCGTCCGGGGCGGCGGGTGTTTCGCGGCAAGGGCGAACTGCCCAAGATAATGGGCGGTTTGGGCGTGGCTATCGTGTCCACCCCCCGTGGACTGATGAGCGACCGCGCAGCGCGCGCCGCTGGCCATGGTGGCGAAGTGCTGTGCATCGTGGCGTAAAGGAGCGGCACCATGGCAAGCCTGGCTAAAGAGCAAAAGAAAATACGCACGTCGCGGGTCGGCAAGAAGCCAATCGTGATCCCGAGCGGCGTGGATGTGGCCATAGACGGTCAGCGCGTGGCCCTCAAAGGCAAGAAGGGGGCGGCGGAGTTGCGCGTGCATCCCTGGGTGGCGATCCGACAGGAAGGCGGCGAACTGAAAGTCAGTCCCTGCGTGACGTCCAACGAAGCCAAATACCGGGCGATGACCGGTACCATGCGCGCCCTGCTCAACAACATGGTGATCGGCGTCACCCAGGGGTTCGAGCGCAAGCTGCAACTGGTCGGCGTCGGCTACAAGGCCCAGGCGCAGGGCAAGCTGCTGAATTTGACCCTCGGTTTCTCTCATCCCGTTGAATTCAAGGTGCCGGACGGTATCACTATCGAAACGCCCAGCCAGACCGAAATCATCGTCCGCGGGGTGGACAAGCAACAGGTCGGCGAAGTCGCCGCCCAGATCCGCGCCTATCGGCCGCCGGAACCCTACAAGGGCAAGGGCGTGCGCTATGCCGATGAGATCATCATCCTGAAAGAAGCCAAGAAGAAATAGGGACTCGCCATGGACAAGAAAGCAGCCGACAAAAAAGCCGCGCGCCTGCGGCGCGGGTTGCGGACCCGGCACAAGATTCGCGAGCTGGGTGTCTGCCGGTTGTGCGTGCATCGCACGCCCCGTCACATCTACGCGCAACTCATCACCCCGGCGGCGACCGGCGACCAGACCTTGGCGGCCGCCTCCACCCTCGAGCCGGCTCTGCGTCAGACTCTCAAGAGCACGGGTGATGTCGCGGCGGCCAAGGCCGTGGGCAGGGCTATCGCCGAGAAGGCCAGGGCTATCGGCATCACCCAGGTGGCGTTCGACCGCTCCGGTTTCAAGTATCACGGCCGGGTCAAGGCATTGGCCGATGCCGCCCGCGAGAACGGTTTGGAGTTTTAAGGAACAGACGGCATGGCGACAAACGTAGAAGGTTCCCAGAATACCGACGGCTTGCAAGAGAAACTGATTGCCGTCAATCGCGTGGCCAAGGTGGTCAAGGGTGGCCGGCAGTTCGGCTTCACCGCGCTGACCGTGGTGGGCGATGGCAATGGCCGGGTCGGTTTGGGCTATGGCAAGGCCCGCGAGGTGCCGATGGCCATCCAGAAAGCGATGGACAAGGCTCGCAAGAACATGCGCAATGTGCCGCTGAACGGCACCACCCTGCAGTATCCGGTGACCGCCGGGCACGGTGCGGCGCAGGTGTTCATGCAGCCTGCTTCCGAGGGTACCGGGATCATCGCCGGTGGCGCCATGCGCGCCGTGTTCGAGGTGGTGGGCGTCAAGGACGTGCTGGCCAAGTGCGTCGGTTCGCGCAATCCCATCAACGTGGTGCGGGCGACCATCCTTGGTCTGAGCACCATGAAGTCGCCTGATTACCAGGCCGCCAAGCGCGGCAAGACCGTGGACGAGATCCGGAGTTGAGGAGCATGGCCGACAAACTGAAAGTCACCCTGGTCAAGAGCGCACATGGCCGCCTGGCCGCGCACCAGGCGTGCGTGCGCGGGCTGGGGCTGCGGCGGATGCACAGCAGCGCGGTGGTGGCCAACACCCCGGAGAACCGTGGCATGATCCGCAAGGTTTCGTATCTGTTGAAAGTCGAGGAGGCCTGAAGCCATGCGTCTCAATACCCTGAAACCGGCGCCTGGCAGCCGGCCGGACAAACAGCGGGTCGGGCGCGGTATCGGTTCCGGGCTTGGCAAGACCGGTGGGCGTGGCCACAAGGGCCAGCACGCGCGGGCCGGTGGCTATCACAAGGTCGGCTTCGAGGGCGGTCAGATGCCGTTGCAACGGCGCTTGCCCAAGCGTGGCTTCCGTTCCATGACCGCCAAGGATACCGCCGAGGTGCGCCTGGGCGCGCTGAGCAAGGTGAAGACCGAAGTCATCGATTTGGCGGCGCTCAAGGCGGCCAACCTCGTGCCCGTTTTCGCCAGGCGGGCCAAGGTGATCGTGTCCGGCAAATTGGCCCAACCCGTGACCCTGCGCGGCCTGGCCTTGACCGTGGGCGCCCGCGCCGCGGTGTTGGCGGCCGGCGGGACGATCCTCGAGTAAGCGCAAATGGCGACCGCCCTGCCGGATCTCGGCAAGATGACCGAATTGCGCCAGCGCCTCCTGTTTCTGCTGGGCGCGCTGGTGGTGTTCCGCATCGGCGCGCACATCCCGGTTCCGGGCATCGACCCGAACGCGATGGCGCAGCTGTTCGACCAGCAGCGCGGCACCATCCTCGACATGTTCAACATGTTTTCGGGTGGTGCGCTGGGGCGGTTAAGTATTTTCGCGCTGGGGGTGATGCCCTATATCTCGGCCTCGATCATCCTGCAGCTGATGTCGATGGTGGTGCCGTCGCTGGAGCAGTTGCGCAAGGAAGGCGGCGCCGCCGGGCGTCACAAGCTGACTCGTTACACCCGCTATCTGACGGTGGTGCTGGCGGCGTTCCAGGCCATCGGGGTCAGTATCGCCATTCAGGGCCAGATGGTGGGCAATACCTCGGTGGTCATCGCGCCCGGACTTGGCTTCGTGATCACCGCGACCGTCAGCCTGGTGACCGGCACTCTGTTCCTGATGTGGCTGGGCGAACAGGTGACCGAGCGCGGCATCGGCAACGGCATTTCCATGTTGATTTTCGCCGGCATCGTCGCCGGCCTGCCGCAGGCGGTGGGTGGTACCCTGGAACTGGCCCGTACCGGCGAACTGCACGTCATGCTGGTGCTGTTTCTGCTGGCGTTGACCGTGCTGGTCACCGGTTTCGTGGTGTTCGTCGAGCGTGGGCAGCGGCGGATCACGGTCAATTACGCCAAGCGCCAGCAGGGCCGCAGGGTGTATGCCGCCCAGACCACTCATCTACCGCTGAAGCTGAACATGTCGGGCGTGATTCCGCCCATCTTCGCTTCCAGTCTGATCCTGTTTCCCGCCACGCTCGGCAGTTGGTTCGGCAACGCGCCGAACATGGAATGGTTGCGGGATATCAGTTCGACCCTGTCGCCGGGGCAGCCGCTGTACGTTTTGCTCTACGCCGGTTTGATCATCTTCTTCTGCTTCTTCTATACGGCTCTGGTCTTCAATTCCAAGGAAACCGCCGACAATTTGAAGAAGTCCGGGGCGTTCATTCCAGGCATTCGGCCCGGCGCGCAGACGGCGACCTATATCGACAAGGTGCTGACTCGACTGACGTTGATCGGAGCGATTTACATTACGGGCGTCTGTTTACTGCCCGAATTCCTGATTCTGTATTGGCGGGTGCCGTTCTATTTCGGCGGTACTTCGCTGTTGATCATCGTAGTGGTGGTCATGGATTTCATGGCCCAGGTCCAGGCGCATCTGATGTCGCATCAGTACGAGAGCCTGCTAAAGAAGAGCAGTTTCAAAGGCCAGGGCCTGCTGCGCTGAGGGCCGGCAACCGTTTGTTTACGCGTCGCCATTGCGCGCGCGGCGTCTTTGGAATGTGGAGAACAACGATGAAAGTGCGTGCCTCGGTCAAGAAAATCTGCCGCAACTGCAAGATCATCCGCCGCGACCGCGTGGTGCGGGTCATTTGCAAGGACGCCCGCCACAAGCAGCGGCAAGGATGAATGTCAGGTGATTTGTCAGGTTGATTTGAAGCGCCGGGTGGGTTAAATTTCCGTTTCTTTGCGTAGGCCGGCACCCTGACGGCGATGGGAGGAGTTTTAAGGCATGGCCCGTATTGCAGGCATCAATATTCCAGTCAACAAGCATGCGGTGATCGCGCTACAGGCGATCTACGGGATCGGCAAGACCCGCGCCCGCCAGATTTGCGAGGCCGCCAAGGTCGCCGCGGATACCAAGATCCGCGATCTGGACGAAGCCCAGGTGGATGCGCTGCGCGCCGAGGTGGGCAAGTATACCGTGGAGGGCGATCTGCGTCGCGAAGTGTCCATGAGTATCAAGCGATTGATGGATCTGGGCTGCTATCGCGGGTTGCGCCACCGGCGTGGTCTGCCAGTGCGCGGCCAGCGCACCCGCACCAATGCCCGGACGCGCAAGGGTCCGCGCCGCGCGGTTCGCAAGTAAGCCGCCAGAATCTTTTGGAACTCCCTTGGCATAGGTTGGAGCATGGCAAAACCGGTTACCAAGACGCGCAAGCGCGTCAAGAAAAATGTGGTGGATGGCATCGTCCATATCCACGCCTCGTTCAATAACACCATCATCACCATTACGGACCGTCAGGGCAACACGCTGGGTTGGGCCACGTCGGGTGGTTCGGGTTTTCGCGGTTCCCGCAAGAGCACGCCGTTCGCGGCGCAGGTTGCCGCCGAGCGGGTGGGCACCGCGGTCAAGGAGTACGGCGTCAAGAACCTGGAAGTCAACGTCAAGGGGCCTGGACCCGGTCGGGAATCCGCCGTGCGCGCCCTGAACGCCGCCGGGTTCAAGATCATGAGCATAATGGACGTGACGCCGATCCCCCATAACGGCTGCCGTCCCCCGAAACGCCGTCGCGTCTAGTCCAGGAGTCATACCGTGGCGAGATATCTCGGTCCCAAGTGCAAACTGAGCCGTCGGGAAGGCGTCGATCTGTTCCTGAAATCCGCCGCCCGGCCGCTGGAGTCCAAGTGCAATCTGGAACGGCTGCCGGGCCAGCATGGCGCGCGCCGCCCCCGGCTGTCCGATTACGGGTTGCAGCTGCGCGAAAAGCAGAAACTGCGCCGGATCTACGGCGTGTTGGAGCGGCAATTCCTCAACTATTACAAAGAGGCTGCCCGCCGCAAGGGTTCCACGGGTGAAAACCTGTTGAGGCTGTTGGAGTGCCGGCTGGACAACGTGGTGTATCGGATGGGGTTTGGCAGCACCCGCGCCGAAGCCCGGCAGCTGGTTTCCCACCGTGCCATCACCGTCAACGGCCAGCGGGTGAATATCCCCTCCTATCAGATCAAACCCGAGGACGTGGTCGCGGTTCATGAGAAGAGCCGCACCCAGACCCGCGTCCAATATTCGCTGCAACTTGCCCAGGGCCATGGTTTCGTGGAGTGGGTGGATGTGGACACCGGCAAGATGAGCGGAGTGTTCAAGCGGATTCCCGACCGCGGTGATCTGCCCGCGGATATCAATGAATCCCTGGTTGTGGAGTTGTACTCCAAGTGATCGACTCCGAGGGAAAGCGGATGGTGGGCGCCTTTGATTTGCTGAAACCGACCCGTGTCGAAGTGGAAAAACTGGCGCCACGGTTGGCCCAGGTGACCGTGGAGCCGCTGGAGCGTGGCTTTGGCTATACCCTCGGCAATGCCCTGCGCCGGATTTTGCTCTCCTCCATACCCGGCGCCGCGATTGTCGAGTGTGAAATCGAGCAGGTCCTTCACGAATACTCCACGATTGAAGGCGTGCAGGAAGACGTGATCGACATCCTGCTCAACTTGAAGGGTGTGGCGGTGACTCTGCAGGAAGGAGCCGAAGAGGCCAGTTTGACGCTGACCAAAAAGGGACCGGGGCCGGTGGTGGCGGGCGACATCGAGGGCAGCCATACCGTCGAAATCATCAATCCGGATCACGTCATCGCGCACCTGACCAAGAGCGGCGAACTGAGCATGAGGCTCAAGGTCGAGCGGGGACGCGGTTACTGGCCGGCCACCCAACGGGAAGGCGCCGACGGCGAAACCCGGTCAATCGGCCGGTTGCGACTGGATGCGTCCTTCAGTCCGGTCGAGCGGATCAGCTACCGCGTGGAAAGCGCCCGCGTCGAGCAGCGCACCAATCTGGACAAATTGATTCTGACCCTGGAAACCAACGGCACCATCGATCCGGAGGAAGCCATCCGCACCGCGGCCCGGATCCTGCTGGATCAGTTGTCGATATTCGTGGATCTCAAGGGCAAGCGGGACGAACCATTGCCGCCGCCGCCGGTGGATATCGATCCGGTCCTGATGCAGCCGGTGGACGATCTGGAACTCACCGTGCGCTCGGCCAACTGCTTGAAAGCGGAGAGCATCTACTACATCGGCGATCTGGTGCAACGGACCGAGGCGGAATTGCTGAAAACGCCGAATCTCGGCAAGAAATCCCTGACCGAAATCAAGGACGTCCTGGCCAAGTACAGGTTGTCGCTGGGTATGAAAGTCGATAACTGGCCGCCACCGGGCCTGAGCCTGGAACAAGCCGAGGAACGCGCCGCCGCGGCGCGGCGCCCGGCCAGCATGACGGTCGATACCGTGGAAACCGATAAACTGTCCAAACCGGATTCCCGGACCGCCACCGATGATGATGGCGATGCCGACGATGTCGAATAAAAAAACTCCAGTAAATCCGCGTCCGTCGCTTTAATGATCGATCCGTTGTCAACCCGTTGATTTCAGTTTGCTCAAGGAATGTGTGTCATGCGCCATCGCAAAGCCGGTCGTAAACTCAATCGCACCAGCAGCCATCGCAAGGCCATGCTGCGCAATATGGCTGCTTCGCTGTTCACGCACGAGGTTATTCGGACCACCTTGCCCAAGGCCAAGGAATTGCGGCGGGTCGCCGAACCGTTGATCACCCTGTCCAAGAAGGACAGCGTAGCCCACCGGCGACTGGCGTTCGCCCGCTTGGGTGATCGGGAGGTGGTCACCAAGCTGTTCAACGAGCTGGGACCCCGTTTCCTGTCGCGTCCGGGCGGTTACCTGCGCATCCTGAAATGCGGGTTCCGCGTCGGCGACAATGCGCCGCTGGCCTATGTCGAGCTGCTGGACCGGCCAGGCGCGGCGGCGGCCGAATGAAAATCCGACGCCCCAGCCGGGTGTAATGTAAGTTTAATGTAAACAGAAAGCCGGATTTCCGGCTTTTTTGCTGGCAGCTTCAAACCAAGGCGCGGGTGGTGGTTTGCAGCAAGTCCCACAGATCGAAAATCCGCGCGGCGTAGGCGTCGTGCAGGCGGTAGCCGTTTCCCTGTTCGGTCAATTCCGCTTCGAGCGCATCGAGTAATTTCAATAGCTTGCGTTCGTGTAGCCCGAACGCCTGCTGAAGTGGGTCGGTGATCACGCCCGCGCCCGCGCTGAGTACGCCCAACGCCAGCAGCAGACCGCCGGTGGTCGCGACCAGCAGGCCAGCGGATGCCGTGGCCGGAAAAACACCGTAGTAAAGCGAGCCGAGCGACGGTCCCAGCAGGAAATTGGCGATGGCCAGCTGGTTGGCGATGGCGGTTGCGGTGACGCTGCCGACAGCCATGGCGCCGGGCGTGAATTGCTTGAAGGCCGCTACACCCGCGGCCAGACTGAGCAGGGAGCCGGACAAATCCGCCGCTGCCGTGCGACTGGAGGTGTAGGTGATCAGGTAATCTTCGAGCCGTTGCCGGAAGTTCTGGCGCTGCGCGAGTTCGTCCAACCGCAGCAGTTCCGGGATCAGCAATTCGCTGATGGTGGGATGAGCCAGAATTTCCTCCAGCAGCGCATCCCGGCTGCAGCGCCGCCCATCCCGCGCGAACGGCAGTTCCAGCAGTTCGCTGTAAATCAGCCATTCGATCTCGCGCTCGACGTCGGTCTTGAAACCAGCCGGCAGGCGCTCCAACCGCCAGGCAACCGAGTTCAGCCGAAGCTTGCGGCTGAGAATCGCGCCACCCCGCGCCAGCAATTGCGGCACGGCCCACATCACGTTGGCGGGGGTGCGCAACAGATCCTTGCCTAGCGCGCGGCGGTTGATCCGTAAGGCGCCACGGAAGGAAAAGTGCTTGCGGGTAAAGGGACCGACCCGGGCACGGCGGTCCGCCAGATAGCGGCGCGTAGCTTCGATTACCGCCGCGTGGATTCGGGCGACCTGGGCGTCGTCGAGCATCGCCGTTCCAGATTCAGAGGCAGGATACCCTCTGGCGAAGATGAATGAGAAGACGACAGCGTCGCGGGATCGCGCTCGCTGGCGAGGAGACCTGCTCCTTCCTCATCGGCGACACCTAACTGGAAACCGCTTCGCGGAGCCGCAGGCTCAAGCCCTGAATCACCAACAGATGGTAGCGAGCCTCGATCATATCCTTGTAGGGTCCGAAACATTCGCCAAGCACTTTGAACCACCATCCGCCGCGTTCGAACCAGACGAATGGATGATGAAGTTTGTGATTGCTACGCATGTTGTTAGCCTCTCACCTGTAATAAAAATCAGCCGGAACGCGCCTCGTGAAGCTCCGTGTTTTTGGTTTTACCTGATTGCGCGCCTGTGGGCCTGGCTGAAAGGCAGGGCAAGCACGTAACCCAAGCATAATTTTAGTTGATGAGCGCTCGCTTGACCGGATGGTTCTGGCCAACCGGAAGCAGTGGGTCAACTTTAATGACAGCACAAATAAAATTTTGTTGCAACGCGGAATGAGTGTGGGGTGAACGGCCGCGGCGCGTCCACGCCGCGCCTGAACGCGGCCTCTGGCCACCGCCGGGGAAGAGGAGAGGTAAAAGCCGGTAAATCAGCCGACTTGCAGCAGGAGTTTGCCGATGTGGCGGTTCGATTCCATCAGGGCATGAGCGGCGGCGGCCTCGGTCAACGGAAAAATCCGGTCGATGAGTGGTCGGATCGCACCGCTGGCCAGCAACGGCCAGACGGTTTTTCGCAGAGCCGCGGCGATGGGCGCTTTGTGCTCGATGGGTCGGGCGCGTAGCGTGGAACCGGTGATGGTCAGCCGTTTCATCATCACCGGTGCCAGGTTCAATTCCACCCTGGCTCCGCGCAGGAAGGCGATGAACACCAGCCGACCCTCGACCGCCAATGCGCTGAGATTGCGCTGCACGTAGTCGCCGCCGACCATGTCCAGAATCACATCCACGCCCCGGTTGCCGGTGGTTTCCTTGACCACCTGAACGAAATCCTCCGCGCGATAGTCGATGACCCGCTCGGCGCCCAGATCGAGGCAAGGTTGAACTTTCTCGCCGCCGCCGACGGTGACGAACACCCGCGAACCCAAAGCCCTGGCGAGCTGGATGGCCGTGGTGCCGATACCGCTGGCGCCGCCGTGGATCAACAGGGTTTCACCGGGTTGCAGCCGCGCGCGGTCGAAGACGTTGCTCCAAACGGTGAAAAAAGTCTCCGGCAGGGCGGCGGCCTGTTGCAGGGTCAGCCCGGCCGGAATCGGCAGGCATTGAGGAACGGGGGCGGTGCAGTATTCGGCATAGCCGCCGCCGGTCAGCAGGGCGCAGACCTCGTCGCCGATCATCCAGCCGTCGACGCCATTACCCAGCGCGACGATGACGCCGGCCACTTCCAGACCGGGGATGTCGGATGCGCCCGGCGGTGGCGGATAACCGCCTTGGCGTTGCAAACAGTCAGGGCGGTTGACGCCGGCGGCGACAACCTTGATCAACACCTCGCCGGGCGCGGGTCGCGGTAACGGGCGGCGAGCCGGGGCCAGCTTTTCGGGGCCGCCGGGCTCGGTGATTTCGACGACCGTCATCAGGTCGGGCAGTTCCGGATGCATGACGCTGTCTCGGATTGGGTTGGAACGGGTTTTACGGCTGCTTGAGCGGATTCAGGAACATTTGGAATCGCCGCAATTGAGGCAGGTCAGGCAGCCGTCCATGACGATGACCGCCCTGGTCTGGCATTTGCCGCAGAGGGTGGCTTCCGGCGGGAAGGCGTTCTCGCCCGCATCCTCGATGGCCTTCATGCCCACCTCGTACTTGTTGCGCTGTTCGGCGATCAGTTTACGCTGGCGCTCGTCCGGGCCGTCTTCCTTGAGCAGGCCGATGGCGCGCATGTGAGATTCGATTACGTCGCCGATTTCCGCGACCAGCGAGGGCATGTATTTGCCGCCTTTCTTGAAGTAGCCGCCCTTGGGATCGAATACCGAGCGCAGTTCCTCGACCAGGAACGTGCAATCGCCGCCCTTGCGGAATACCGCCGAGATGATGCGGGTCAGGGCGACGATCCACTGAAAATGCTCCATGGCCTTGGAGTTGATGAAAATCTCGAATGGCCGCCGGGTTTCGTGAGGGGTGCCCGAATTGAGCACGATGTCGTTGATGGTGATGTACAACGCATGGTCCGACAGCGGCGTTTTGACCTTGTAGGTGGCGCCGGGCAACACTTCGGGCCGGGCCACGCTCTCGTGCATCTGCTGCACGGTGGCGGAGGGTATGCCCGGTGGCGCGGCGGACGTGTCGTCGGGTTTGACGACGCTGTAACGGACGATTTTCTTGTCGATCTTGAGGGTCATGGTCAGGTCTCCGAAGCCATGCGGCGCCGCGCGGATTCACCATTTTCCATAATAGCCTTCCTTCAGAGCGTCGTATAAATTGGCGGCGGTGTGGATTTCGCCGTCGTACTCGATCTCTTCGTTGCCCTTGGCCTCGACTTCCGAACCATCCTCCAGTACGAACCGGTAGCGGGTATTCGCCAAATCCTGTTCCTTGACCAGCACGCCCTGAAACGCTTCGGGATTGAAGCGGAACGTGGTGCAGCCCTTCAGCCCTTGCTCGTAAGCGTACAGGTAGATGTTCTTGAAATCCTCATACGGGAAATCGGTGGGTACGTTGGCCGTCTTGGAGATGCTGGAATCGATCCACTTCTGCGCGGCGGCCTGGATGTCCACATGCTGTTTCGGGGTCACGTCGTCGGCGGCGATGAAGTAGTCCGGCAGTCGCTGTCCGGCGGATTCGGCGCCGGGCATGGCCTTGGGATTGATCAAGTGCCGGTAGGCCAGCAACTCGAAGGAAAACACATCCACCTTCTCCTTGGATTTCTTGCCGGGACGGATGACGTTGCGGAAATAGTGATGGGCAAAGCTGGGTTCGATGCCGTTGCTGGCGTTGTTGGCCAGCGACAGCGCGATGGTTCCGGTGGGGGCGATGGAACTGTGGTGGGTGAAACGGGCGCCGATTCGGGCCAGTTCCGCGACCAGCTCCGGTTCGGCCTCGGCGACCTGCCGCAGGTAGCGGCTGTAGCGGGCGTGCAGCACCCTGCCCTTGACGGTGTCACCCTCCTTGATCCCGTCGCGGGCCATTTCGGGACGCTTGCGCAGCATCTCGGCGGTCACGGTGAAATCCTGTTCAAGGATCGGCGCCGGTCCCTTTTCGCGCGCCAGTTCCAGGGCGACGCGCCAGCCGGTCAGGGCCATTTCCCGGGTCGCTTCCTCGGTGAAAACCAGCGACTCCGGCGAGCCGTACTTCATGCGCAGCATGGTCAGCGTGGAGCCCAATCCCAGATAGCCCATGCCGTGCCGCCGCTTGCCGAGGATTTCCCGGCGTTGCTGCTCCAGCGGCAGACCGTTGATTTCCACCACGTTGTCGAGCATCCGGGTGAAGATGGCGACCACGTTCCGGTAGGTTTCCCAGTCGAAGCGGGCCTTGTCCGTGAACGGATTCTGGACGAATTGGGTGAGATTGACCGAGCCGAGCAAACAAGACCCGTAGGGAGGAAGCATCTGTTCGCCGCAGGGGTTACTGGCGCGGAGATTCTCGCAGAACCAGTTGTTGTTCATCTCGTTCGCCCGGTCGATCAGGATAAATCCCGGTTCGGCGTAATCGTAGGTCGACGCCATGATCACATCCCACAGCCGCCGGGCGCGGATTTTCCGGTAGATCTTGCAGGCGACCTGCCCGACCTCGTTGACGATCAGGTCTTCCGTGATCGGCCAGTCGCGCCAGACGATTTTCGCGGCATCGCGCAGATCGACGCTGTCCTGCTCGGCCTCCTTGGCCAGGAGCGGGAAAGCCAGCAGCCAGTCGGCATCGTGCTTGACCGCCTCCATGAACTCGCGGGTGATCAGCAGCGACAGGTTGAACTGCCGCAGCCGGCCCGCCTCGCGCTTGGCGCGAACGAATTCCATGACATCGGGATGACCGATGTCGAAGGTGCCCATCTGCGCCCCACGGCGACCGCCCGCCGACGACACGGTGAAGCACATCTTGTCGTAGATGTCCATGAACGACAGCGGCCCCGAGGTGTAGGCGCCCGCGCCCGAGACGTAGGCGCCACGTGGCCGGAGCGTGGAAAATTCGTAGCCGATGCCGGCGCCGGATTTGAGCGTCAGGCCCGCCTCGTGCACCTTGCGCAGGATGTCGTCCATGGAATCCCTGATCGTGCCCGAAACCGTGCAGTTGATCGTGGAGGTGGCCGGCTTGTGTTCCCAGGCTCCGGCGTTGGAAATGATGCGTCCCGCCGGGATGGCCCCGTGGCGCAAGGCCCACAGAAACTTCTCGTACCAGTGCTCGCGCAGTTCCGGTGTGGCTTCCACGGCGGCCAGCGCCTTGGCCACGCGCTGGTAGGTGCCGTCGATCATCTCGTCGATGGGACGCCCATCTTTGGCTTTCAGCCGGTATTTCTTGTCCCAGATATCCCAGGAAGCCGGTTGCATCGGCACATCGGCGGCGGCGGTCGTGCGGTCCACGGGTTGCAGGTGCGCGGTTTTCATAAGCCGGTGGTCTCCTGAAGATAACGACGATGAATATGGGTTCGGCGCGACGCCGGTTGCCGGCTGGATTGACGGATGGCTGGCGCCGCCCGAACCGCGCCCCGCGGCACGGGCCACCAGATTCTAGAGGATGCGGAAAAAAATTCCAGATAATTTTCTATATGATGTATACATAAAAAATATTAACACAATATGATGTGTTTGAATAAATAATTAACACCTTGTTTCCGCTGACAATCGGCAACGTCGAGAGGTCCGCCGCGAGTCAGGATTCGGGCGCGATGGAAACCTTGTTGTCAAGGGGTGGCGCCGGTGGTATAACCCGCTAAAATTTCGGTGGGTACCGCCGATGACGGATACAAAAAACCGAGGGAGAAACTCATGAAGATCTCGTATGCCCCTCTTGTCATCCTTTGCCTTGGGTTGGGGGCTTGTGTGTCCCAAGTGCCTGTCGCAACCACCTATCCCGTCACCTTCCAAAGGAAGATGCAGGCAGCGCAACATTGGGATGTCCTGGCCGCCGACGTGGCCAACCGGTTGCACGATTCGCTGGTTGGTTCCGGCGAACAGCAGGGGCGTCCGGTCGCTCTTTACGTTCAGCAGCCGAGATACAACAGCGATTTTGGCGAAGCTTTCCACAATTTGCTGATCACGCACCTGCTGGAACGGGGATTCCTCGTTAGCGAGAGCCCGGCGGGTGGTCTGCCGCTGACCTACGACATTCAGGTGGTGACCCATAAGGATCGTGGCTTCATCCGGCCAATGCCGGGCTTGTTCACCGCCCTGACCGGTAGCGTGCTGGTGCTGCACGCCACGGGCGACAGCAATCCGGCGACGGCGGCGATGATGGGCGCGGTCGGCCTGGATGTGGCGAGCGGTTTCATCACCGACAATCCGAACAGTGAAATCATCGTGACCACCTCGGTGATGAGCGGTGATCGCTATGTAACCCGCCTGCGGGACATTTACTACATCAGCGACAACAACGTCGGGCAGTACCTCGCCAAGGGGCCGGCGCCGGTCACCACCCGCATGATAGAGGTGGTCGGGTGCACGTCGGGTCTGCAGTGCCCATGACATGCCGTGGCTCGACTTGCGTCATAGAGGTGGTTAGACCATGAATCGAAACGTAATGAGCTGGCGCGGAGCCGTGGCGTTGTTGGTCGCGTTCAGCCTGGGTATTCTGGGGTGCGCTTCTTCCTCGGACGACGTGCCCGTCCGTCCGATTATTCGGGATGCGAATCTGGTTGATCAGAACTACGCCGCCGCCGATGCGCTGCTGACGCGGGCGCCCTGGCTCAAGGAACGGCACGAGCCACTGCTGGCGGCCACCTTCGTGGACATCAACAATCTCGACACCTCGTCCGCGTTGGGTCGCGTCATCGGCGAACAGATCGGTTCCCGCTTCGCGCAACAGGGGTTCAGGGTCGTCGAGATCAAGATGCGCAACAACATCTTTATCGCCGAAGGTACGGGGGAATTGATGTTGTCGCGTTCGATCAAGGAAATCAGCCAGTCGCACAACGCGGCGGCGGTGATCGCCGGGACTTACGCGGTCGCGCGGCAATCGGTCTACGTTACCGCCCGTCTGATCCGCGCCACCGACAACCTGGTGTTGGCGGCCTACGATTACGTGTTGCCGCTTGGCCCGGATGCCCGGGCGCTGGTGACGGCGCAATAAGCCCAGCCCTCCGCCGCGGTTTTCAGCGAAACGCTCCTGCCCCATTCGAGGGGAGGAGCGTTTTCGTTTGCCCGGGGATCGTCTATCCGCGAGTCAGCCCCAGTCGTTCGCAGATCGCCAGCGTCGGCCCAGCCTGGTTCATGGTGTAGAAATGCAGCCCCGGCGCGCCGCCGTCCAGCAGGCGCCGGCACAAGTCGGTGACGACATCCAGGCCATAGGCGCGGATCGCGTCGCGGTCGTCGCCGCAACTTTCCAGCCGCTTGCGAATCCAGCGTGGAATTTCCGCCCCGCAATTGTCGGAAAACCGTGCCAGTTGGGTGAAATTGGTGATCGGCATGATGCCGGGCACGATGGGCAAGTCCAGCCCCAATTTCTCGCAATCGTCCACGAAGCGGAAGTACGAATCCGGGTTGTAGAAATACTGGGTGATGGCGCTGTTGGCGCCGGCTTCGACCTTGCGCTTGAAGTTGAACAGATCGCGCTCGGTGTTTGGGGCTTGCGGATGGAATTCCGGGTAGGCGGCGACTTCGATGTGAAAGTGGTCGCCGGTTTCGGTGCGGATGAACGCCACCAGTTCGTTGGCGTAGCGGAATTCGCCGAATTCACGCATTCCCGACGGTAGATCGCCGCGCAAGGCGACGATGCGGTGGATGCCTTGGGCGCGGTAAGTATCCAGAATCTCGCGAATTCCTGCTCGGGTGGAGGCCACGCAGGTCAAATGCGGGGCGGCGTCGACGCCGCTGTGCATCTGAATCGCCTTGATCGCCTGGAAGGTGCGTTCGCGAGTGGAGCCGCCGGCGCCGTAAGTGACCGAGAAAAAGGCGGGCCGCATCCGCATCAATTCCTCGCGGGCGGCGAACAGCTTGCGCATTCCTTCGTCGGTGTTGGGTACACATCT
>DGFE01000073.1 GCA_002391525.1 Competibacteraceae bacterium UBA3908
ATCATCAACCTGGAAGCGATGGCCTGCGGCACGCCCGTGGTGGGCAGCGCGGTCGGCGGTATCAACGAGGTGGTGGTGGACGGCGAGACCGGCTTTCTGGTGGATCCGCACCTGTCGCGGGAACCGCCGCACGATCCCATCGCCCCCGCCAAATTCGAGCGCGGTCTGGCCGAGGCGATCAACCGGCTCGCCAGCGATCCGGAACTGCGTCAGCGGATGGGCCAGGCCGGTCGCGAACGGGTCGAACGACACTACAGTTGGCGCAGCATCGCCCAGCAAACCTACGATCTTTATCGTCGGCTACGGCCACAACGGGGCTGACCTTCCACCCGTTCCGACAACTATTCCCAGGGGCTCCTCGAAGCCCCTTTTTGTTGTTGAAACTCTTTCGCATTTGCATGGTCTTTCAGGTTTGAAAAACACAAGTGCGACACGATGGATCATTCCTACGCTAATGAACAACATGCGCGCGACTGCGCGCTGCAACAATCAAGAGGAGGGGCTCAGATGGTAACGTCCATTCCCGTCGTCGAAAGTTCGCTCACGACACCCAAAGTACGCGTCGTATCCATGGAAAAACCCTGGGAATGGCTCGCCGCCGGCTGGAAAGATCTGTGGCGCGCGCCCGCGGTCAGCGTTCCCTATGGCCTGCTGTTCGTGGTCATGGGTTACGCTCTGGTTTATCTGGCCGTAAACCATTTCCAGTATGCGTTGGCGCTGACCACCGGCTTTCTGTTGGCCGGTCCGTTCCTGGCGATGGGTTTGTACGACATCAGCCGTCGGCTGGAGGCGGGCGAACCGCCGAGCTTGCGGCTCGCCCTGACGGCCTGGCGGCACAATACGCTGCCCATCCTGCTGTTCGGGCTATTGATCGGCCTGTTGATGATCGTCTGGGCGCGCCTGTCGGCGCTCTTGTTCGGCGTCATCGTCGCGAGTGGCGATCTGACCCTGGACAGTTCGGCCACGGAACTGTTCTTCTCCGGCAGCGGCCTGACGTTTCTGACGGTTTTCACGCTGGTGGGGGCGGTGATCGCCGCCATCGTGTTCACGGTCAGCGTGGTTTCCATTCCCATGATGCTGGATCGCAAGATCGATTTCATCACGGCGGTGCTGACCAGCATCACCGCCGTCCGCGTCAACCCGGCGCCGATGGTGCTGTGGGCGGCGTTGATCACGATCTTCACCGGCATCGGCCTGTTGACGTTTTATCTGGGCCTGGCCATCGTTCTGCCGCTGATCGGCCATGCGAGCTGGCACGCTTATCGCGATCTGGTCGAGGACAGCGAGATCGAGCCACAGCCGCTTTGAACGCGCCCCGGACGCTCGCCCGAAACGCCGACGATTCCGTCGGCGTTTTTCGTTGCCGGGCGGTTCAGAGCTGACGCGCCAGCCGCCGCAGTCGCTCCAGATAAACCCGCTCGTCGGGTTCCACGCCGTCGCGCTGCGCCTCCCACAGCGTCTCGCCCAGGCATTCCATCATCCGATGCTCGACGGCATGGCTGTCGGCCATCCGCTGGCAGAGTCGTTGGTAGACGTCGAGGATGCCCGCCGGGCGGTCGCCGCCCAGTTGTTCCTGGATGGCGATATGCATGCCCATGTGCAGGAAGGGATTGGTCTGGCCCTGTTCCGGGGTGTATTCGCGCCCCAGCGCGATTTCGGGATCGGCCAGCACCGGTTGATACTCGGGATGTTCACGGATGACGCCGGCGATCAGGTGTTCGAGTGGTTCCAGGGGTTGGCCGGCGGTCGCCTTGTCCCAAACCGTACAGTAATAGCGGCGCAGGCTGTCGCGGTCGTTGCCGAACATCAGTTCACCTCGCTTTTATCGGGATACTCGCACAGGTCGCGGATCGGGCAGTCCGGGCAGCGCGGCTGGCGGGCGGTGCAGACGTAGCGGCCGTGCAGGATCAGCCAGTGATGGGCGTCCTGCCTGAACTCGTCCGGCGTCGCGGCCAGCAAGCCTTCCTCTACCTCCCGCACGGTTCTGCCCGGCGCCAACCCGGTCCGATTGGCGACCCGGAAGATATGAGTGTCCACGGCGATGGTCGGTTCGCCGAACGCGGTGTTGAGGATGACGTTGGCGGTCTTGCGCCCGACCCCTGGCAAGGCTTCCAGCGCCGCCCGGTCGCGCGGCACTTCCCCGCCGTGGCGTTCGATCAGCAGGGCGCAGGTCTTGAGAATGTTGGCGGTCTTGGTGTTGTACAGGCCGATGGTCCTGATGAAGTCCTTCAACCCCGCCTCGCCCAGATCCAGCAGGGCTTGCGGGGTGTTGGCGACCTGGAACAGCCGCGCGGTGGCCTCGTTGACCTTTTTGTCGGTCGATTGCGCCGACAGGATGACCGCGATCAGCAGCTCGAAAGGACTGAGATAGCGCAGTTCGGTGGTCGGCTTGGGCCGGGCGGCCTGCAGGCGGGTGAAAAGCTGGCGAACCTGGCTGGAATCCATGGAACAAAGTCTGCGTTAACGGGCGGGTTTGCTCAAATCGCGTCGAGCGGACTGACCACGCCCTTGCCGCCCCGATTGAGGACGTGGGTGTAGATCATGGTGGTCGAGACATCCGCGTGGCCGAGCAATTCCTGGACGGTGCGGATGTCGTAGCCCGCCATGAGCAGGTGCGTGGCGAAGCTGTGGCGCAGGGTGTGCGGCGTCGCCGGTTTCGTCAGGCCCGCATCGCGCACCGCCTGCTGCATGGCTCGCTGCACGCCTTTTTCGTCGGCGTGATGGCGACGGGTGACGCCGGAACGGGGATCGACGGAGAGTTGACGGGAGGGGAAGACATACTGCCAGCCCCATTCGCGGTTGGCGTTGGGGTATTTTCGCTCCAGGGCATCGGGCAGGTAGACCGCGCCGTAGCCCGCGTGTAAATCCTGCTCGTGCAGGGTCTTGACCCGCGCCAGATGATTCTGGAGCGGTTGAATCAAGGTGGCCGGCAGGGGCGTAACGCGATCCTTGGCGCCCTTGCCGTCGCGGACCAGCACTTCCTGCTGGTCGAAATCGATATCCTTGACCCGCAGCCGCAAGCCCTCCATCAGGCGCATGCCGGTTCCATACAACAGGCTGGCCAGGAGTCGATGAGTTCCACGCAAATGGTTCAGCACGGTTTTGACCTCGGCGTGGGTCAGCACCACCGGCAGCCGCTGCGGGCGCTTGGCTTGTTCCACGTCATCCAACCACGGTAATTCCTGGCCGAGGACCGCCCTGTAGAGAAACAACAGGGCGCTGCGAGCCTGATTTTGAGTCGACGCGGCCACTTTGCCTTGCACCGCCAGATGGGTCAGGAAGGCTTCGACCTCGGGCGCGCCCATTTCGGCGGGGTGTCGCTTGCCATGAAACAGGATGAAGCGACGAATCCAGTCCACATAGGCTTGTTCGGTACGGATGCTGTAATGCTTGAGCCGAATTTTTTCGCGTACCTGGTCCAACAGTTTGGGGGGCTGATGTCTGTCTCTTATACACATCT